>CAZTOE010000001.1:0-37324 GCA_964615045.1 uncultured Spirochaetales bacterium
GTCCTGGAGCTTGCACTCGCCCGCCTGGTCGCAGATTGGGCAATCGAGAGGGTGGTTGATGAGCAGCAACTCCATCACCCCTTGCCGGGCTTGTCGGACGCGCTCGGTCTGGGTGTGGACCACCATGTCGTCCTGGACGGGCGTATTGCAGGCGATCTGGAGCTTGGGGACGCCTTCGATCTCCACCTGACAGAGCCGGCATGAGCCGTCGATGCTCAGCTTGGGGTGCCAGCAGTAGTGCGGGATATCGACGCCATTCATCAGCAGGCCGAGGTCGTCGAGGGCCTGCAGAATCGTGCGACCCTCCTCGACCTCGTAGGCGTCGCCGTCGACGGTGATCCGGGGCATGGGAGTTCCGACTCCCCCTACAGCTCGAAGCTCTGCGGGAAGGGGCACTTCCCTTGTTTCACGTGTTCCTCAAAGTCGTCACGGAAGTGGCGGAGCAGGCCCTGCACCGGCCACGCGGCGGCATCCGCGAAGGCACAAATCGTCTGGCCCTCCATTTTGCCAGCGACGTCGAGTAGGACGTCGAGGTCGTCCGAAGACCCCGCCCCCCGCTCGATGCGCTGCACCAACTTGTGGAGCCACCCGGTGCCCTCGCGGCACTGGGTGCATTGGCCGCAGGATTCGTCGCGGAAGAAATAGGTGATGATGCAAGCGACGCGGACCATACAAGTGTTGTCGTCCATCACCATGACGCCGCCGGTACCGAGCATCGTCTTCCGCTCGCGCAGGGACTCGTTGGCCATCGGCACATCCAGACCGCTCGCCGGGAGGATCGGCATCGACATGCCACCGGGGATGACCCCTTTGACCTTGCGCCCCTCGAGCGGCCCGCCCGCGTAGTCGAACACGATCTCGTCGAGGCGGGTGCCCAGGGGGAGCTCGTAGAGGCCGGGGCGCTTCACCAGACCTGAGACGCCGAAGATTGTCGTGCCGGGACTCTTCTCGGTCCCGAAGGTGTGAAACCACTCGGCACCGCGGCCTACGATGTGCGGTACGTGAGAGAAGGTCTCGACGTTGTTCACCGTCGTCGGCCTGCCAAAGGCACCGTACTGGGCGGGGAACGGGGGTTTCTTGCGCGGCTGCCCCTTCTTGCCTTCGAGGGATTCGAGGAGTCCGGTCTCCTCGCCGCAGATGTAGGCGCCCGCGCCCATCGTGACGACGACGTCGTGGCGGAAACCCGTTCCGAGAACGCTCTCGCCCAGGATGCTGGCGGCGTAGGCTTCGTCCACGGCGCGCTGAACCTGCGCTCCGGGGAACGCATATTCACCCCGGATGTAGATGAAAGTCTTCTCGGCGCCCGTCGCCCAGGCGCCGATCAAGATCCCCTCGAGCATCTGATGGGGAGCCCGCTCCATGAGCAGGCGGTCCTTGAAGGACCCGGGCTCCGATTCGTCGGCGTTGCAGACCAGGTACTTCGGCTTGTCGCTGTCCTTGGGCATGAACGACCACTTGAGACCGGTCGAGAAACCCGCGCCTCCGCGGCCTTGAAGACCCGATTCCTTGACCAGTTCGATCACGTCGTCGGGGCTCATCTGGGTGAGCGCTTTGCGGGCCGCCTCGTAGCCGCCGCGTGCGCGGTAGCCCTCGAGGGTGCCGAAGGCGTCGTCGCCGCAGTACTCGGTCAGGTAGTTGGTGATCCAGGGAGCGTCCTGCACGGCGCCCCCTAGTCCAGCGCGTCGAGGATCTGGACGGCGCGATCGAGGTCCAGATCTTCGTGATAGGTGTCGTCGACGCGCAGCATCGGGGCAAAGGCACAAGCGCCCAGACACTCTTCGTGACCCAGTGTGACCCGGCCGTCCGCGGTGGTCTCACCCGCGCGGATGCCGAGGTGCGACTCGAGGCCCCGCAGCAAATCCCGCGCACCGCGGAGCGAACAGGGCAGGTTGGTGCACACCTCGACGTGGTGCCGGCCCTGTGGCCGGTCGTAGAACATGTTGTAGAAGCTCACGACCTCCATCACCTCGATCGGATGGATACCGAACAGTTCGGCGAGCTCACGCTGGGTTTCGGCCGATAGGTAACCGAGATCCCTCTGCACCAGATGCATTGCGGGCAGCAGGGCACCCCGCTTGTCTGGGTACTGCTCCATGCGCGCCCGGATGGCCGCGCGCGTCGCCTCCGAGATCACCATTCGAGGGCCCCCTTCCGCCAGACGTAAGCGAGACCCACCGTGAGCACGAGCAGAAAGCTCGCCATCTCGATGAGACCGAACCAGCCGAGCTCGGTGAAGAGCGCGCCCCACGGATAGAGAAAGACGGCTTCCACATCGAAGAGGATGAAGAGCATCGCGACGATGTAGAACTTCACCGAGAAGCGTTGGTGGGGCGAAACGATCGGGCGCTCGCCGCACTCGAACGGATCGGCCTTTTCTTCGAAGTCACGCCGGGGCCCGAGGAGCAAGTGGACGCCGAGGAGCGCGCCAGCCAGGATGAATCCGATCAGCATGATCGCGACGATACCGGTGTACTCCGCGAGCAAGCTCCCTCCTTGACTCGGATGAACGCGCGTGGGCTGGGGTTGGGCGCAGACCGCGGGGATCGCCCAAGACTCCGGATTTGCGGGCGAAATCGCGGCGTACGGTAGCCGTGGCCGTGTTTCGAGTCAACGCGATAGACTGCGCCTGTGAGTATTTCGGTGGCCGTGCTCGGGGCGGGGAGCTTCGGGACGTGTCTCGCCATACTGTGCGCGGACCGCGAGCACGAGGTGGCGCTGTGGGCACGCGACCCGAGCGTTGCGCAAGCCATCCAGAGCGAGCGGCGCAACCCGCGCTACCTCAAGGATGTGGCCATTCCAGCGCGTGTCCGCGCGAGCGCCGATCTCGAAGAAGTTCTGCGGGGAAGCGAACTTGTGATCTTGGCGGTGCCGAGCCACGCGCTGCGAAGGGTCATGACGGAAGCGGTGCGCTGGCTGACGCCCGGGTGCCTATTGGTCTCGACGATCAAGGGGATTGAGGTCGAGACGGGCGAAACGCCCGACGACGTCCTCCGCGAGGTATTGCCCTCCGAACACCACCCCCGGCTCACCTACCTCTCGGGCCCCTCGTTCGCCTACGAGGTCGCGCAGCACAAGCCCACCGTCGTCACCGTGGCCTGCCGCGAAGAGGCGTATGCGATGGCGGTACAAGCCCATCTCTCTTGTCCTTGGTTTCGGTGCTACTCGGACACCGATGTGATCGGGGTCGAGCTGGGCGGCGCCCTCAAGAATGTGGTCGCGATCGCCACGGGAGTGAGCGACGGCCTCGACCTGGGCCACAACGCACGGGCCGCGACGATGACGCGAGGGCTTGCGGAGATCACGCGGCTGGGAGTCCGCATGGGGGCCAACCCGTTGACCTTTCAAGGGCTCTCCGGGATGGGGGACCTCGTGCTGACGTGCACGGGCGACCTCTCCCGCAACCGCCGCGTCGGACTCGCGCTGGGACGCGGCCGCAGCCTGCAGGAGATCCTGCGGGAGCTGGGCGAGGTGGCGGAGGGCGTTCGTACGACGCATGCAGCGTGCGGGCTGTCCAAGCGCCTGGACGTCGATATGCCGATTACCAAGAGCGTGCGCGCCCTGCTGGAGGGCAAAGGCGACCCGCGGGAAGGAGTGACGCGCCTGCTCACCCGTCAGCTCCGCAGTGAAAAAGATTGAGAACAAGATCGCAAAACCAGTCAACGTCAAAAGAGTGGCGGAGGACCCGGTGGCCGGGCATTGGCGACTGGATTCTGGCGCTTTGAGCGCGCCTAGTCGCTGTTTTTCGGGTCTAAATTCCCTCGATTGATCCTGTTCAGTGGTTCTGCCCTGCACCGCCCGCGGGGCTCGCCCCAGACGCTCGGGACGGTATTGTTCGGAGCCCCCCAACCCGCAGGGATCGAGCTATTCGTTCTGCGACCACACGCACTGGCGCGCGCATCGCGGTGGGAGCCCTTCTGGGTGTCGCCTTGCTGGCCTGCGCGACTGCGCGGACTGTCCGCACTCCCGTCTACGACCATGACGGGGTGCGGGTGTTTCTGCGCGAGGATCGGGCGGGCGGACAGCCGGTGCCGCGCGACTTCTCGCACCCGGCGGTGATCGCTCCGATCCGGATCGCGCGGATCCTCGCGAGCCTCGACGTGCGCGAGCGCGATGGCGACAAGCGGGAACGCCGCGCCGCGATCGAGACCGAGCTCGTCCACCCGATCGGCGACGGCGTAGCGGAGGCCCTCGAGCGCGCCACCCCCGACCAGGAGGTGGTCGTGATGGCGATCTCGCGCAAGCGTCGCCTCCACCTCTTCACCGCCGAATACCTGACCTCGATGGTCGTCTGGGTCCAGGGCGACGAGCTCTGGATCCATCTGGGTGCGTTGGACACGCAAGTCTCATCGGATCCGACCGACAAGCCTCGGGAGCCCCGCCCGGACCAGGTGACGCGAAAGTTCAGCGTCCTGCCGGGGAATGGCGTGCGCGTGGCGGCCGGACAGACTGTCGCCGCTAGCTGGCGCGACGAGGTGTTCTCCCGGTCGGGACCGATCCGAACCCGGCCCGGCGGTCGGGTGCTGCGCCGCACCATCCTGATGGACAGCGAGGTCGAGGCCGCCCCGGAGCCTGACAAGCCCGAAACAGAAGAGGACACTGACACTCGATGACCCACCGCGGCCCCGGCGCCGAACCTGGCCTTTCCACTCGATCCGTGCACGCCGGTGAGCGCGAAGACCGCGTGGGCGGATCCATCACGACCCCGATCTACCAGACCGCAACCTACACCTTTCGCGATGGCGAGGAGGTGCGCGCGTACCAGGAGGGGCGCCTCGCCCGGGACGAATACGGCCGCTACGGGAATCCCACCTGGCGCGCCGTCGAAGGGAAGCTGGCGGACCTCGAGGGGGGCGAGGCATCGGTGCTCTTCGCTTCGGGGATGTGTGCGGCGACGACGCTCTTCCTGGCGTTTTGCGAACCGCGCGACCATATCGTGGTGACGAAGGAGTGTTACCGGCGAACCCGACAGTTCCTGCGGGACTACCTCGCCAAGCTCGACGTCGAGGTCGCCGTGATCGAACCCGCCGACACCAAAGCCCTCGCGCGGGCCCTGCTTCCGGAGACCCGGCTCTTCTTCAGTGAAACACCGACCAACCCGCATCTGCGCGTGCTCGACGTTCCCGAGGCGGCCCGCCTGTGTCGAGAATGCGATGCACTTCTCGTCGTCGACGGGACCTTCGCGTCGCCGATCAATCAGCGCGCGCTGGCACAGGGGGCCGACGTGGTGCTGCACAGCGCCACCAAATACCTGGCGGGGCACAACGATATTCTGGCTGGCGCGGCGGTTGGAAGCGCGGAGCGCATCGCGGTGCTCCGCAGCGCCGTCGGCGTGCTGGGCGGTGTGCTCGATCCGCATGCGGCCTATCTATTGCTGCGCGGGCTCAAGACTCTCGAACTGCGCATGCATCGGCACAACGAGAACGGTCTGCGTGCGGCCGCGTGGCTCGAGAGCCACCCGAAGGTCCGCCGGGTTTTCTATCCCGGCCTTCCCAGCCATCCCGACTACGCCACCGCCAAACGGTTGATGGAGGGCTTCGGGGGAGTCGTCGCCTTCGAACTCGACTGCGATCTCTCCGCCGCCGAGCGCTTCGTCGACGCGTGCGGGATCCCCTTCATCGGTCCGAGCCTCGGAGGCGTCGAATCGCTGATCGAACTGCCGGCGACGATGTCCTTCTGGGATTTATCGGCGGCCGAGCGGGGGGAGATCGGCGTCAGCGAATCACTGGTTCGCCTCTCCCTCGGCGTGGAGAACGTCGCCGACCTGATCGCCGATCTCGAGGCCGCCCTCGAGGCAATCTGACTGGTAGAAGCCGCTTCCCTCTGCCCTGCGTCGGTTGCTCGCCTGCTACAGCAGGTCGCGGCCCGCGGCGTTCTGCTCCATCGCGAGGAGGCGCTGCTTGAGCCGGACACCGCCCCCGTAGCCGCCAAGCCGTCCGTCCGCGGCAATCACGCGATGGCAGGGGATCACCGGGGGGAGCGGGTTGGCGCCATTGGCCAGGCCCACGGCGCGGGCGGCGCCGGGCTGGCCGAGCCGCGCGGCAAGTTCGCCATAAGAGCGGGTTTCGCCGAAGGGAATTTCGAGGAGCGCCTCCCACACGCGGCGCTGAAACGCCGTGCCCCGCACGTCGAGCTCGAGCTCGAAGCGGCGACGTTTCCCATCGAGATACTCGAGGAGCTGTCGAATCGCCTCGCGGTGGGGCGCATACGCACGTTTTCGCTCGGCTCGCGGCAGTCGCCGAGCCAGGAACCCCGCCAGTCCCATGCCGCCTGAGGAAGGCAACCCGATGTAGAGCAGGCCACGCGCCGTCGAGGCGAGCTGGAGCGTGCCGATCGGTGTCTCGGTTTGACTGGTATAGACCGTCTCGCTGTCAACGCTTGCCATCGGATTGTCACCATACCACCCGACAGGGCGAGACTGAAGGACCGGGGGACTCCTGGCCGATTTTTGGAGTGCCGGAGTGGAGCCGCCCCACCGGACGCCCTGTGCTTCGAGCGCTACGGTAATCGCAGGCGCTTCATCATCTTCTGCAGAGACTGGCGTGGAATCCCGAGGCGCTCGGCTGCACGGCTCTTGCTTCCCTCTTCCGCGATGGCGCGCTGGATCATGAGACGCTTCAACTCGTCGACGGCGCGGTTTAGATCGCGCTCTTCGAGAGGGGCTTCTGCAGGCAGCGTGCCCGACGGAGCCGAGGCACTGCGCCGCACTTCCTCCGACAGCATTTCGACGCTGACGGCGTCGGAAGCACCCGCCAGCGCGACCACCCGCTCGATCTCGTTCTCGAGCTCACGCACGTTCCCGCTCCACGTATGTGCGGTGAGGCGGTTCATCGCCGCAGTGGTAAAGCCGCGCATCTGTTTGCCCATCTTTTGACTGACCTTCTCGAGAAGGAGATGCGCCAGGGCGGGAATGTCTTCGCGCCGCTCTCGCAGCGGCGGCAGCGGCAGCTCAATCACGCGCAAGCGGTAATAGAGATCCTCGCGAAAATCTCCCGCCTCGACCGCCTTGCGGAGATCGCGATTGGTGGCGGCGATCACCCGGACATCGACTTTGTGTGCCTCCGAGGCGCCGAGCGGCCGCACCTCGCCGTCCTGGAGGACGCGCAGCAGACGGACCTGCATCCCCGGGCTGGTCTCTCCGATCTCATCGAGAAAGATGGTGCCGCCGTGGGCAAATTCGAACAGGCCCTTCTTATCTTGATGCGCTCCGGTGAAGGCCCCGCGTCGATGTCCGAAGAGCTCGCTCTCGAGCAGCGTGTCGGGGAGCGCCCCGCAGTTTTGGGCGACGAAGCGGCCCTCCTTGCGCGGGCTCGCGTAGTGGATGGCGCGACCGACGAGATCCTTGCCGGTACCGGTCTCGCCCGTGATGAGGACAGTGGCCGAGGTCTGGGCCACCTTCTCCATTACTTCAAAGACACGCGTCATGGCGGGACTCGCGCCGATGATCTGGTCGAAGGCGTAGCGGCGTTCGACCTCGCGCCGAAGATAGAGGTTCTCCTGGCGCAGCCGTTGGTTGGCTTCCGCCAGCGCCGCAGCGAGTTGGACGTTTTCGCTGGTCAGTCCGTAGGTCTCGAGGGCGCGTCGGACATTGAGGCGCAACTCCTCAGGATTCCAGGGTTTGGGGATATAGCGGTAGATGCGCCCCTCGTTCACTGCGCGCACGATCGACGCGACGTCGGCGTAGCCGGTCAACATCATGCGAATCGCAGTGGGCTTGCGTTCGATCGCTTTCTCGAGGAACTCGACGCCGGTCATGCCGGGGAGCACCTGATCGGCGATCACCAGGGCGATCTCTTCCCGATCGAGGATCTCCAGGCCCTCTTGGCCGGTCTTGGCGGTGAAGACGCGGTGCTCGTCGGCCAGAGCCTCGGACAGGCCCGAGCGGATCGCTTCTTCGTCGTCGACGATCAGGACGGCGTAGGGATCGGAACCGGGAGCGATGCTGTCCGCTTGGGCGGACAGCGAGGGAACTCGCGAAGACGGATTGTGCGCGGGCTCGTCGGCCACGCGCGGAACCATAACTGCCGACCCACACGGGTGCGAACAAAGGCGGGTGCGAGCTGAAGCGGGTGTGGGCAGGAGGGCGCGCGGACGGGCGCGGGGCGTCGACGACCGCCAGAGGAGGCCGCCGACGCCCCGCCCATCAGATCAGCGTCGCCGTCGGGCCGGCTTGCGGCGGGCCGTCGAGCGACGTGCGGTGCTGCGCCGGGCGGTCTTGCGGGCCGCCTTCTTGCGAGCCGGCTTCTTGCGAGCCGGGCGGCGCGCCGTGGTCTTGCGACGCGCGGTCGCCTTCTTGCGAGCCGGCTTCTTGCGAGCCGGGCGGCGCGCCGTGGTCTTGCGACGCGCGGTCGCCTTGCGCCTGGCCGGTGCCTTTTTGCGCCGGGTCGTCTTCGCCCGACGCCGGCTACCGGGCCGCGCCATCTTGGTGCGCGCGACGTCACCGTCCTTGTCGATGAAATACAGGAAGCCGTCTTCCCGCTCGACGCCGACCTTCGCGACGCGCTGCGGGCGCCCCTTGGGAGCCCGTCCCCCACCTCGAGCCATTTGAGCCCGGCTCACATCGCCCTGCTTGTCGAGGTAATAGAGCCAGCCCTTTTCACGTGCGATTCCCGTTCTGGCAACCTTCGTGGCCATGGGATCTCCTTCGTCTTGGTTTCGCGGATGCGAATAACGGGAGGGAGTCCCATCTCCGAGGGGGGAGCGCGGACAGGACGGCGGGAACATGCCTGTCTACCGTCGGGGTGTCAACGGATAAGGAGCGGATTCTCGACGAGTTCCCGACGGAGCTGCGGGTCCCAGCCCGACTCGCCCGCGATTGGAAGCGGTCAGACGGCGCTCCCCGGCGACGCAAACCCGTCCCTCCGACGGACTCCGCTCGCGCTTCCCCCTCGCTGCGCGGGTCCGCTCCGCAGACCCTTGCCATCAGCCCTGAACGAGCTTCTCGACACGCTCGATCACCTGTTCTTCGAGGCGAACGCCATCCAGTGCGTCGATCTCCTGCATCCCCGTCGGGCTCGTGACGTTGATCTCAGTCATGTAGCCACCGATCACATCGATACCGACGAAGAAGAGCCCGTCTTGGCGCAGGCGTGGGGCGATGCGTTCGACGATCTCGCGATCGCGGGCATCAAGGCCAGACTTGGCGGGGCGTCCGCCGGCGTGAAAATTGGCGCGGGTCTCCCCCTCGCCCGGGACACGCAGCACCGCGCCTAGAGGCTCGCCCTCGAGGAGCAGGATGCGCTTGTCCCCCTGATTCACCTCGGGGAGGTAGCGTTGCGCCATCACCCAACGCGTCTCGTAAACGGTGATCTGCTCGAGGATCGAGCCGAGGTTGGGGTCGCCGCGTCGGAGCAGGAAGATGCCTTCGCCACCCTTGCCGTGCAGCGGCTTCACGATCATCTCTCCGCCCAGGACGCCGAAGAACTCGAGCAGCTCGGGGATGGTGCGGGTCACCCGGGTCTCGGGCATCAACTCGGGAAACTGCAGCGCGTAGAGCTTCTCGTTGCAGACGATCACTGACTCGGGCCGATTCAGCACGAGAGCGCGCCGACACAGAGCGAGCAACTGGGTGGCGGTCACGTAATCGGAATCGACGGGGGGATCCTTGCGCTGAAAGACGACATCGACCCCGTCGTCCAGGCGCAGGGTGCGTTCCGAACCCAGCGTGGCGTGAGCACCGCGCTTGCGCCGCAACGATACCGACCGCGCTCGCGCCTGGGGCCCACCGTCGCGCACCGCGAGGTCGTCGAGGTCGCAGCAGAGCACCTCGTGGCCGCGCCGTTGGGCCTCGAGCATCAAGACGAAGGTGGTGTCGGCGTCGATATCGATCGCTTCGACCGGGTCCATTACGAACAGCATCCGCAGCGCGCGACTTGCCATACCACCTCCTCGTCCAGCCGTGGAGCACCGTTGCGGCCCGGAACCCGGTTCAGTCCCGTCCGAGGTGCGCCGAAGCGGTAGCGCAGGACGTGAAGCGTCGGCTACGGTGCTTAACGTCCCGTGGGGAGCGCAGAATGCCGAGGCAGAGGTCCAGAGCCCGGTCCGGACACAGGCCCGAGAACGGGTCTGGAAACGGGTATGGTGACCGGTCCGGAAACAGGTCTGGACGCTCGAGACACTCCAGAACCTGGACCCTTCTGGTCTGGTTCTGCGGCCTCGGGCTGCTGGGGACCGCGGCCACCGCGGTGGCGTTCTACGTCGTCATCCTTCGCGACCTCCCCGATCTTCGCAGTGTCGCCGATTACCGACCCGCGGTCGTATCGATCGTCCACGATCGCGCGGGGCGCGTCATCGGGGAGTTCTTCGAGGAGCGGCGTCGCCTGGTTCCTCTCGACCAGGTGCCCGAGCACGTGGTGCTCGCCTTCGTTGCGGCGGAGGACGACGCCTTTTTCGAACACAAGGGGATCGACTACCGCTCCATTCTCCGCGCCGCGTGGGTCGACCTCACGTCGGGATCGATCCGCCAGGGCGCCAGCACGATCACCCAACAGACCGTAAAGAGTCTCCTGCTCACCCCGGAGCGCCACTTCGACCGCAAGATCAAGGAAATGGTGCTCGCCCGTCGCCTCGAGCAATCCTTCACGAAGGATGAGATTCTCTCGCTCTACCTGAATCAGATCTACTTCGGTGCGGGAGCCTACGGAATCGCCGAAGCCGCCCGCACCTACTTCGCCAAGGAAGTCGACGAACTGGACGTTTCGGAGGGTGCGCTGTTGGCGGGCCTTCCGAAGGCGCCTTCGCGCTACTCGCCGCGGGTGAACCCCGAGGCGGCCGAAAAGCGTCGCCAGTACGTGCTCGATCGCATGCAAGAGCTGGGCTTCATTGACCCGACCGAATACCAGCAAGCCCTCGGGCGCCCCCCGGCGCTCGCGGCGACCGCCGAGATCGACGTTGTCGAAGCGGCCAGCTGGTTTACCGAGGAGGTCCGGCGGTACCTCTTCGAAGTACTTCCCGGCGAGCAGGTGCTGCGTGGAGGCCTGCGCATCGAGACCACGCTGGATCTGGATCTGCAGCAGTCCGCGACCCTCGCTCTGCGCAAGGGACTCCGCGAGCTCGACAGGCGCCAGGGGTGGGCAGGGCCGGTCCGGCGCGTCGAGCCCACTGCGCTGGACGCGGAGATCGCTCGGGTGGCCGAAGCCAATGGGGTCGCCCAGAACCCCGACGCGCAGGCTGAAGCCGGCCTCGAAGTCGATCGCGTGAGCGTGTTACGCGACCAGGAAGCGCCGCTTGAGGGCGTGGTCGTTGCCCTCGACGCCGGCGCCAACCGCGCCCGGGTCGCGCTCGCGCCGGAGATCATTGGCGAGATTGCGCTGGCCGACGTGGCGTGGGCGAGGCCGCGCGATCCGACCCGATCTGCGGCGCCACGCAAACGGATTGGCGACGTATTTGCGGTGGGAGATGTGGCGCACTTCGGGCTGAAAGACGCCGAAACCTCGGCCGATGACGCAGTGCTGCGGTTGGATCTCTACCAGGAACCCGAGGTGGAAGGCAGCTTGTTGGCACTCGATGTCGCCTCCGGCGACGTGCTGGCTTTGGTGGGCGGCTACGATTTCCGGCGCAGCCAATTCGACCGGGCGGTACAAGCGCGGCGCCAACCGGGCTCGGCCTTCAAGCCGATCATCTATGCGGCGGCGCTCCAAAACGGCTTCACCGCGGTTACCACGTTGTACGATCGGCCGGTCGTCTACTCGGATCCCGAGTCGGGTTTCGAATGGCGCCCGGAAAACTATGGCCGGCGGTTTCTGGGGCCCCTGCCGATGCGAGAAGCCCTGGCGCGGTCCGTCAACAATGCCACGATTCACTTGCTGCGCGACATCGGGGTCAATCCCGCGTTGCGGCTGGCGCGACGCTTGGGCGTTCGCGCCCCCCTCGAGCGCAACCTCTCGCTCGCGCTCGGCGCGAGCCCGGTTTCCCTACTGGAGCTGACGCGCGCCTACGCGGTGTTCGCCGCAGGCGGGCGGCTCCTGCCCGCCACCTTTGTGCGACGCGTCGTGGACCGCGACGGGAACGTCCTGTTCGAGAACATCCCTCTGGTCGAGGACTCGAACCCCGAGGTCGCTTCGGCTTCCGAGGCAGCGGATGGGCTTACCGAAGCGGGCGCGCTCGAGCCGGGGGAGCTCGCGGTCGCGGAAGGCGAGACCGTCCCAACCGATCCCACCCAGGTCATGGACCCCCTCGACGCCTACCTCGCCCTCGACCTGGTGCGGGGCGTCATCGAGCATCCGCGCGGGACGGGACGGCGCGCTCGGTCGCTGGGACGTCCGCTGGGCGGCAAGACCGGAACGACAAACGAGCAGGGGGACGCCTGGTTCGTAGGATTCTCGGCTCAGATCGCGGCAGGCGTGTGGGTGGGCTTCGACGAACGCAAAGTACTCGGCCGCGGCGAGACCGGGGGGCACGCAGCGCTCCCCATCTGGATCGATTTCATGCGTGAGGCGCACCGCGGGCGACCGGCGCTCGATTTCCCGGTCCCGGAGGGCGTGACCTTCGCTCGCATCGACCGGGAAACGGGCAAGCTCGCCGACGCGCAGAGCAAAGACGCCTACTTTCAGGCCTTCCGAGTCGGTGAGGAGCCGACTGAGCTCGCGAGCGAGGTACTCTCTGCAAGCGATTCGCGCAAGGTGCAGCGCCTGGACTTCTAGCCCTTCGTACCCCGCTTAGTTGACATGGCCGGCGCGCCTCGGTAGCAACCACGTCGGTGCAACCGCGGCCGCCTCAAGCTTCAGCCTCGCAAGGCGCCCTTCGCTCTGCCGTCGGCGCCGGGAGCGGCGGCGACGACGAAGTCGCTCATCTCGGGCAACTGGATCGATTGGCCGCGCTGGGCGAGCTTCTCGCCGAGGTCGTGCACGAGGTCCGCAACGGTCTCGTCTCGATCAAGACTTTCGTGCAGCTACTTCCCGAGCACCAGAATGACCCGACCTTCGAAGCGCGCTTTCGGGAGATCGCCGCGGCCGAGTTCGATCGGATCGAGCGGCTTTTGACCTCCGTCTTGGCGCAGGCCGCGGGCGAAAGCGGCCCGGGTGAGCAAGCGCACTGCGAGATCGGCGCGGTCGTCGAGAGCGTTGCGGCGCTGCTACGTCTGCGGGCAGACCGGTCCCAGGTAACGCTCACGGTGGCCCTCGGAGACCGCACCCACGTTGCGATGGGCGCGGACGCCCTGCGACAGGTGCTGATGAATCTGCTGCTCAACGCACTTCGCGTCACCGACGCGGCTCAGGAGGTGCGCATCGAAACCCGCACGCTGGGCAGCGCCGCCGAAATCCGTGTCGAGGATCGGGGACCCGGCGTGTCCCGCGAGGCGCGGCGCCGCATCTTTGAGCCCTTCTTTTCGACCCGGAGCGACCGGGCCGGAGGGTTGGGGCTCGCGATCTCGCTCCGCCTCGTCGAGGCAGTGGGCGGCACGCTCACGGTGAGCGATCGCGAGGGGGGAGGCAGCTGTTTTCGGGTGCGGTTGCCCGTAATCTGAAAAGCGAGTTCGCCACCGCTCGGCTACGCCCTCCCGAACGAAGCCTGATCGGGCCTCGTCTTCTCTGCGCGCTCCGTTAGGCGACAGTCGCTTTGGCGAGCCACTCGGCTGTTTCGCGAGCGATCGCGGCGAGGCCGACTCCAAAGAAATGATCCGCACCGGGGATCTCCACAAAGGAGGCGGTCCCCGCGCGGGAGCTCCACGCGCTCAAGGTGGCGGGTGGCGCAATCGCGTCGTGCTCGCCGGTCAGAACGAGCGCACGTTGGTCGTCGCGCAAACCCGCTTCGGGCAACGTCGCGGGAGGGGGCGCGACCAGGACCAGCCTCCGCACCCGTGGATGAGCCAGTCCCGCCGCCAGCGCCGCGCCCGCGCCGAAGGAATAACCGGTCGCCACCAGGTCGCCCGGGACCGTCTCTGCCATGTGTTCCAGGGCCGCCTCGTAATCTCGCTGACCGACCGCGAGGTCTCCGCTGGCGGTCCCCCCGCTGGCGCCGACACCTCGCCAATTGAAGCGGAGCGAGGCCAGTCCGGACTGCGTGGCGCCCCACGCCAGCTCGGTCACCACAGGCGATTCCATCGATCCTCCGTAGAGCGGGTGCGGCGGCGCTACGACCGCGCCGCCGTCCCCGCCCGCGGATGCGATGAAGAGCCCTTCCAGCACGAGGCCGGCGGCATCGCTCGCGTCCGCTACGGGAATCGGTACCGCCCGTTCTTCTTGTTTCCCCATCCTTCTTGTTTCCCCATCGTTGCGGTGCTCCCTAAAGCCGACGAGGCAGGCTAGTGCGAATTCGCGCCGGAGCCAGGCTTCGGTACGCTCGCGGCATGGAGGCTCCCGCAGCGCTGCGGAAGCGCGCCCGACGCATCGCGCGCAAGCTCGCGAAGGCGTATCCCGACGCGCAGTGTGCGCTTCGTTTCCGGACGCCTTTTGAGCTGCTGATCGCCACGATCCTCTCGGCTCAATGCACCGACAAGAAAGTGAATGAGGTGACGGCGTCGCTCTTCGAGCGATGCCCGACACCGCAGGCGCTCGCCACCGCGAACCCCGAGCAGGTGGAAGAACTGATCCGCCCGACGGGTTTCTACCGGCAGAAGACGAGATCGATTCAGGCGGTGGCCGCGGATCTAATGGAACGGTTTGGTACCGAGGTGCCTGCCACGATGGACGACTTGCTTTCCTTGCGCGGCGTGGCGCGCAAGACGGCCAACGTGGTGCTCGGCAATGCCTTCGGCATCCCCGGGCTCTCGGTCGACACCCACATGAAGCGCGTCAGCCGGCGTCTGGAGCTGACCTCCGAAGAAGACCCGGCGCGGATCGAGCTCGATCTGATGGAACTGATCCCGCAGGCTGAATGGACGCAGTACTCGCAGCGCGTGATCCATCATGGACGCGTCTGCTGCGACGCACGGCGTCCGCGCTGCGAGGTCTGCCCGGTGCGGGCAGACTGTCCGTGGCCGGGGCAAGCCGACGGCGTAGTTAAGGCGGGTCAGCGCAAGGGCGGAGCGAGGAGTTTGCGCCCCGACGCTGCGGAGAACACCCGCGCGTGAGCGGAGCTTCTCGCATTCCCGCTTACCGGGGTCGGACGATCGCGGTCTACGCCGACGCGGTGACGCTCCCGAATGGGCGTACCGTAACCCTCGATCTGATCGAGCACCCGGGTGCGGCCGCCATCGTCCCCTTCGAGGACGAGGAGACGGTGCTGCTGATCCGCCAGTATCGCTACGCAGCCGGGGGAACCATCTGGGAGGTACCCGCCGGTAAGCTCGACGGCGAGCCACCCGAGGTGTGTGCGGCGCGTGAACTCGTCGAGGAGGTGGGGCGGCGGGCGCGACGCTTGGAGCCCCTGGGTTCGATTTGGACGACGCCCGGCTTCACGGACGAGCGGATTCACCTCTTCGCCGCTTTCGACCTCGAGGCGGTGCCGACCCAGCATCAGGCCGACGAAGTGATCGAGGTCATCCCGACACCACTGGCGGACGCGCTCGCAATGGTTTGGAGCGGTGAGCTCGACGACGCCAAAAGTGCCCTCGCCCTCATCTACGCCGCTCGTCGCCTCGGCCGCTTTGGCTAACCGTCTGGCCAATCTCGGGGTCGCGCTCGGCGGCCATGTGCACGAGTTCGACACGCTCGTTTCGCTCGCGCGCGAGGCCGAAGCGGCTGGGTTTCGCGCGCTCTACATCGATGGCGACATCTCGCTGCGTCGCTCCCGTCCCCGGGCACCGCTACTGCATTCGATGACAGCTACCGCTGCGCTGCTCGCGTTGACACCGCGCATCGAGATTGGCTCGTTGCGTTTGGTCACCCACTGGAACGTCGCGCAACTGGCACAAGCGAGCGTGACGGCCAGCCAGGTTGCCCCCGGACGCCTGCGCTTTTTTCTGGGCACCGGCGCCGCGCGCGCCGCGGACCGGCGGTTCGGCCTGCCCACGACTTCGGCCGCGGAGCGCCTGGCGCGTCTCGATGAGTTCCTGGCGGTCTTGCCCGCGCTCTTCCGCGGCGATCGCGTCGATTACCGCGGGCGGCATGTGCACTTGGAGGGAGTGCAACTCGCGCCCCCGCCGAGGAGCGGAGTCCTCCCCATCGAACTCGCTGGACGAAGCGCGGCATTGCTCGAACGCGTGGCGCGGGCGGCCGATCGCTGGGACGTGAACCTGCCGCCGGTCACCCGATTGGTTGCCATTGCCGAACGCAACCTCGAGAGCGCGTGCGCCGAAGCGGGGCGCGACCCCAAGACGGTCGCGCGTTCGATGTGGATCACAACACGCGTCGGCTCGAAGCTGGACGACGCGCAGCGGCGGGCGTTTCCCCGCGACAACCCCTTTTTCCCGCCGTTGCGGGAGGAGGAGCTCAGGGCGGTGATTGTCGCCGGCGGCGCCGCGGAGTGCCTCGACCGCATCGAGGCGATCGGTGAAACGATGCGGCTCGACTTACCGATCGTCGACCTCTCCGGTCAGTCGAGCGCCGCCTGCCGCCAGGCGCTCGACGCGCTGGCCGGTCGCGCTTAGGGCGAGCGCCCCGCCGGCCCCGGATTCGTTGACGCTCTCGGGGTGAGCCCGTAGCCTTTGCCGGTTCGCTCCGAGCGCTATCACCCAGGGGATCCAAATTGAACGGACGCGGTTACCAGAGCGGCTCCGGTTTGGGATTCGGACCGCCGGTGACGCCGCCCGTCATCAAACAGCTCCTGATCGCGAACTTCGCGGTGTACGTGTTCCAGATGCTGGGCTTCGTGGGCTACGGCTTTGCCGCGAGCCCAGAGGCGTTCTGGACACGCGGCTATCTCTGGCAGCCCTTCACCTACATGTTCCTGCACAGTCCCGTTCATGTCGGGCACATCCTCGTGAACATGTTGATGCTGTGGATGTTTGGGTCGCAGCTGGCCCTTGTCTGGGGAACGCGTCGCTTCCTGCGCTACTACCTGATCTGCGGCGTGGGGGCTGGGCTTTTCATCGTGACCTACCCCTGGATCTTGCAACACATGGGCTCACCCCAGGCCCTGTCGACGCCCACCGTAGGTGCTTCGGGTGCAGTCTACGGTGTCCTCCTGGCCTATTCCCTGACCTGGCCGGACCGCACCATCATGCTGATCTTCCCTCCGGTGGCGTTCCGCGCCATCTGGTTGATCCCGATCAACTTCGGCCTGAACGTGTTGTTCGGAGGCGCGGCAGTGAGTCACATTGGTCACTTGGGGGGAGTGGTCGTGGGATGGTTGCTTCTGCGCTCCAGGGGTCAGACCGAGGGCATCTCGCTTGAGAAGCTCAAGTACAAGTGGCGTCGCTATCGGATGCGCAAGCGCCTGCGCGCGGTGCAGCTCGAAGAAATGCGCGAACGCAAACGCGAGGGCCGCGGCCGCGGCGGTCGCGGCCCCTGGATGCACTAGCCCTGCGCGCCGAGCACCCTGCGCAATTCAATCGAGCCCGACTCAAAAAGCACGGCGCCCGGCTCGATGCGACGCACGGTATAGTGGCCGACGCGATCGCCTTCGCGCACTTCCCTCCGCTCGCTGTCGCCGTCCACCAACAGCCAGGCCCGCCGCAACTCGGGGCGGGGATGCCAGACGATCTGCGCCACCGCCATTGGCGCCGGCAGTCGCTCCTCGACCTCGACTGAGGTCTCGCGTTCCGGCTCAAAGCCGGGCTGCTCCGTGATGAGCTCCTCGGCGACCGTAGCGTGGGAGGCAGGCTGCGCAGTCGCAGCGATCCGCGCGGCCTCTGGGTCGGGCGGCTGGGCCGGCGCGCCTTGGGGCGACGTTTGCCGCCGCTGCGGTGGCGGCGCGGGAAGCGGCCGTGCCAACGGCGCCGGCGCGGCCGCGGAGGCCGCTGGGCGGGCCGGGCGCGCTGGAGAGAGTGAGGCAGCGACGGGAGACGTCGACGTGGCGGGAGCCTGGTTCCCGGGATCAACGAGACTACCGACCCAAAGGGAGCGGGTCAGAAGAAGCAGGGTCGCGGCGAATACGATTCCGCCCAGGGCGCCAACGCCCCAAGCCCACAGCGTGGAGCCCCGTCGGGGCGCAACGGCGACGTGCTCGCGGAGCGGTCCCGCCTGATTCGGACTCCGGTCCTCCTCAACCTTTCGCAGGGCATTGAGAATGCTGCTCATCGGGAATCTCCCACCACGCCCAGCGGATCCTCGTCGAGCCTCGGAATCGCGTAGCGCGGCAACGCCCGGTAGAGCGACATCTTGGTCAGGGGACCGACCTCCGAATCCGCGGGGAGGTGGTAGGCCACCTGGAACTCGCGCACGGCCCTTCCGGTCGCAAAGTCGAAGGCCCCCGAGGCCGACCCGGCGAAGAAACCGAGTTCGCCAAGCGCATCCTGGATCCAGCTCACCCCCGCCCCCCGGTCGCCGACCCTCAGGAGTGGTGGCAGGAGCTCGTGGTCGCGCCAGACGACCTGTGCCTCGCCGTCCCAGAAGCGTTCGAGGACAGCCGGCGTAACGAGTCTCGGCCCCCCGCGGAGACCTTGAAGCTCGACGAAACCCTCCCCGATGCGACGCAGTGTGAGCACGCGGGGGGCGTCATCATTGGAGTAGAGCTGCAGGAGTGCCGGGTGGCCGAGGTACTCGAGTTCGATCAGGTCGGTGTGGGAGAGCGAAGTCACGTTGAAGCCGAGCCGCTGGAGAAGCTCGATCTCGGCCTCGAGCGTGACCGGCAAGGGCGCGGGCGCTATCTCCTCGCCCCACGCCTTGAGGAGCGCCCCGTAGGCCCCTGCGGCAGCGATCTCGGGCGCGGTCTGCTCAAGGAACGCGCCTAGCTCGAGCGCCGTGACCGGCCGCGGCGAGGCCGCATCGACTCCCGCCCTGAAATCGAAACCCAACCTGCTACTCGGCGCGAGAGGTGACGACGTCGCAGCGGGCGAGGTGAAGCCCTGGCCGGCGCCAGCGAGCCGCAGTGCCAGGTCGTCCCACCAGCCAGCGCCAGCCCCCCCGAGCCCAAGCCCCAGCAGGAGAAGCAACATCGCAGCGGTGCCCGCCAACAGTTTCCGCCGCCGCGGCTCTGAGCGGGTCCGCCCGTCGACCTCGGCAGCCGCCTGCCGCACAAAGCGACGAGTCACCTGGGGCGAGGAAGCGGCATAGGCAGCAAGGAGGGCGCGGTCGGCGAGCAGGTTTATGCGGCGGGGGATTCCTCGACTCCGCCGATGGATCGCTGCGAGCGCGCCGCGCGTGAAGGGACGCCGTTCGCCACCCGCCGCGACCCGCAGCCGGTGTTCGATATAGGCCGAGGTCTCGTGACGCGAGAGGGGCGTCAGTCGCCAGCGCACACCAATTCGCTGGCGCAACTGGCGCAGCGCCGGCGTCTCGAGCATTACGTCCAACTCGGGTTGCCCCAGCATCAAGATCTGAAGCAGCTTTGCGTTCTCGGTTTCCAGATTCGAGAGCAACCGAATCTGCTCCAGGGTTTCGGCAGCGAGGCCTTGCGCCTCATCGAGAATCAGGAGCACGCGATGGCCGAGTTTGCGGCGTTCGAGCAGAAACTGGTTGAGCAGCGCAACCAAACCGCGCAGCGTCTTGTCTTCGGCCTCGAGGCCGAACTCATCGAGCAGCGTCTCCATGAGTTCGTGAGCGGAGAGTTTGGGATTAAAGACGAAGGCGAACTCGACGTCGCTATCCAGGCGTCGCAAGAGCGTGCGACACAGCGTCGTCTTGCCGGTCCCCACCTCGCCGGTGACGGCGATGAATCCCTCCCCCTGCTCGATTCCATAGAGCAGGTGGGCGAGGGCCTCTCGGTGCGATGCCGAGAGGAATAGGAAACGCGGGTCTGGGCTCAGCGCAAAGGGCTTCTCGCGGAGTCCGAAGAAGGCGGTGTACATCCGGATGTGAGCCTATCATGCCGACGGCCGGGGGAAAGACGGAGATGAGCAGGGCCGAGAAGCGGGCAGGCCTCGATTTCGGAGCGAGCCTCGTCAAGATCGCGAGGGAAGGCCGTTCGGGCGCGCTCGACTACGAGCTGCGCCCACGCGCAGAAACCGAAGCGGTATTGGCGCGATTGATCGAGACCGGGGTGACGCACGCGGGTGTGACCGGGGCTGGCGCGCGACAAGTGTGCAGCACGCTGGCAACTGCCGGTGTGGATGCTCGCCCCATCGACGAGTTCTCTGCCTGGGGCTGCGGGTCCCGAGAATTCCTGTGCGAGCAGGGGCTCGGGACGGTCACCGACTATCTCCTCGTCTCGATCGGCACTGGGACCTCGGTCGTCCGCGTGGGGGGCCACACCACTGTGACCCGGGCCGGAGGCACGGCGCTCGGCGGAGGGACCGTGCTGGCGTTGGCGCGAGGCCTGCTCGGAACGGCCGACTTTACCCAGGTCGTGGCGCTGGCCGCCGAAGGCAAGCGAGAGGAGGTCGATCTACTGCTCGCCGACATCTATCCCGAGGGCGGCGTCGCCCTGCCACCGCAGGCCACCGCCTCCAACCTGGGCAAACTTGCAAGCCGCCTGGAACGGGGCGATCCGCCCGCTCGAGAGCATCTGGCCCGGGGTTTGATGGGTCTCGTGGGCGAAAACGTGGGGCTGATCTGTGCGGGGCTCGCCCGCTCCGAGCAGCTACGAGAGCTGGTCTTCGGTGGAACGACGCTCCGCGGCAACCTCCCCCTACGCCTCATCCTCGAACGGGTGTCGCGCGCATTTGGGCTCGAGCCGCACTTCCTCGTTCAGGGCGAGTTCACCGGGGCCCGGGGCGCGCTCGAGCTCAGCCGCAAGCCGCCCTCGAGGGCGGCTCCGAACTAAGACACGACGAGTCGGATGCGAAGCGCGACCGCGAGGCCTCATGCAAGGAAAGCGCGATGCAGCGGTTGATCGGCCTACGGAGCGACCAGACCTTCGCGGATGGCGAAGCGGACCAGCCCCGAGACTTTGTGGATGCCGAGCTTCTCCATGAGATTCGAGCGATGCGCCTCGACGGTCTTCAGCGAGACGCCGAGCAAGCCCGCAATCTCTTTGCTCGAAAGACCCTCGGCGATGTTCTGGAGGACTTCGCGTTCGCGGTCGGTGAGCAGCTCGCTGGGCTCCGCCGCCCCGGGGTTGGAGACCGCCTCGACGAGCTGCTGGCTGATCGCGGGCGAGAGATAGCATTGGCCGCCGCGAACCGCGCGAATCGCAGCAACGATTTCGTTGGCGCCCAAATCCTTCAATAAATAGCCGCTGGCTCCCGCTCGCAATGCCTGCTCGACGTAGCAGCGCGCCTTGTGCATCGAAAGCACAAGAACTTTTGTGGGGTTATTCCCGCGGACAATCCGCCGCGTCGCGTCGACACCCGAGAGGTGAGGCATCCAGATGTCCATCAGTACGATGTCCGGACGCAGGCGTTCGGTGAGATCGACGGCGCTGTAGCCGTCCTCGGCCTCGCCGACCACGGTGAGATCTGGTTGTGCTTCGAGGAGCTGGCGCAGGCCCTGCCGCACGATTTGGTGGTCGTCCGCTAGCAGTATGCTCGTCTGCATTGCGCTCTCCTTGCCCCCGATAGAGGGTATCACCGGAGAGCTATTTCAACCGCGTTCGGATCGCGATAGAGCTTTTACCCGAATTCTCCAAGTAAAAGCCCTATCGAGCGATCGTGGGAGGTCAGCTGGCCGGAGCGCGCGGGACGGGCTCGGTCGCTCCGCCTTCGTCTTCCCGTTCTCCGATGGTTCGCACCGCGCGCTGCGTGCGTGCGATGGCAGCGCGTTGCACGCGAAGCTCTTCAGTCTGGGCGGCGAGCTGTCGCTCGATCTGCTCTCGGGCCTGGATGAGCTGTTGTAGGCTCGACTCGAGAGAAGCGATGCGCGTCTCCATCCCCGTACCCGGCGCCTCCCCGGCGGCTGCCGCCGGGGATGACGGAGCCGTAGGCGCACTCGGGGCCACCCGGCTCGGAGCCGGCTTCGAGACAGCGCCAATCGGCGCCTGCAGACCGGCGCCGACGGGGACCGGAACCGGTTCGGTTACGCTGTCCGGATCGTCGAACAGTGCGTCCTCGCTTCCCAGATCGTGGGCCGCCATCACTGGCGAGAGCACATCATCGCGCTCGCCCCGTCGGCGGAGGACCACTCCCAGCGCCAGGACCACCACCAGCGCTGCAGCACCCAGATAGAGGAGATTCCCGCCGGTCAGGCCCACGAGGCGGTCCTGCCAGGAGGCCTGAGAAGAAGGCGGCAAGGACGCCTGCGGGGCCGACGGCGCGCGGGGCGCGACGGCGCGAGGACGAAGCGGAGCCACCGGAGGTATCGCTCTGCCCGTCTGCTGCTCAAGCTGCTGCCGACGGCGAGCGTTGGCGAGGTCAGAATCCGGCGCTGCAGACGGATCGAACGGAAGTCCTTGCGGATTGATATCCGAGCGGGTCTCGGCCGCGGCCTGCGTCAGCGACGTCAGCGGATCCGTGCTCGGCGCCCCGGAGCCGTCGCTTCCCATCGCCGGGGCCTCAGACCCCGCGACCACTCCCGCATCATCGAGAGCGGCGACCGGTTCGCTTGCCCCACCGCGGGCGGCCGCGGGCGCCGGCGCATCACCACGTCGCGCCGGAGAAACCGGAGCCTGTCCCTTCCGCTTGGGTTTCGTTTCAACCGCTTCCGCCACCTTGGCCGTTTCCCCAGCTTGGGCGGCGACCGGACGCCTGTCCTTCGGTTCGGGGCGGCTAGTCGAAGCCGGCCCAGCACCCGCCGCCTCCTGGACCGAGGCCGCTCGCTCCATTCCCCCTGCCGGGTCACGCAGATCGAACACGATCCGCGGGGGTGAGAGCAGAATCATCTCATTGATCAAGAGCTCGGGCTTGCGAAGCGCGACGCGAACTACGGTCTTCGCTCCGCTCGGTTCGACTTCGACGCTGGTGGCAAGAGCTTCAGGCGCGTTCACCCGACGGGCCGAGGCACCCGCCTCGAGATGAAGCTCCATCACCGGGTCGCCCGAGGCGTCGGGCTCGAAGACCTGGTATCCGGCGAGCGCGTCGAGCTCGAGCACTACCCGGGTGAACTGGTCGTGCTTCCCGATCCGGACATCGATGAGCCTCGCGGCTCGCGCGATGTGCGGCACGGAGAGCGCAGCTCCCAGCATGAAGACGAAGGCGAAAGTGAAGGCGAAAGGCCGGAGCCAACACCCCGGCTGGTATGTCGCTCGACCGGTGTCCCGGCGCGCCATGGTGGTCCCCCCTACCAAAACCTGCGAGTCGCGGGAATTCTATTCGGCAGATCAGTGGTGTGTCTCGAGAGGTTTCTTACGCGTGGGGTAGCAAACCGCCACCCGGTCTCACGCAACAGCGAGTAATACCCTCCCAAACGTTGGTAAAACCCCCCTATTCCTGTCCTTGGCGCGGACGGGGTCGCAGCGTTCTGAGCTCTCCTCCTTCGGCTGCCGCCGGCTCGAGGAGCGCCGGCAATTGCTCAAGTGCTGTTCGCATCCGGGGTCCGTACCAAGTTACCCAGGTACCATCGACAACGTGGATTCGCCCGCTCCGGGCCGCCGGGACCTCGAGTTCGGAGAGCTCGTCAATGTCGCGAGGTCCGAAATTGTAGGGCTCGTCGGGAAGCAGGATCACTTCGGGTTGCGCGGCGACGACTTCCTCCAGCATGACGATCGGGTAGCGCCGTTCGTCGCGATCGCCAAACACGTTTCGCCCACCGCAAAGTTCGAGCATCGCGTGAGCGAACGTGTCCGCGCCAACGCTCATCCAGGGATCGCGCCAGATTGGGCAGAACAGCGCGACGGGCTTCGCGGCCCGTCGACGCCGAGCTCGTTCGAGCGCCTTCTCGACGGGAACCACAACGTCGCGCAACGCGTAGTCGGGTGCCCCCAAACCCGCCATTTCCCTCAACAATGCGGCGCCTTCCTCGACGTTGCGCGGATACGTCACCCAGACCGGGATACCTGCGACACGAAGCGCCTCGACAACCCGCTTGGTGTTCTCCTCCCGGTTCGCGACCACCAGATCGGGCCTAAGCGCGATGATCGCCTCGACGTCGGGATCCTTGGTTCCGCCGAGTTTCGGCAGCGAGGCCACGCCGGCTGCTGGGTGGATGCACCAATCGGTGACCGCCACCACGCGATCGCCGAGTCCCAAGGCAAAGAATGCCTCGGTCAGGCTGGGCACGAGCGAAACGATCCGGTCCGGATGAGCGGGCAGATGAGCGGGCGGGTGCTCGGACAAGGGCCATCCTCAGTGGGAATCACCCGGAGCTTCCCCGGAAATCGCCCTGGCGTCCAGGGCGAAGCGAGCGCGCGCCCACTGAGTGAGTTTACGCGGCCAGGTCACCGGCCGGACCCAGTCCGTCTGCGGGCGCGGCAACGCGCCGAGGCGCGGCGGCGCAGGCGGTGACGTCGCAAGTCCAGCGTTGCTGGCATCGCCCGCATTCCGCGAGGAGCACCATGCCGCGGTGGAACACCTCATCGTGGTGGATGTCGCGGCAGCCGCACCGGGAGCATCGATCGGCGCGATTCTGGTCCATGATGTGCCTTTGCCTCCAGCTTTCCGGTTGTCCGGTTCTTTGGTTCTCCGGTTGCCGAGTGGGATCGATCGACTCGGCCTTGGTTCACACTGCTCGCCGGGCCGCTCACCGACCGCGGAGAAGATTCGCCGCGAAAGCGCCGGAGGGGGTCTGGGGGTCAGCGCCCCGCGGCGATCGTTAGAAAAGCGGAACCTTGTGACAGCAGCGGTCACAAGTTTCGAAAAATTTTCGCCTCGGTCTGGCGCGACCGGAAAAGTGACGATGGGTCAATCCCGCGGCAGGAGGTCGCGCAATTGGTAGCGGTCGATGCGATAGCGCAGGGTACTGCGGGGAATCGCGAGCCGGCGTGCCGCGCGCGCGACGTTACCTCCGGCGGCCACCAACACGGCAAGCAGGCGGTCGCGCTCCGCGGCAGCGCTTGGCGCGGCCGGGAAGCCTATGGGAGCGGCGGAAGTGCCGTTCGGCAGTAGGCCGTTGGCGGAAGGGGATCCGCGCAGCACGTGTTCCACCGAGCGTTGCGTCCCGTCGCCAAGCGCGTCGAGAATGGCCCAGCGCTCCAGGACATTGGCGAGCTCCCGCACATTGCCGGGCCACCGATGCTCCGCCAGCAGGCGCAGGTCCTGAGGATCCAAGCTCGATACCGGCACACCCCGTTGCGCGGCGATCGCGCGCAGTTGATGCGCGACGAGCAGCGGCAAATCTTCAAGGCGCTCCCGCAGTGGGGGTAGTCGGTAGCTCGCCACGTGGAGGCGATAGAACAAATCTTCGCGGAAGCGGCCGCCGCGAACTTCGCGCTCCAGGTTCCGGTTGGTCGCGGCGACCACCCGCGCTCGCGCCGCGATTGTGACTCGTCCGCCGACCCGCTCGAACTCGCGATTCTCGAGCACCCGCAGCAGCTTGGCTTGAAGCGGAAGGTCGAGTTCAGCCACTTCGTCGAGGAAGAGCGTGCCATCCGCTGCGGCTTCGAAGCACCCGCGGCGCACACGCTCCGCTCCGGTGAACGCGCCGCGTTCGTGGCCAAAAAGCTCGCTCTCGATCACGCTCGGAGCCAGCGCGGCGCAGTCGACATGCACCCACGGCGCGGCACAGCGCGGCGAGTGTTCATGGAGAAGTCGAGCCACGAGCCCTTTGCCGGTCCCGGTCTCGCCGGTGAGAAGCACGTGCGATGCGAGCGGTGCCACCGCGGTGATCCAGCGGCGCAGTTGAACGAGCGCAGACGAGTGGCCGACTAAACGAAGCGAGCCCCGCACTCGTGGCGCTGCGCATCGCGCAAAACCCTCTTCCGCCTGCGTATCCGCCACACCGCCTCCCTCGAAATCGCTACCGATCGGAGGTGGGATGCTACCCGCGCGCGGGCTCGCCAAACCCAAAGAGTTGGCGAAGCTATTGGCCGGCGAGCTCGGCCTCTTCCTTGAGGAAGCGATAGAGCCGCCCGTGGCTGCTGTCTTGCAGCGCCTCGCGCAGAAAGCCCCGCGGATCGGATTCTTCGCCGGCGGCCAACAGGCGCTCGAAGATCTCCATGAAGCGATGGCTGTGGCGGCTGCGAATCGCCGAGCCAAAGAAGAAGTCGCGTCGCAGCTCGGGGCGGCGGAAGATGGAGGTGATGATGCGCCGGCTGAAGACCGCGGGGTCGCCCGTGCCGAGCTGCCGAAACATTTCCCCGCTGTCGCCTCCGACGAGCTCTCCGTTGACCTCCTCGTCGTACGAGAGGCACAGATACCCCGAGATGAACCCGAGCTGCTCCTTCACGGTCTCCACGGTCTTCATGAACGCATCCTGACGCACGTGGACCTCGTTGGCGGCGATGGCGCGCGCCTGAATCTCGGCCTGTTCCGCCGAGCGACGCATTTCGAGGTATTGAAGCCGCACCGCTTCGGTGTTGTCGGAGAGCTGCCGCTGCTGCAGGAAGAATCCCACCACCAGCCAAAGAAAGGCCAAGGGGGCAAAGGCGCCCTCGAGGAAGCTCCCGAGGGAAGACGCGTTCTGCTCCACGAACGCACCCCATCCGACGACGTTTGAGATGTACACAAAACCGAGCACCAGCCAGACCGCCGTCGCGGCCAGACCGAAGGAGAGTCGCCAATCGTTTTGGGACTCGTGGGGCGGCGACGGTTGGAAGGGGGAGAGTGTTTCAGCCATGGGAGTCACCTCTTGTCATGCGGCTGCCGCGGGCCGTGCGGAAGCGCGGAAACGGGTAGGGACGGCTGCGTCCTTCCGGGCCGCCCTCAAACGGGGAGATCAGCGCGCGTGAAAAGAGGCTCGAGGCCTAGACCCCGGGCGGCAAATGCCGCGCCCGCTCCTTCACCGCGGTCGACCAGACAGAGCACGCGATTCACTTTGCCACCGGCGGCTTCGACCGCGTCGAGCGCCTCGAGGGTGGATCCGCCCGTGGTGCAGGTGTCCTCCATGAGAGCGACACTTTGCCCCGCGGCGAAGTTCCCTTCGATCCGCCGTCCCAGGCCGTGCCGCTTGGCCTCCTTGCGCACGAAGAAACCCACCGGGGCAGCCGCGTGTGGGGCCGCCCCAGCGGCGGCCAGGATCGCTGTGACCAGCGGAACGGCACCTACTGCCATTCCCCCGATCGCGTCGACCGGCGGCCCCGCCTGTAATTTCGACCACATCAACCGACCCACCAGGACGACGCCCCGTGGGAGCATGAGGGTTCGGCGTAGATCCAGGTAGAAGTCGCTCTCGCGACCGCTCTTGAGGATCACCCGGTCGCGCCGGAACGAAACGCGAAGGATTAGATCCAGAAGCTCGCGGCGGGCTGCATCATCGACACGATTCTGAGCTTGGCTCGGTTGAGGGGACACGCGTGCCTCCGAGGCGCCGGCGGAACCCCGAGAGTAGCCTGGACGCTGTGCCGGGACTCGCCTAGCTTTCTCCGTCCCATGAAGAAAAACGCCGATCTCTCCCATCGCAAGCGGGGAAGCCGCTCGTCCCGAGCCCGCGCCAAACGCAAAGCGAAACTGCGTCGGGTGAGGCTGCGCCGGAGCTCGGGCGAGCGCTCCACCTATCGATGACGCCGGTGGCGGCGGCGTAACCGGCTCGCCGCCGGGCCAGTCGCGTTCCGAGAGCCGACCCTCACACCATGGGCCGTAGCCGCAACGATTCTGCTTTCTCGTTTCGGGTCGAGGCGAGCGCGAAGGCCGCCCGCGCCGGCGTGTACAACACGCCCCACGGGCCGGTTCATACGCCCGCCTTCATGCCGGTCGGCACGCACGGTGCGGTGAAGGCGATGACGCCACGACAGGTCGCCGGCACCGGCGCCGAGATGATCCTCGCCAACACCTACCATCTCGCCCTGCGACCGGGAGAGGCCACCGTCGAGAAACTGGGCGGCCTCCACGGCTTCATGGCTTGGGCTGGCCCCGTCCTGACCGACAGCGGCGGTTTTCAGGTTTTCTCGCTGCCCAACAAAACCATCAGTGATCGCGGGGTGCACTTCCAGAACGAGCTCACCGGCGACGCGATGGAGCTGACGCCGGAGCGCTCGATCGAGATCCAAAACACCCTGGGCGCCGACATCATCATGGCCTTTGATGAGTGCACCCCGTTCCCGGCCGATGCGAGGCTCGCCGGCACCGGGGTGCGGCGGACGCTGCTCTGGATCGAACGCTGCCTCCGCGCGCACCGCCGCCCTCTCGACCAGGCGCTATTCGGGATCGTTCAAGGGAGCGTCTACGAGGCGCTGCGCCGCGAGTGCGCCAGCGCGCTCGTGGCACTCGACCTTCCCGGCTACGCGATCGGAGGCGTTTCGGTCGGGGAAGGACACGACCTGCTGTGCCGCATCACCGAGTTCACAGCGCCCCTTCTCCCGGAGCACAAACCCCGGTACCTGATGGGAGTGGGCTATCCGGAGGACTTGCTCGCCGCGATCGGCGCGGGCATGGACCTGTTCGACTGCGTGATCCCGACCCGCTACGCCCGCTCGGCCTCCGTTTTCACCGTCCGGGGCCGGATTCGCCTCACCCAACGACGCTATCGCCGCGACGCCTTCCCGATCGACAGCTCCTGCGACTGTGAGGCTTGCGCCGGGGGCATGAGCCGCGCCTATCTTCACCATTTGTTCGCAGCCAACGAGATCCTCTCGGCGATCCTCTGCGCGATTCACAACGTACGGTTCTATCAGAGACTGATGGCCCAGGCGCGGGAAGCGATCCGCGGTGGCCATTACAGCGAATGGCGGGACGCCTTCCTCGCCGAGTACCGCGGCGAGGCCCGATAGCCGGCGCTCAAGCGCCGGCCGACCCAACGGTTACCCTCGTCCGCCATGGCGGATCGTCGTGGGTCCCTCGTCACTCCGGAAGAAGTTCTCGCGCGCTATCGCGGCGGACCGCGTTCGGGCGTCTTCACGGACGGTTCGTGCGAAGGCAATCCCGGGCCGGGCGGCTGGGGTGTGGTCTGGGTCGAAGACGACGTCGTCGTTGAGGAGCGCCACGGCTCCGATCCAGACACCACCAACAACCGCATGGAACTCAAGGCGCTGATCGAGGCCTACGGGCTGCTGCCCGAGGACGCGAAGCTCCGCATTTATTCCGATAGCCAGCTCTGTGTGAAAACCATCAACGAGTGGGCGCCGGGCTGGGAGGCGCGCGGCTGGCGACGCAAACGGGGTCCCATCGCTAACCTCGAGATGGTGCAGGAGCTCTATGCGTTGGCGCACGCCCATCCGCACGTCGAGCTGTGTTGGATCGAAGCCCACGACGGTTCGCGCTGGAACGAGTACGCCGACGCCCTGGCCACCAGCTATTTGCGCAACGGCGTGGCCCGCGTCTGAGTTCCCACGTAGCCCGAGCCGCTCGAGCGCTGGCGGGCCCACGCGCAGATCGAGCAGCGGCCCGGGGCCGAGCGCCACCATCGCCGCCGTTCCGAGCACCAGGTGCGAGAAGAGAAGCGCCGCCAAATTGTGATGGCGGCGGAAATGGTGCGTCCAGACCGCACCTGCTGCCGCGGCTCCCACCATCAATGCGGGGTTCGGTGCGTGAAAGAGGGCAAACAATACGGTGGCGGCGAGCGCTGCGACCCACCCGGCCCCGCGCACCCTCCAAGCGCGCGCGAGCCGAAAAAACCCCTGGTGGAACACGCTCTGCAGCAACACCTGCTGGGCGACGATCCCAGTGACGTAATTGTCGAACCACTGCCAGCGGGCCGCCTCCAGCGAAAAGGTTCCAAGCCACCATCCCGCAGCCGCAAGCGCTGCCGTGGCGGTCGCTGTGGCCAGCACCACCGAAGGCCAGCCCGCCTGCCAACAACGTGGCGCGAAGCCGAGCGCCCGCAGGTCGTCCCGCCCGCTCCACAGAATCCGCGCCACCAGTGCCACGGCCCCAGCGACGATCGCGAGGGTCAGCCCCGCCGCTCCGGCGGGAGTCCCTTCCGAAAAGCTCCATCGGGGGACGCGCCAGACCAGCGCCAGGATCAGCACTACGAGCGCGGCGAGTTCGAGCGCGAGGAGGCCCGCCCAGCGCCCCCCGCGCGTCACCGCTCCGAGGTCGGCGCCGAGACGACCAAGAGTTCGAGCGGCGGCGAGCCCATCTGCCCGAACCACTTCACCTGCTCGTTTACGAGATCGACGACGAGCCGGTAGCGGCCCGCTGGTAGCTCCGGGATCGGAAGCGGGAGCTCGAGCGTTTCCCCCGGCCTGAGATCGCGGTCGACCAGGCGACCGCGAAACTCGCGGAAGACAGCGCCATCATCTCCGTCGCCTCCGAGGGGGTCCAGGCGGATCAGTTGGGCTCCAAGGCGCACTCCGGGAATCGCCTTCGCGCGAAACGGAATGGGTTCGACGCTGCGATTGGTGATCGACACGTCCAAGGTTTTCGGAATCCGCACCGGGTTGTCGCCGCCCGCGACGGTCAGCTCCGCCCGGTAGAAGTACGGGGCGTAAATCTCATCCACCCAGTAGCGGAACAGCGTGGGTGAATGGGCCTGCGCCCGAACCTCAAGCCACGCCGCGTACTGATCAAGCAGGGTCGGCAAGTCCGATCGCCCCAGCAAGTCACCGAGAGAGGGCCGCGAGTGAAGGCCTTGGACGAAACCTTTGTCGGGTGCGAACTGGGCGCGGGCCACGGCGACGCCTTCGCCCTCCAAGAGCAGCGCGACGGCGGAGGCGAGCCCGGCGCGTTCGACGCCCCCCTCGCAGTGCAGGAGGAGGGGGCGTCGGGCCGTGTCCAGGATCCGGACGAGCTCGCGAAGCTCGCTCCGGCCCGGGAGGCGCGCGGCGTTGAGGCGCACGGTAAAATGAGCCGCCCCGTGGCGCTCGGCGACCGCGCGTTCCACTCGATACCAGGCCCGGCCGCGGGTGTTCCCGCGCAGGTTGACGACCGTGCGAAGGCCGTAGCTCGCGATCCACTCTTCCAGGCGAGCTGCGGACGGTTGTGCGCTCCGATAGATCGCCCCTGGAACCACCGGCATGAAGTTATCGTCGAACAAGAATCGGACCGTGCCGGCCGGGCCAAGCGTCGCGAGGGCGAACAGGGCGGGCGCCGCAAGTGCGACCGCGGCCCCCGCGACCCATCGGCCGCGCGAGCGCTTACCGCCCGAGCCCTGACCCGCTCCCATCTCGCTATAGTAGGCGGCGATCGGAAATCGCGCGTGTAGAGGAACGAAGCATGCCCCTGAAAGTCGTGGTCGATTGGGATCTCTGCGAATCCAACGCGCTCTGTGTAGAAGCGTGCCCGGAGGTTTTCCGCGTCGACGACGATGACAATCTCCAGATCCTCATCGAGTCCCCAGACGCGTCGCTGCTGGACAAGCTGCGCGAGGCGGAGCGGGTGTGCCCGCGCCAAGCGATCCAAATCGTCGAGAGCTAGTCCGGGGCGCCCGTGTCGGTTGTCGGCGAGTATCGGCGCATCCTCGGCGATTTCGTGTCCGCCCTGAGAGCCTCTCGGACAGGATCTGCCGAGCGTCTCGCCAGCGAGCTCGCCGCGGCGGAGATCGAGAGAGCTGGCGACGTGTCGCGCGCCGCCGAAACGGCGTTGCGGCTGCTCGCGGACGTCTCGCCCGATGTCCTCGAGGGGTTCCCTGGGGCGGCGGAACACACACGGTTTGTCGAGATGCGCAAGCACCTGACCGCGGTATGCCGAGCGATTCTGGGACGTCCTTAGCCGCGTCCGGAGCGGTCCGATGGGCGTAGATCACGATCTTGTGCTGGTGGGCGGCGGTCATGCCCACATCCAGGTCCTGCGCGCGTGGGCAATGCGCCCCCTTCCCGATGTCCGCGTCACCGTGGTCGTGGATCGGCCCGTGGCAGTCTACTCGGGCATGGTCCCCGGTTTCGTCGCCGGCCAATACCGGCGCAGCGAGCTGGAGATCGACGTGCGGCCACTCGCGATGAGGGCCCGGGCGCGCTTTGTCGTGGCCGCCGCGCGTGGCGTCGACCCGGTCGCCCAGCGCATCGAACTCGACGGGCGGCCCTCGCTCCCCTACGACACGGCTTCGTGGGATGTCGGATCCACCGTGGCGGGGAGCGAGCTGCCCGGCGTCTCCGCCTATGCGGTGGCGACACGCCCGATCGGGCGTTTTGTCAGAGCGGCCGAAGGCCTGATCGCCCGCGCCCGGGGCGCCTCACGCTTCGCGATGGCGGTGATCGGCGCCGGCGCGGGTGGGGTCGAGTTGGCCTTCGCTTTCGCGGCGCGACTGCGCGCCGAAGGCGTTCGGGAGCCCGTGGTCACGCTCGTCGAAGCGGGCGACGACCCGCTGCCCGGCGCCGCGCCCCGGACGATCCGGGCGGTGCGGAAGGCAGCGGCAGCGCGCGAGATCGCGCTCCGCACCGGGGCCCGGGTGGCCGCCGTGGAAGTCGGTGCCGTCAAGTTCGAAGACGGGGACTCGCTCGCGACCGATGCCGTCGTCTGGGTCACGGGGGCCGCGAGCCTGTCGCTTTTCGGTGGGACCCTTCCCTGTGACGAACGCGGCTTCCTCCGCGTCGAACCGACGTTGCAAGTCGTGGAGCATCCGTCCCTCTTTGGAGTGGGCGACTGCATTCGGTTTGACCCGGATCTCCCGAAGGCCGGAGTCTACGCGGTCCGTCAGGGCCCTGTCCTGCTACGCAACCTGCGAGCGCGGATAAGCGGGCGGAGACCGCGTCGCTACCACCCTCAGCGCGACTTCCTCTCGCTGTTGAACCTGGGCGACGGCTCGGCCATCGCGACGAAATGGGGACTCTCGGCGCAGGGCGCCAATGCCTTCCGCCTGAAGGACTGGATCGACCGGCGATTCATGCGGCGTTTTCAGGTACTCGACGAAACGGGGCGTCGGATGCGGGAGTTCCCCGACATGCCAGGCATGAGCGGCGAGGAGATGCCCTGTGGCGGCTGCGCGGCCAAGGTGGGCGAATCGGTTCTGGAACGCGCGCTCCGCCGCCTCGAGCCTGTCGACGACCCCCGCGTGGTAATGGGACTAGGCGCTCGGGACGACGCCGCTGCCGTGACCTCCGGGGACGGACTTTGGGTTGCGAGCGTCGATGCGTTCCGCGCCTTTACCGACGACCCCTACCTGGTCGGCCGGGTCGCAGCGGTCAACGCAGCCAGCGATCTCTGGGCCAAGGGCATTGACCCGCGCTTCGCCCTCGCGCAGGTGACGCTCGATCGGGACGACGATGACGCGCGCCGCGAGGAAAGCCTCTACCAGGTGCTCGCGGGCGCGCGGGAGGCCCTCGATGCGGAGGGCGTCACGCTGCTCGGAGGCCACACCGGAGCGGGCGAAGATCTGGCGGTCGGGTTCTCGCTGTGGGGCGAAGCGGGCGGCGCAGATGCCCTACTCCCGATCTCGGCACTCACGCCCGGGGCGGTGTTGATTCTCAGCAAGCCGCTCGGAACCGGGGTGCTGTTCCACGCCGACATGCGGGGTTGGGCGCGGGGGTGTTGGATGGAACGCGCCGTGGCGTCCATGCTGCGCCCCAACGGAGACGCATCGCGGATCGCCAAACGCTTTGGGGCCCGCGCGTGCACCGACGTCAGCGGCTTCGGGCTCGCGGGGCACCTCGGCGAAATGCTGCGGGCCAGCGGCGTCTCCGCCCGCCTCGCCTGGGGTGCGGTCCCGCTCTTGCCCGGCGTGTCTTCCCTGCTCCGGCAAGGCGTTCGGAGTACCTTCCACCCGGAGAATGCCCGGGCGCGCCGCGGATTGCGGATCGCGACGGAGGTCGCCGCGCAGGCGGAGCTCGACGCGCTCTTCGATCCACAGACCTCGGGAGGGCTCCTGTTTGCGGTCGCGCCCGAACGAGCCGGGGACACCGTCGCAGCGCTCCGAGCATCGGGCGATCAAGACGCAGCCGCCATCGGCTGGGTGACCGAGGCCTCGGTCGACGATGCGCTCTTTGAAGTCGTCCCGGGTAGCCTCTAGGACTCGCGGCGTGCCGGTATACCGCCTGAGCGCCGAGCTGATGTTTCCCCCTGCGGAGGCCGCCGAGCCCTCCGGACTCCTCGCCGTCGGTGGCGATCTTGCGCCCGAGCGGATCCTACTGGGATACACGCAGGGGATCTTCCCGTGGCCTCTCGTAGAAGAGCCCTTGCTCTGGTTCTCGCCCGATCCCCGCATGGTGCTCGAGCCGGACTCGCTGCACGTCTCGCGCAACCTGCACAAACGACTGCGCCGCCGTGATTTCGAGGTTCGGCTCGACAGCGCCTTCGAACGAGTGGTGCGCGCCTGCGCTGAAGTGCCCCGGCGCGGGGAGGCGGGGACCTGGATCACGCCGTCGATGCAGCGCGCCTACCGGCGGCTTCACGAGCTTGGGTTCGCTCATTCGGCGGAGACCTGGCGCGCCGGCGAACTGGTGGGCGGCCTGTACGGCGTCGCCCTCGGCGGCTGTTTCTTCGGCGAATCGATGTTCGCCCTCGAGAGTGACGCGAGCAAAGTCGCTTTCGCCGAGCTGGTGCGTCAGCTCGCCGCCTGGAAATTCACCCTGGTCGACTGCCAAGTACACACCGAGCACCTTGAGCGTTTCGGCGCGCTGGAGTGGCCGCGAACGCGCTTCCTTACCGCTCTGGAGCGAGCGCTCAAACGCCCCACCCTCCGCGGACCCTGGCGCTTCGACCTCGCCGAGCGCGGAGCGGGGGAGTGAGCAACGCCGCTGCCCTCATCGCAAGTGCCGAGCGCCTCTCGCGCGCGGTATCGCGTCTGCGTTTCGCCCCGCCCGTGACCCACGTCTACAACCCGCTCCAGTACGCACGAGCGCCACATCGCTGCTATCTCGCACGCTTCGGCAGGGGTCGCAAGCGCGTCGTGCTACTCGGCATGAATCCGGGTCCCTTCGGGATGGCGCAGACCGGCGTGCCGTTCGGTGAGGTTGCGGCGGTGCGCGACTGGATGGGGATCGAAGCACCCGTGAGCCGGCCGCGCCGACCCCATCCCCGGCGACCCGTCGAGGGGTTCGCCTGCGCCCGCAGCGAGGTCAGCGGCCAGCGCCTCTGGGGTTGGGCGCAGGCGCGCTTCGGCAGCCCCGAGGGCTTTTTTGGGATCTTCTTCGTCGCGAACTACTGTCCCCTCGTTTTTATGGAAGCGAGCGGCCGGAATCGCACTCCGGACAAGCTTCCCGCTGCCGAGCGCGAGCCGCTCTTCCGCGCCTGCGATCGGGCGCTGCGCGAGGCGGTTGCCGCGCTCGAGCCGGAGTGGGTCATCGGCGTGGGTCGTTTCGCCGAGAGACAGGCGCGCCGCGCGCTTGCCGACTTCGACCTTCGGCTGGGCGCGATCCCGCACCCGAGCCCCGCGAGCCCCGCGGCCAATCGCGGTTGGCAAACCGCCACGGAGCGCGCGCTGCGCAGACTCGGGGTTGACCCGGCTCGATGATTTGTGCGCTGCCAAGCAGCGCCCGCCCATTCGACTATTGATGGCCCGTTTCGTCGGGGAGACCGGCCGCGACGTCGCGGTTCTTGCCGAGCGCCCACTCGGCTTCGGCATCCTCGACCGCGAGTTGTCGGATGCCGCCCGGGAACCGGCCCTGCAAACGCTCGTATTCGGCCTGCTTCCCGGCGTCGGGATGCGCCCAGTCGTGCAGGTAGTAGACCGCAGCGATCTTGGCCTGCAGCAGCTCCTTGGTACAGCCAAAGCACGGCCGCATGGTCGAGTACACCACACCACCCTCGAGGGCGATCCCGAAGCGAGCGGCTGCGAGCAGGGCGTTTTGCTCCGCGTGCACGCAAATGCACAGGTCATATCCAGTGCCGGAGGGATACTCGGCCCGGTGAGCGCAGCGATGACATCCGCCCTCGCTGCAGTTGGGCATGTTCTCGGGCGTTCCGTTGTAGCCCGTCGAGACAATGCGGCGGTCGAGTACCACCAAGGCGCCGACCCGATTGCCCGTGCAATCAGCGCGACGCCGCACTGCCATCGCAATGCCCATGAAGTAGTTGTGCATATCGGGGCGCGATGCCCTCGGTGCTCCACTCATCGAGGGCAGTATATCGGCACGTGAGATCGGACGACCCGAGCGAAGGCGCCCGGCCTACTCGAAGTAGCCCCAGGGGAACTCGGGCTTCAGAATCGGCTGGAAGCCCGCCGGCGCGGGGAAGGGCGCCGACAAGAACTCGTAGACGCCCACCAGCTCCCGAACCACAAAACGCCCCAGTCCCTCGGCGAAGCCGAGCGTGAATCCCCAGGCCGGACCCTTCTCGTCGCTGAGCTCCACGATGTTGCCAGGGATTTCCAGAAAGCCACAGGTCATACCGGCGAGCCCGCGCCCCGCCTTGCGGGCCGCCGTGTATTCCTGCGCCACGGCCGTCTGAGGCGAGGCCGACACGAGCACGAGCGTCAGCAGGCCCAAGGCCAAGAGTCGGCAATGCGCACGCATGGCGGGATCCTCCGCGGGGCGACTGCGGGTAGCCCATGGTGGCCAACCGTCTTCGTCCCGGCAATAACGGGCGGTCTCGAGATTCGCTCGATGAGCCGCGGTAGACTCGACGCCAAAGGTCTCGTTTGGCTTTTTACCCAACCCCGATCCCGAGCAACCATTCCCCACCCTTTGGAGGACTCCGATGGCCAACCCCCAGATCGAACAGATCCGCAAGATGCTCGCCGAGAACCCCGTCGTCGCCGAGGGCGCTTCCCTCGAGGAGATGCGCACCGGCATGGACTCGATGGGCACGATGTTCCCGAGTCTGCCCGATGTGAGCTCCGAGAAGGAGGACGCCGGCGGCGTCCCTGCCGAATGGTTCGACGCGACAGGCGCCGACGCGAGCCGTGTGCTCCTCTACGTCCACGGCGGCGGCTACGTGATCGGCTCGGTCGATTCGCACCGGCCGCTTCTCGAGCGACTCGCCAAGGCGACAGGAGGTCGCGTGCTCGCCATCAACTATCGGCTCGCTCCGGAGAACCCCTTCCCCGCCGCAGTCGAGGATGCGGCGGCGGCTCACCGATGGTTGCTCAAGCAAGGCGTTGAGGCCAAACGCATTTCGTTGGCGGGCGATTCAGCCGGCGGAGGTCTGGCCATTGCGACCCTCGTTTCGCTGCGCGATTCCGGCGATCCGTTGCCCGCCTGCGCGGTCGCAATTTCGCCATGGGTCGACATGGAGTGCACCGGCGAGACGATGGAGACCAAGGCCGGCGAAGACCCGATGGTGCAGAGGCCGGTGGTTCAGGAGCTCGCCCAGACGTATCTGCAAGGCGCCGATCCGCGCTCGCCGCTGGCGTCCCCGCTCCACGCGGATCTCTCGGGCCTCCCGCCGATTCTGGTGCAGGTGGGAAGCGCGGAAACGCTCCTCGACGACTCCAATCGCCTGGAAACGAGGATCAAAGCCGCAGGCGGCGACGTCACCCTCGAGGTGTGGGACGAAATGATCCACGTATGGCACCTGTTCGCGCCGATCCTCGACAAGGGCCAGGAAGCCATCGACCGGATGGCGGAGTTCATTCGCAAGCGAACCGCATAGCGGTTCGCGCGCAGCGAGCCAAAGGCGAGCGAAGCCCACTCGAGTCGACCGCATAGCGGTTCGCGCGCAGCGAGCCAAAGGCGAGCGAAGCCCACTCGAGTC
>CAZTOE010000001.1:37424-38639 GCA_964615045.1 uncultured Spirochaetales bacterium
GACCGCATAGCGGTTCGCTTGCGCGGCAAGCACCGCCGAGCAGTGAGGAAAGAGCCCGAGCGGAGGTCCGTCAGGCCGGGGCAAAACCCGAGCCGGTCCGGCTAGCTGGTCCGGTAGTCACGGAAGAAAGCCCGCACGTCTTCCACAAGGCGTGCGGGCTCTTCCAGCGCGGCGAAGTGGCCACCCGAGGGCATCTCGGTCCAACGCGCGAGGTTGAAGATCCGCTCTACCCAAGCCCGCGGCGGATGCATTAATTCACCTGGAAAGACCGCGATGGCGGTCGGCACATCGACCCGTTCCTCAATGCGCCCGAAACTGCCCGCGCGCATCGACTCACAGTAGAGCCGCGCGGACGAGGTGATCGACTGACTCACCCAGTAGATCATGACATTGGTCAGGAGTTCGTCGCGCGAGAAGCGCGACTCGATGTCGCCGCCGCAGTCGCTCCAGGTACGAAATTTCTCAACGATCCAGGCCGCCAAGCCCGCAGGCGAATCGTTGAGACTGTAGCCGAGGGTCTGTGGCTTGGTCCCCTGGATCGCCTGGTACCCGGTCTCGTTCTTGCGCCACTCGGAAAAGCGGCGCAGTCCCTCAAGTTCTTTCTCAGTGAGGCCGGCGCGCGGGTCGCCGTCTTTCGGGGGTGCCGCGATGGCCATATTGAGGTGAATTCCGACGCAGTGGGGTGCGTCGAGAAGTCCCGTGAAAGTGGAAATCATGGCGCCCCAATCCCCTCCCTGGGCGGCGTAGCGCTCGTACCCGAGACGCGCCATCAACGCGACATTGATCTCCGCCATCTTGCGACAATCCCAACCGGGTTCGGGCGGCGCATCCGAGAACCCGTAGCCGGGAATCGAGGGGCAGACCACGTGGAAGGCGTCGCCCGCGGCTCCGCCGTGAGCCGTGGGGTCGGTCAGCGGCTCGATGATCTTGTAGAACTCGAAGATCGATCCCGGCCAGCCGTGTGTAACGATCAGAGGCAACGCATTTTCGTGTCGAGAGCGCACGTGGATGAAATGGATGCCCACGCCTTCGATCTCGGTTCGATACTGGGCGAACCGGTTGAGCCTGGCCTCCCAAGTGCGCCAATCGTATTGGTCGCGCCAATACCCGCAGAGCTCGCGCAGATAGCCCGGTTCGGTGCCATAGTCCCAGCCGGTGTGCGGAATGGGATCGGGAAACCGGGTGCGGACCAGCCGCTCGCGAAGATCCGCGAGC
>CAZTOE010000001.1:38649-51427 GCA_964615045.1 uncultured Spirochaetales bacterium
CGTGTCATCGGAGACATCGATTTTGAAGTGCTCGATCGCAGTCACGACGATCCCTCTGCCGTATCGTACGCATCGATCACCTCCGGGGGCGCCTGGACGAGCTCGATCAAGACCCCCGCCCCACCGACCGGCGTTTCAGCATTGCCCTTGGGGTGAATGAAGCAGACCTCATGGCCGGCGGCGCCCTTGCGGATCCCTCCCGGCGTGAAGCGGACGCCTTGGCTTTCGAGCCAACGCACCGCCGCGGCGAGATCGTCCACCCAAAGGCCGACGTGGTTCAGAGCGGGTTCGTGAACCCGCGGGCGCCCGTCGGGATCGATCGGCTGCATCAAGTCGACTTCCACTGCGAACGCGCCGCTGCCGAGTTCGGCGATATCCTCGTCGACGTTCTCGCTCTCGCTCCGAAAATTCCCCTTGGACGCGAGCCCCAGGATCTCCACCCAAAGTCGGCGCAATGCGCCCTTATCGGGCCCGCCCACCGCAATCTGTTGCAGCCCCAGCACGCGAAACGGACGCTCACTCACGGGATTCCTCCATCGGTTCACGGCCGAGCGTACTGCAAGCGCCGCAGAGCGGCGCGCGCAGTGAGGGCGAAGCCCGAGCGAAGGCCGTAAGGCTCAGCAAGCGCCGCAGAGCGGCGCGCGCAATGAGGGCGAAGCCGGAGCGAAGGCCCCTCAGGATGGCCGCGGAGCGCGGGTTCTCTCTCGTCGCTGCCCTGCTAGGCTCGCCCTTCGATGGAACCCCAACAAGAGAGTCGGGTGCTCCCGGCCGCGCCGCGGGCCACGGTCCATTTCCACTCCCTCGGCTGCGCCAAGAACCAGCTCGACTCCGAGGTCATGATCGGAGCGTTGGCGGCTTCGGGCTACGCGATCGCCGAGCAGTTGGAAGACGCCGATGCGGTCGTCGTCAACACCTGCGCGTTCATCGAGGCAGCCCGCGAAGAATCGATCCAGGCAATTCTCGATGTCGCCGAGTTGCGCAGTGCTGGACGGCTGCGTGCGCTTGTAGTCGCGGGATGTCTACCCCAGCGCTACGGCGCCGACCTCGCCAAGGAGCTGCCGGAAGTCGACGCTTTCGTGGGCACGTCCGCATTCCCACGCATCGCCGCGATTCTCGACGCGGCGATGGCCGGACAATGCCGCGGTCTCTATGTCGAGGCTGGGCGTACCCATCTGATGAGCGAACACGACCCCCGCGCCCTGATTGGGGCGACCCACAGCGCCTACCTGAAGATCGCAGAAGGCTGTGACCGCATCTGCACTTTCTGCGCGATCCCGGGCATTCGCGGCCGCTTTCAGAGCCGCTCGGTGACGTCCGTGGTAGCGGAAGCTCAGCAGTTGGCGAGGGTCGGGGTTCGCGAACTCATCCTGATCTCACAGGACACCACGTCCTGGGGCAAAGACCAACCCGGCCGCCCAAGGCTTCCCGAACTGCTCCGCCACCTCGACGTGATCGAGGGGCTCGCTTGGATCCGCTTGCTCTATCTTTATCCCACCGCGGTTACCGACGAGTTGCTGGACACGATGGCGGGGGCGCGCCGCATCCTGCCCTATGTCGATGTCCCGCTTCAACACGCCAGCGATGCGGTATTGCGCGCGATGCGGCGGGGGACGACCCAGCGCCGCCAGCGCGACCTGATCGCGCGGATTCGGGCGGCACTTCCCGATGTGACGATCCGCACCACATTGATTGTGGGCTTTCCGGGCGAGACCGACGCAGACTTCGCGGAACTGATGGACTTCGTGCGCGACGTGCGCTTCGAGCGTGCGGGCGTCTTTCGCTACTCCGATGAAGAGGCGACCGAGGGGTACGGCTTGCCGAACAAGGTGCCTCGCGACGTCGCGCGCGCGCGACATCAGGAGCTCTTGGCGGCGCTGCGCGAGATCCAGCGGACCCACCTGCAGGCACAGGTCGGTCGCCTGGTGGACGTCTTGGTGGACGCCGGTGGAAGCCATCGTGCCGTAGGCCGCACGGCGGCCCAGGCTCCCGAGGTGGACGGCGAGGTCATCCTCCCGGGGCCGCTCGAGACCGGCGAGCTCTTGAGAGCCCGGATCTGCGGTGTGCACGGGTCCGATCTCGAGGCCGAGCCCGTCGAAGCGCGAGCGCCAGCCGCGTCCTTGGCAGAGCTACCGCTCATCGGCACTTCGCCCTTCGCCCCGAAAACCGCGCCCCAGTAGGTAGCGCTCGGCACTGCTTTTGCGGGATGCGCGTAGCCCATGCACCTCGGCCCGGCGAAAGCGGCGCCGCAGGGCCTCGACCACCCGTCGCGCCTCGGGGCCCTCGAACAGCTTGAGAACCAAGGTTCCGTCCGGGCGTAGCACCCGGGGGAGGAGGGCAATGATCGCCTCGAGGAGAGCTTCCTCGCGAGCGCGGTCGGTAGCGCGAATACCGGTAAGTTTTGGGGCGGCGTCGCACAACACAACGTCGGCGAGGCCACCCAGTGCCTCGAGGAGACGCTCGTCGGCGCCCGAGGCCGTGAGATCGCCCTCGAGGACCACAACCTGGGCTTGGTCGAGCGGAACCTCGAGGGTCGCACGGTCGATGCCGACCACGCGGCCGGCCGCACCGACCTCGGCCGCGGCCACCTGGAGCCACCCCCCCGGCCAACAACCGAGATCGAGGACCCGAAGGCCGGGCCGCAACACACGATACTTCGCTTGAATTTCGAGGAGCTTGTAGGCAGCGCGGGAGCGATAGCCCTCGCTCTTCGCGCGGCGATTGAGGGAATCTTTGCGGTTGTAACTGGGCAGTTTGCGGGGGGCGACGGCGGTGCGAACACGGACGAGTCCGTCGCCGGGTCCCGGAACTGCACCGTGCAGCAACAGCAGGTTCCGCTCTGGTTCGACGCGGGCGACGCGCAGATTTCGCACCGTCACGCGCTCGTTGCCGTGACGGCCCGCCATCCGCATCCCCTTGATCACCCGACCCGGATAGGCACCAGCGCCGATCGAACCCGGGTTGCGGAACCCTTCGTGGGTGCCGTGGGTACGCTTTTTGATCGAGAAGCCGTGCCGCTTGACGGTACCGGCCGTGCCCCGTCCCTTGCTGGTGGCGATGACGTCCACCTTCTGACCCACCTCGAAGATGTCGGCCTTGATCTCCTGACCGACCTCGTAGGATGCGGCATCCTCGTCCGAAAGCCGGGACTCCGCGAGGTAGCGTTTGGGGGCGACGCCCACCTTCTCGAAGTGACCGAGGAGCGGCTTGGTCAGGCGCTGTCGCTTCCGGTCCTGAAAGCCGAGCTGCAGGGCGCTATAGCCATCCCTCTCCGGGGCCTTCTTCTGAACGACGACGTTCGGGCCCGCTTCGAGAACGGTCACGGGGACGGAGCGGCCCGTTTCGTCAAAAATGCGGGTCATGCCGATCTTTCGGCACAGCAGTTCGATCGCCACGGCGTACTCCAGCAGGGTCTAGGGTCAGGGGTTCCGGAGGCTAGTAGTCTGGAGGGCCTCGCGAGGCCCGAAAGGTGCGGACCGTGCGCTTCGGGAGCGCCCGGCAGCGCTGAAAGGCACCGGAATATAGGAGGATTCCCAAAACGTGTCGAGTGAGAACCAAGCATCGGCCCGGCGCGCCACGCTGGTCCCCGGCGACGGCATCGGGCCCGAGGTGACCGAGGCTGCGGTAGCCATCCTGGACGCCGCGGGCGCCGGGATCCAGTGGGAGCGTGTGGAGGCTGGAGCCGAAGTCGTAGCCAAATACGGGACGCCGGTGCCGGAGCCCGTCCTACAGTCGATCCGCACCCTCCGAGTCGCGCTCAAGGGCCCGGTGACGACGCCGGTTGGGGGCGGCTTTCGCAGCGCCAACGTGACACTGCGTCAGGCCCTCGACCTCTACGCCTGCGTCCGCCCGATACGCTCCCTGGAAGGGGTCAAAACACGTTTCGAGGGCGTGGATCTGATCGTGGTACGGGAGAACACAGAGGGACTCTACTCAGGGCTCGAGCATCGGGTGGCACCGGGCGTCGTGGAAAGTCTTAAAGTCATTACCGAACGCGCCTGCCTGCGGATTTCGAGGCACGCCTTCGCGCTTTCCGAGACGAGCGGGCGCCGCAAAGTCACCGCGGTCCACAAGGCCAACATCATGAAGATGACCGACGGCCTGTTTCTGGAATGTGCGCGCAAGGTGGCTCGCAACTACCCGAGCATCGAATACGACGAGATCATCATCGACAACCTCGCCATGCAACTGGTTCGAAATCCCGAGCGCTTCGACGTCCTCCTGCTCGAGAATCTCTACGGCGACATCATCTCTGACCTGTGCGCGGGGCTGGTCGGTGGGTTGGGAGTTGTGCCCGGAATGAACCTGGGCGACGACTGCGCCGTCTTCGAGGCAGTCCACGGGAGCGCGCCCGACATCGCGGGACGCAATCTGGCCAACCCCACGGCCGTCACACTTTCCGCGGCAGCACTGGTGAGACATCTCGGCGACGCGCCGGTGGCCGATCGGATCGAAGCGGCAGTGGGTGCGACGCTGCGGGAGCCGAGCTGTCGCACGCGGGATCTCGGGGGATCCGCGACACTCGATCAATTCACCCAAGCGGTGATCGAGCGCCTGAGGTGAGGGGAGTTCGCATGGAGCGTATCGCGTATTCTCGCTGTTTTGAGGGGAGTGTGGAATTCTGGCGTCATGCGTCGAAAGCCACCGGAACCACAATGGAATTTTCGGTCTTCCTGCCTCCTCAAGCGAAAAGCGAACCCGTTCCCATTCTTTACTGGCTTTCTGGCCTCACGTGCACGGCCGAGAATTTCACCACCAAAGCCGGCGCTCAACGGTGGGCCGCCGAACACGGCGTTCTGCTGGTCGCCCCTGACACCAGCCCGCGGGGGGCGGGAGTCGCAGGGGAGGACGAGAGCTACGACCTGGGGACCGGCGCGGGTTTCTACGTGAATGCCACCACGGGCGGATGGGAGGATCACTATCGGATGTACGACTACGTGGTGGAAGAATTGCCCGAGTTGATCAAGAAGCACTTCCCCGTAGCGCCGGAGCGCGAAGGGATCTTCGGCCACTCCATGGGGGGACACGGCGCGCTCGTCTGCGCGCTTCGCAACCCCGGCCGATATCGCTCGGTTTCCGCCTTCGCACCGATCTGCGCTCCGAGTCAGTGCCCGTGGGGCCAAAGAGCCTTCACAACCTACTTGGGATCCGATCGTCAGGAATGGGCGCGCTACGACGCCACGGAGCTGATCCGGGAGGCCACGGAACGGCTCCCTCTGTTGATCGACCAAGGCGAAGCGGATGAGTTTCTGGCCGACCAGCTGCTGCCGGAGCGGCTCGCGGCGCGCTGTGCCGAGGTCGGCCATCCGATCGAGCTACGGCGCCGCCCCGGCTACGACCACAGCTACTACTTCATCGCCAGCTTTGTCGCCGAACACATCGCGCACCACGGCCGGGCGCTACGGGCCTAGCCAGGAGAGTGCCTCCACCGTGGTCCACCTGAAGCCCACCGCGCTCGGTGACATCATCTCGATCGCGCGGGATCGCGCGGGGCCGGTGCGCCTCACGGGTTTGCGGGGTGGCTACCGGGCGTTCGTGGGCGCGGAGTTGGTCCGCGGTTCCGACGGCCCCGTCCTCTTTTTGACGGCCGACGCGCGGGCGATGGACCGGCTGGTTGAAGACCTGCGCCTCGTGCTGGGCGAGCCGGCGCCCGAGGAGGGCGGCCGCGTGCGTCCCTTCCCGCGCCCCGACACGCTGCCCTACGACCGTTTCTCGCCGCAGCCTTTCATCACCGCGCAGCGCATGGACGTGCTCTATCAGTGGATGGCCCAGATCGACCCAGCGCCGGTGGTGGTCGCTCCCTGGACGGCGCTCGCGATCCGGGTTCCGAGTCGCGACGCGGTGCGGGGGCGAACCGTTCACTTGGAGGTCGGGCAGACCACCGACCGCGACGCGCTGGTCGAAACGCTCTGCGCGTCGGGCTATAGCCGCCAGGCCCTGGTGGAGGAGCGCGGCGAGCTCGCGGTCCGGGGAGGCGTGATCGACCTGTTTCCGCCACACCGGACGCGCCCGGTACGGATCGAACTCCTCGGCGACGACGTCGAATCGCTGCGCGAGTTTGATCCGGCAAGTCAGCGGTCACAGCAGCGCCTCGGTCACCTCGTGGCCCCACCGCCGCGCGAATTGTTGCTCGACCGCGATTATGTCATCGCCCAGTCCGACACCATCCGAAAGCACTCCGATGAGCAGGGTGCCGACCCGGCCGTGGTCGATGAGTTTCTCGATTCCTTGTTGCGGGGCGCCCCGCCACCCGGCGCGGAAGCGCTGGCAGCGTGGATCCAGCCCAGCCTCGAAACGGTCTTCGAATTCCTCCCCGAGCACGCCTTGGTGGTCCTCGACGAACCCGAGGCCGGCCTCGACCGTCTGACGCGCTTCGCGGCAGAGGCGCAGGGGAGTTGCCAGGCGGCACGAGCGGCGGGACGCGTAGTAGCGCCGCCGGAAGAGCTGCTGATCGCGCCCGCGGCCATCGAGGCCGCCGTCGGAACGCGCCGGCCGATCGCGCTCGAGCGCCTCGATATGGCGGACGATAGGGGCGCCGCGCGTTTCGCGTTGCGCTCCGAGGGACACGAAGAACTCCGCCGGGAGCTCGCCCGACGCCACGCCGGCGACGCCGCGCTGCTCCCCCTGGTGCAACGCCTCGAGCGCTGGGCGGCGGAGCGATGGCGCATCGTGCTCACGACCGCGGCGCTCTCAGGCGCCGAACGGCTCCGCTCGCTTCTGCTCGACTACGGCATCGATGCGCCCATCGCGCGCGACGCACGGCCGGGAACCCGTTGGGGACGTGCGGGGAGAGCGGAGATTCGGCTGGCCGATCTCTCCGAAGGCTTCGCGGCCCCGCGCGACCGGCTGGCGCTGGTGACCGAAGAGGAAATCTTCGGCCCGCGGGAGCGGCGCCGCAGCCACACCAAGCTCCGGGACAGCGCAGCCCTCGAAGGACTCGCGGAACTGCGGGCGGGTGACTACCTCGTCCACCGCGAACACGGCATCGGTGTGTTTCGCGGCCTGGTCCGCCTCGAGACCGTCGTCCGTGACGACGACGGCCAAAACGAGTTCTTGCGCCTCGAGTACGACGGCGGCGATCGGCTGTTCGTCCCGGTCCATCGGCTCAACCTGGTGCAGCGCTACGTCGGCGCCGATGGCCACACTCCGCGCGTCGACCGCCTTGGTGGCGCGACGTGGGAGCGGGCCCGGCGCCAGGTCAAGAAATCGCTGCGCAACATGGCCAAGGAGCTCATCAATGTACACGCCGCGCGGGAACTCGCGTCGGGTACGAGCTTCGCCGCGCGCGACCACGCGCTCGAGGCCTTCGAGGCGGCCTTCCAGTACGACGAAACTCCCGATCAGCTCGCCGCCATCGAAGAGGTGCTCGCGGACCTCCAGCGCCCCAAACCGATGGATCGCGTTGTGTGCGGTGATGTCGGCTTCGGCAAGACCGAAGTGGCGATGCGCGCTGCCTTCCGAGTGGCGAGTGATGGCAAGCAGGTGGCTGTCCTGGTCCCAACGACGGTCTTGTGTCAACAGCACGAAGAAACCTTCCGGGGCCGCTTTCGGGAGCTCCCAATTCGCGTCGAGTCGCTCTCGCGACTGAAGAGCTCGGGGGAGGCCCGGAAGATCCTCGAAGGGCTCGCCGGCGGCGAGGTCGATCTGGTGATCGGCACGCACCGTTTGCTGCAGAAGGGTGTCCGCTTCCGCGATTTGGGTCTCCTGGTGATCGACGAGGAGCACCGCTTTGGCGTGACCCACAAAGAACGCCTCAAGAAACTCCGCAAGACCGTCGACGTGTTGACGCTCACCGCGACCCCCATTCCCCGCACTCTGCAGCTGGCGTTTGCCGGGCTTCGTGACCTCTCGGTAATCAATACGCCGCCGGTGGATCGCCTCTCGATCCGCACCCAGGTAGCCCGGTGGTCGGAGTCATTGATCCGCGAGGCCATCCTGCGCGAGGTGAGGCGCGGGGGTCAGGTTTTCTTCGTGCACAACCGCGTGCACTCGATCGCCGCCATCGCCGAGCTCTTGGAGCGCATCGTGCCGGGCGTGCGGGTCGCAGTCGCCCACGGACAGATGAAGGAGCGCGAGCTCGAAGAGCGTATGCTCTCGTTCTATCGCGGTGACGCGGACGTTCTCTTGTGTACTACCATCATCGAGAGCGGCCTCGATATCCCCCGCGCCAACACGATGTTGATCGACCGCGCCGACACCTTTGGCCTCTCCCAGCTCTACCAGTTGCGCGGCCGCATCGGTCGCAGCCACCACCGCGCCTACGCTTACCTTTTGGTCCGCACCCAGGAGAACGCGCTCACGGCCGATGCGCGTCGGCGCCTCGAAGCGATCCAATCCTTCAGCGAACTCGGCAGCGGCTTCCGCCTGGCGAGCCTCGATCTCGAGATTCGGGGCGCGGGCAATATGCTGGGAGCCGAGCAATCCGGAAATCTGGCCGCGGTCGGCTACGAGACCTACATGGAGATGCTCGAGGAGGCGGTCGAAGAGCTACGCGGCAAGCCGCCGAGCGACGAGGTGGATCCCGAGATCCGGCTCCCGGTCGCAGCGCGGCTCCCCGAAACGTACGTGCCGGACGTGAATCAACGCCTGGTGCTCTACAAGCGCCTGGCGAGCGCACCCGACGAAGAGGACCTGGGCCGCGTCCGCGACGAGTTGCTCGACCGCTTCGGCGCGCTCCCGCCTGAGGCGCACCATCTGATCGAGGTGATCCGGCTCAAGATCACCGCTCGCCAGCTGGGGATTGCAGCGCTCGATATAGCGCGTGGAGAGCTGGTGCTAACCGCGTCGCGCCAGACGCGAATCGATCCGCAGCGCCTCCTCAACCTCATGACCCAGCCGGCACTGGGGATTCGGGTCGCCCCGGATCACCGGATTCTGGCCCCGCTCCCGGTGGCCGACCCGCGTCCGGAGGCTCTCTTCCAAGCCGCCCACGCGGTGCTCGCGCGATTGCGCTAGCTATGCTGGGGCGTCTGGGCCAAATCGGTGACTGACCTGAGTCGCGTCACTGGCGGGGGCTTTTCATGCGTCGGATGCATCGTGACGGATCGCGACACCGCCTCCGCGCCACCCTGGCCGCCGCCATCGGCGGTGCCGGCCTCGTCTGGGGCGCGGCCGCCTACTCCGCCGAAGTGCTGGTGGACGGGATCGCCGCCCAGGTCGGCACCGAGGTCGTTTTGATCTCCGAGGTGAACCGCATCGCGGCGCCAATGGAAGCGCGCATGCGTTCCGCGGGAGCGCCCCCGGGAGAGATCGACAAGATGAAGGCCGACGTCCTCGAGAACCTGATCGAGAACCGCATCCTCGACATCGTGGCCCAGCGAGCGGAGGTCGTCGCCGAGCACGACGAGATCGACAACGCCATCCGTGCGATTGCTCGAGAAAACGGCATTTCGATCGACACGCTGCGCCAGAGCGTAGAAGCGCAAGGGCTGAGTTTCGACGTCTATCAGGACAAAATCGCCCAAGAAATCGTGCGACAAAAGATCCTGTCGGGCATGGTACGGCCGCACGTCGAAATCGACGAGGCCAAGGTGCGCGAACTTTACGAGGAACGCTTCGGCGATCAGCCCGACAGCGGCAACGAGATTCACGTCTACCATCTCATGGTTCCGGCGATCGAACAGAAAACGTGGGCCATCGAGCTGGCCTGCGAAGAGGCCTCCGGGCAGCGAAAGCGCATCGTCGACGGCGAGGATTTTCTCACCGTCGCCCGCGAAACTACACCGGGGAGCCCCGACCTCGGGTGGCTCTACCAACAGGACTTGGCCAGCTGGATGGTCGACGCCGTGACTACGATGCAAAACGGGCAGATCTCCGAGCCGATCAAGCTGCCCGTTGGCTGTAGCGTCCTCCAGGTGATCGATCGCCGCGAGGTTCGCCCGATGACTTTCGAAGAAGCGCGCCCGCGACTGGAAGCCGAGCTCTTCCAGACGGCCTTCGATCGCGAGAGCCAGGCCTTCTTCGATCGGATGCGCGAGAAAACCTACATCGAGCGCAAGGACGTGTTTGCCGAAACCGAGCGGCTCTCCTTCAGTCCCACCAAAGCCGAGTCCGATTTGCAGTGACCTTCGCTCCCGACGCGCCGCATGAGATCTGGGTCCGGGGCGCGCGCGAACACAACCTGCGCAACATCGACGTGCGCCTGCCTCGCGACCAGTTGGTCGTGATCACCGGCCTTTCGGGCTCCGGCAAATCCTCACTCGCCTTCGACACGCTCTACGCGGAGGGTCAACGACGCTACGTCGAGTCGCTCTCGGCCTATGCTCGCCAGTTTCTCGACCAAATGAGCAGACCCGACGTCGACGCGGTCGAGGGGCTCTCCCCCGCGATCTCGATCGAGCAGCGCACCGCCGGCCGGAACCCGCGTTCGACCGTCGGAACAGCGACCGAAATCTACGATCACCTTCGTCTGCTCTATGCGCGGGCCGGAGAGCCTCATTGCTGGGAATGCGGCGAAGCGATCAGCAATCAGAGCGTGGCACAGATCGCGGAGCGGGTGATGGGACTCGGAGCGGGCGCCAAGCTGCAACTGTTGGCTCCGGTCGTGCGGGGGCGCAAGGGAGCGCACAAGAAGGAGATCGAAGCGCTGCGGCGGCAAGGGTACACGCGGGCGCGAATCGACGGCCAGCTCCGTGACCTTTCGGAAGACATCGCCCTCGCCCGGCACACCGAACACAGCGTCGAAGTGGTGATCGACCGGATTGCGGTACAGCCGCGCGTGCGGGCGCGGCTCTCCGAGTCTCTCGAGACCGCATTGCGACTGGGCGATGGTCACGCCATCGTCGACGTGGGGCCGCAAGGGGCCGAATGGTTGGTTTCGGAACGGCAGTCGTGCCCGCGCTGCGGCACCGCCTTTCCCGAGCTCGCCCCGCGGCTCTTCTCCTTCAACAGCCCGCACGGCGCATGCAGCGGCTGCGGGGGGCTCGGCGCGCGTGCCGTCTTCGATCCGGATCGGGTCGTGCCCGAGCGGGAGCGGCCGCTCGCGACCGCCATCGCGCCGTGGACACGAGGCGAGCGCGTCGCCCGCTATTACCGCCACCTGCTGGCCTCCCTCGCCGAGCACTTCGAGGTCTCGCTCGAAACACCCTGGGCGAAGCTCCCCGCCGCCGCGCGGCGCGGCATTCTGCACGGCACGCGGGAACCGATCGAGTTTCGCTTTGGGCGGGGCAGGCGGAGTCGCGCGCGGCGCGCCTGGGACGGCGTCCTAGGGGAGCTGGAGCGGCGTCGGATCGAAAAGGCCGGCGCGGGTCGCGACGAGCTCGCTCGCTACGCGAGTGCACAACCCTGTGACGAGTGCGGCGGGGGGCGGCTGCGGCCCGAGGCGCAAAGCGTGAAGCTCGGCGGTCTCGCGATTCACGAATTAGCCGCGCTCCCGATCGAGCGAGCCGCGCGCTTCCTCGATGAACTCGAGCTACCCGCCGCGCGCGCTGCGGTCGCCGAGCGCGTGGTGGCCGAACTCCGCGAGCGGCTGCGTTTCTTGTGCGGCGTCGGGCTCGGCTATCTGAGCCTAGACCGGGCGAGCCGCACCCTCTCGGGGGGTGAGGCGCAACGCATCCGCCTGGCCACTCAGGTCGGTGCGCAGTTGATGGGAGTCCTGTACGTCCTTGACGAGCCTTCCATCGGCCTCCACCCCCGCGACAATCAGCGTCTCCTGCGCAGCCTCCGTCAGCTCCAGCTGCAGGGCAACAGCGTGATCGTGGTCGAACACGACGAGGAGACCATCCGAGCCGCGGACTGGGTGATCGACATGGGGCCTGGCGCCGGGATCCACGGCGGCGTCGTCGTCGCGGAAGGAACCCCCCAGGAGGTGACACGGCACCCCGATTCGCTGACCGGTGCGTATCTCTCGGGCCGCCGCGCCGTCGTGCTTCCCGGGGTTCGGCGGCGGCCCGGCGAGCGGCGCATCGCACTGCGAGGGTGCCGCGCGCACAATCTCAAGAATATCGACATCGAGCTTCCGCTCGGTTTGCTCGTCGTTGTAAGCGGGGTCTCCGGGTCGGGGAAATCCACCCTGGTGCACGATACCCTTCACCGCGCCCTCGCCGCGCGCCTCCACCGCGCGCAGCAGATCCCGGGATCACTCGCCGAAATTCGGGGGGTCGAACATCTCGATAAGGTGATCCTCGTCGATCAAGCACCGATCGGTCGTACACCGCGGAGCAACGCCGCAACCTACACGGGGGTCTTCGACGGAATTCGGCGTTTGTTCGCTGGTACCGCCGAGGCCCGGATGCGGGGCCACGGTGCCGGGCGCTTCTCGTTCAACGTCAAAGGGGGCCGCTGCGAAGCCTGCCACGGCGACGGTGTGCTGCGGGTCGAGATGCATTTCCTGCCGGATTTCTTCGTCACTTGCGCGAGCTGCCGGGGCAGACGCTATACGCGAGAAACCCTGGAGATCACCTACCGCGACAAAACCATCGCCGATGTGCTGGACATGACCGTCGAGGAAGCGATCGGTTTCATGGAGAACCTCGCCACGCTGCGCAAACCGCTCGAGACGCTGCGCGACGTAGGACTGGGCTATCTCCATCTCGGCCAACCCGCGACCACCCTCTCCGGGGGCGAGGCGCCGCGCATCAAATTGGCCCGCGAACTCGCGCGGCGAGCAACCGGTCGCACCCTGTACATCCTCGACGAGCCGACGACGGGACTCCACCTCGCCGATGTGGAGCGCTTGCTGACAGTGCTGGGGCGACTCGTCGACGCGGGCAACTCGGTGCTCGTCATCGAGCACCATCCTGATGTGATCAAGAGCGCGGACTGGGTGATCGACCTCGGGCCG
>CAZTOE010000002.1:0-45098 GCA_964615045.1 uncultured Spirochaetales bacterium
CGTCGATGATGAACTCCTGGGGGATCACGTGGATCACCTCGCGGTCCATCGGGATGGCGACTGCCTTGGCGGCGTCGATCACACGGCGGATATCGCTCTCGGACACCTCGCGGTCTTTCACCGCAACGATGCCGTGGGAGTTCATCCCCCGGATGTGGCCGCCGGCGATGCCGGCGTACACCGACGTGATCTCGCAGTCGCCCATCAGCTCCGCCTCTTCGACGGCGTGCTTGATGGATTCGACGGTGGCCTCGATGTCGACCACCACTCCCTTGCGAAGACCCCGGGACGGGTGGGTTCCAATCCCCACCACGTCGACGCCTCGCTCCGTGCGCTCGGCCACCACGGCGCCGATCTTCGTAGTGCCGATGTCGAGGCCGACGATTGTCTCTCCCTTGCGAGCCATGCCTCCCCCCAAAAGGCGCGCCGCGTGATGCGGCGGGCCGCATGCGCGTCAGTGCGATGAAAGTCGCTTGGCGATCGCCTCGCTGCGTAGAAGGCCGACTTTTGCGCCGACCTCTGTCCGGATCTCCCCCGTCGCGGCTTCCCGCGCGCGAGGGACCAATACCACTTGTGCCGCAAAGCGCAGGTCGACCACCTCCGCCTCGCGGAACTCGCTCAGCGCGGTGACGAGCGCGAGGCGTTGCAGCTGATCCACCCGATCGCCGCGGCCAAAGACCACCCAGGGCTCGACGCCGCGCAAACGTGCGCGCGGAAAGGCTTCGGCCGGATTCCCGTCCAATCGCCATTCCGTGACCGCGAGGCCGGCCCGGTCCAGAAGCTCCAGGTTCCCCAAGGCCGACGCCACTGCCGGATCGCGGGCTCCTGGGTCGAAGGCCCGCGTCATCGTCAGGCGAGGGAGCTCGGGGCGGATTTCGGAAACGGCCCGCTCCAACGCGAGTCCGCTCTCGTCGACGAGCCAGGCATCGTCACCGCTGATTAGGAGCGCCGCGGGTTTCCGCTCGACGAGGCGCACCAGCAGGCGCCCCGGGATGGCCCGGGAGATCCGGACGTCGCTCACCCACGGGTCCTCGAGCAATCGCTCGCGCAGGGCGGCGGGTTCCGGCGGAGTCCCGGTCTCCGCGCCGAGCTGCACCCTTTCCAGCAGCGACGCGGGGGACAGCCGTTCGAGCCCGGCCACTTCCATGCCGGGAGCGGGGAACCGCGCTGCGAGGATGGACTCGATGGCGCCCGCGCCGGCCCAACCGAAGGCAAAGGCGATGGCCCCCGCGGCAGCGATGCCCGCCCGCTGCAGCGTCCGGGCGTCGACGCGCGGATTCCCGGTTGCGATCTGCCGGCGCCGTTGGGGTCCCGTCACGTGTCTTCCCCGACGATTCGGACCTCGGGCTCCAGGAGGATCTCGGAGCGTGCCCAGATCGTTTCACGAACCCGTTCGATGAGCGCGAGCACATCGGCCGCCCGGGCGTCCGCGCGCGTCACGATGAAGTTGGCGTGCAGCGAGGAGATCTCTGCACCTCCGATGCGAAGCCCTTTGAGTCCGCTGGCTTCGATGAGCCTGCCGGCATGATCGCCCGGGGGGTTCTTGAACACGGAGCCGCAAGAGGGTTGGTCCACGGGCTGGGTTAGACGTCGATGGGAGAGGTGGCGATCGACGGCCTCGCGCACCGCCGCCGGCGCGGCGGGCTTCAGTGAAAATCGGGCCCGCACTGCGATCTCGCCGACCCCGAGCCCTGTCGTAGTCCGGTAGGCAAATCCCATCGCATCGCGGGGCCGCCAGGCGCGCTCGCCGCGCGGGTCGACCACCTCGATCGCTTCGACGACCTCACCCATCTCCCGTTCAGGAACGCCCGCATTCATCGCGATCCATCCCCCCACGCTACCCGGGATACCCGCGGCGAATTCGAGGCCGGAGAGGCCTTCGCCCACGGCCAATCGAGTGATCTGGGAGTGGGACACGCCGGCTTCCGCCAACAACTCGTTGCCCTCGCGGCACAGCGCGCGGAGCTTCGCCGTGCGCACCACGGCGCCGCGCCAGCCTCCCTCGCGGACCAGCAGGTTGAACCCGCCCCCGGCGACGAGTACGGGAATCCCAAAGCTCCCACAGCACTCGAGGCAAGCCGCGAGCTCTAGAGCGTCCGCCGGGGTTGCGAGGGCGTCGGCCGGCCCTCCGACCCGTAAAGAGGTGTGCCGTGCCATCGGCACTTCGAAGGCGACGCGCTCGCCCAGAAGGGCGCGCAGGCTCCGCTGGGCCTGGCTCCCGATCACCGGTTGGCCCCGCTCAAGGCGTCGAGCAGGCGTGGCCCCAACGCGGCGATACTTCCCGCTCCCAGCGTGATGACCCAATCGCCGGCTTCGAGCTCGGGGACGAGGGTCTCCGGAATCGTCTCGAGATCCGCTACGAAGCGCACGTCCCGATGGCCGCGCTCCGCGATGGTTTCGGCCAATCGGCTCGCCTCGACCTCGGGGAGCTTGGCTTCGCCCGCCGCATAGATCTCGGTCAAGACCAGCAGATCCGCTTCGTGGAACGCCGTCGCAAACTCGTCGAAGAGGTCGCGGGTGCGCGAGTAGCGATGCGGCTGGAACACGACCACCACGCGGCCCGGGTGACGCTCCCGCGCCGCCGCCAGCGTGGCGCGCACTTCGGCCGGGTGATGGCCGTAATCATCGATCACGAGGACACCGCGAGCTTCGCCCAACACCTCGAAGCGGCGCTCGATCCCGGGGAACGCGGCCAGGCTCTGGGCGGCCACCGCGAACGGAACTTCCAACTCGCGCGCGACGCAAAGCGTCGCCAGGGTGTTCTGCACGTTGTGAAGCCCCGGCAGGGGAAGCTCGACGACCCCCAGCCGGCGGCCGGCATGGCGCACGGCAAAGCGCGTTCCGCGTGGCGTCGCCTCGATCTCGTGTGCCGAAAGCTCCGCCTGAGGTGAGAGGCCGTAGGTGGTGAAACGCCGCGTGAGGTGGGGCAGGAGTCGCTGCACGCCCGGGTGATCCAGGCAGACGACGGCCAGGCCCCAGAATGGGATGTGATTGGCGAACGCGGCGAAAGCCGCATGCAGGGCATCGACCGAGCCGTAGTGGTCGAGATGTTCCGGGTCGATGTTGGTGATGACCGCGATCACCGGCGCCAACCGCAGGAAGGAGCCATCGCTCTCGTCCGCCTCGGCGACGAGCAGTGCGCTCCCTCCCATCCGGGTGCCTGTGCGCTCGGCGCCGCGCACGCGCCCGCCGATCACCGCGGTGGGATCGAGGCCCGCGGCGTCGAGAACATGGGCGATGAGCGAAGTGGTGGTGGTCTTCCCATGGCTGCCGGCGACGGCGATACCGTCCCGAAGCCGCATGATCTCGGCCAGCATCTCGGCCCGAGGAATCACGGGGATCTTGTGCTGGGCGGCTGCGACGAGTTCTGGATTGTTGGGGCGGACCGCCGACGAATAGACCACGACGTCTGCCGCGCCGATCTGTTCGGCATTGTGGCCCACGGCGATGGGAATCCCCAGACTCCGGAGCCGGGTCATGGTCACGCCGTCGCGAAGGTCCGACCCGGTGATCCGATAGCCCTGGTGATGCAGCAATTCGGCGATGCCGCACATTCCAATCCCGCCGATACCCACAAAGTGAATGGTCCGGATGCCGCGCATCAGGAGACTTCCCCGATCTCGCTGTCTTCGAGGCACGCCGCGACGATGTGGCGCGCCGCATCGGGGCGCGCACAGCTGGCGGCCGCTCGGCCCATCGCCAACAAGGCGTCGGGCTCGCGCGCCATCGCGGCGAGCCGCGAAGCGAGTTCTCTGCCGCCGAGGTCTACAGCTTCGAGGATCCGCGCCGCCCCGGCTTCCTCGAGTTGGCGCGCGTTGGCGCGCTGGTGGTCGTCGGCGGCGTAGGGGTAGGGAACCAGCAGCGCAGGAAGTTCCGCCGAGGCGAGCTCCGCCACGGTGAGTGCCCCGGCACGGCACAGCGCCAGATCCGCCCAGAGATAGTGGGGGGCCAGATGCGTCTCGAACTCGACCACGCGGGCGGCAACCCCCGCCCGCGCATAGGCCTCGGTGACCCGCTCGCGGTCGGCAGCGCCGCTCTGGTGGAACACTTCGAAGGTCCCCGGCTCAAGGTGCGAGGCGGCCGCCATCATTGCTTCATTCAGTTGACGTGCTCCCTGGCTTCCGCCCAGGACGAGCAGTCGCAACGGTTTGCCTGCGCGTCGGCGGGGCGGCGCTTCGGCGAAGGCGGCCAGAAGCTCGACCCTGAGGGGTGCGCCGACACTTTCGATGCGGCCCTCGAGACCGCGGGCAGCGGGCGCACGAAAACGCTGGACCGCGGCGGGGAAGGCGGTGAAGACCCGCTTCGCGAAGCGCGCGACAGCGCGATTGGTGCGGCCCGGGACGGCGTTGGGCTCGACCAAGAAAAGCGGCCGACGCATCAGCACCGCTGCGATCGTCGCCGGCGCGGCCGCGTAACCGCCCACCGAGATCACCGCGGCGGCGCGCGCGCGGCGTAGCGCGCGCAAGGCGGAGCCTACGCAGCGCAGCAGCACGAGGAGTCCACCCGCACGTCCCCAGAGTGAGCGCCCCGCCACGGGTTGCGCCGGCAGGGTCATCAGCTCGAAGCCTGCTTCAGGGACCCAGCGCGCTTCGAAGCCGCGCTCGGCCCCGACAAAGAGCGGCTCGATCCCGCGCTCGCGGAAGGCTTCGCCGAGCGCCAGGGCCATCGTCACGTGACCGCCGGTGCCACCTCCCGCAATTGCGATGCGCCGTCCCTTCATCGTCGCCAGGGCCCCGCCGGAGTGACCGGTGCGGATCCCGCCCGGCCGACGTCGCGGGCCGTCGCGAGGATCACCCCGACCGCCAGGAACGACACCAAGAGCGATGTGCGTCCGTACGAGAGGAAGGGCAGTGCCAGGCCAGTCGCGGGGGCCACCCCCATTACCACCGCGGCATTGAGCGCCGCCGGCAGCACCAGGCTCGCGGTCATGGCAAATGCCACCAGGAGTCCAAAACGGCTCTGCGACCGGCAGGCGATCTGGAGCCCCGCGACCCCGAGCGCCACGAAGGCACCCAGCACAACGGCTACGCCGAACAGCCCAAGTTCCTCCGCCACCACTGAGAGCACGAAGTCGGTGTGCGCTTCGGGCAGATAGAAGAGCTTTTGACGCCCGTCGCCGAGTCCCACCCCGAATGAGCCGCCGCGTCCGAAGGCGACGAAAGACTGGACGACCTGAAAGCCTTGGTCGGACGCGTTGGCCCAGGGATCGAGAAAGGCGCGCAGGCGGTCGAGCACATACGGGCGGGCCCAGGCGGCGCCTCCAACGATCAAGCCCCCGAGCCCGGCCGCGCCAAGCAGGGCGCGCAGCGGGGCTCCCGAGACAAACACGAGCGCCGCCACGGTGATCAACAGCAACAGCGCTCCGCTGGTGTCGGGTTGCATGAAGAGCAACAGGGTGGGCAAGCCGGTGCTGGCGCCCAGCAACGCCCAGAAACGGCCGGGCACGGTCTCGCGGGGTTCGAAGCGCCGAGTGGCCAGCAGCGCCGCGGCCAGCAGCAGCGTCGACCAGCGGGCGAATTCGCCGGGCTGAACGCGGGGAAGACCGGGCAGGTCGAGCCAGCGCCGGGCGCCGTTGACCTCAGCCCCGAACCACGCGGTTGCGACGAGCGCCACGACGCCAACGCCCCAAAGCGGCAGCGCGAGCCGGTACCAGGCACTGAGGGGCACGCGCAGTGCAAAGGCCGCGATCGCCAGGCCGATCAGGCTCGCGATCGCCTGCCGGACGAAGTGCGGGGGGAATGCCGCCTCCATCGCAAGGGGCGCCGTCGCGCTATAGACCATGACGAGCCCCGCGGCGCAGAGCAGGGCGCACGAGGTGACGACCCCGCCGTGCAGCGGTGCGCGTTGCACTGTCAAGGCAACGCCCCAGCCGGCGTTCCCGCGCTTTGGGTCTCAGTGTTCTGGGCCGACACGGCGGCGCGGAAACGCTCGCCTCGCTCTTCGTAGTTCGCGAACTGATCGAAGCTTGCGAAAGCCGGCGAGAAGAGCACCACGTCGCCGGGCTCGGCCAGTGCGCGAGCGTTCGCGACGGCGGCCTCGAGCGTGCGTGCGCAAGTCGTCGGGATGCGCCCGCCAAGCGCTCGCTCGAGGCGGGGTGCCGCCTCTCCGATCCAGAACCCGGCGCGCACCCGGCGCACCGCTTCGTCGGCGAGCTCACCGAGGTCCAGCCCGCCCTTGTCGCGGCCGCCGGCGATCCAGAGTACCCGTCGTTCGACCTGGCGCAGGGCGTGAAGCGCAGCCGAGGGATTGGTGGCCTTGGAGTCGTTGATCCAGGTGACGCCCGCGATCTCCGCGACCCGTTCGAAGCGGTGCGGGGGGACCGGGAACGCCGGCAAGACGGACGCGGCGCGGTCGAGATCGACGCCCAGATCGGCGCACACGAGCAGCGCGGCGAGCACAGACTCGACGGGAACCCCGAGTGGCTGTGGCAGCGCGACTCGACGCGGTGTGCCGACCAGGTCGAACCACGCCGAGTCGCCGTCCCACCAGGCGCCAGGTCGCGCGGGCCGGGTTCGGCCGAACCACTGGTGGCGCGCGGCCGCGTTTTCCACGAGGTGCCGCACTGTGATGTCCTCAAAGCAGCCGATGGCCAGATCGGAGGGGTGCTGATGAGCGAAGAGCCGGGCCTTGGCCGCGACGTAAGACCACCAATCGCCGTGCCGATCGAGGTGGTCGGGGGCCACGTTCATCAGCACCGCGATAGAGGGGTGAAACGCGCGACACAGCTCGAGCTGGAACGACGACACCTCGAGCAGCGCGACGTCCAGCCCTTGGCCCACCAGATCGAGGGCGGGAGTTCCCACGTTGCCCGCCGCCCGAGTGCGCAATCCGCCAACCCGAAGCATGGCCTCGAGAAGCAGCGTGGTGGTGGTCTTGCCGTTGGTACCGGTCACGGCCACGATCGGGATGGAAAGGGCCCGCGCGGCGAGCTCGATATCGGCCCACACCTCCCGCGCACCCGCGAAGCGCTGCGGAGCGATACCCGGGCTCGGCACCACGGCGTCGTAGCGCGCCACATCAGGGAACGGTTGGCCCGTGCGGAGCTCCACCATCCCCTCGAGCGCTCGGAGCTCCTGCGCGGCCTCGCGCCCGCCCACGGCTTCGGGAGGCTGCTCGTCCGCAGCCACGACGCGGGCGCCACGTGCAGCCAGGAAACGCGCAGCGCTGCGCCCGGTGCGTCCCAGACCCAGCACGAGAACGGTTTGACCGGCGAACTCCATCAGCGCAGCTTCAGCGACGAGAGGGCGACGAGGGAGAGGATGATCGAAATGATCCAGAATCGAACCACGATCTTCTGTTCCGGCCAACCCAGGCGCTCGAAGTGATGATGGATCGGCGCCATCAGGAAGACGCGCCGACCCGTCAGTTTGAACCAGAACACCTGGATCATCACCGAGAGCGCTTCGGCGACAAAGACGCCACCGACCACGGCGAGCAAGATCTCCTGCCGGATGACCACCGCGATCGTGCCGAGCGCACCCCCCAGTGCGAGGGATCCGACGTCGCCCATGAAGAGCTGGGCGGGATACGTGTTGAACCACAGAAAACCCAGGCCACCCCCGACCAGGGCGCCGCAGAAAATTGGGATCTGGTCGGCCCCCGGGACCCCCTTGATGCCCAGATATTCTGCGATCCCCGCATGCCCGGCGGCGTAGGAGAGCAGCAGGAACGTGCCCGCAGCGATCATCACCGGTCCGATGGCGAGACCGTCGAGCCCGTCGGTGAGGTTGACCGCATTACTGGTCCCCACGATCACGAGCACCGCCAGGGGAATATAGAAAGCCCCCACGTTCGGGGTGAAGTCCTTGAAAAAGGGCACGGCGAGTTCTTTGTCGAAACTCGGATCGGTATAGATGGCGAAGGCCACCACACCGGCGATCAGAAGCTGCCAGAAGATCTTGAGGCGCGCGGAGAGGCCCGCCTCATTGCGGCGCTGAGTGACCTTGCGGTAGTCGTCGATGAAGCCGAGCAAGCCGTACGCCACCGTCACGCTAATGACGATCCAGATCAAGCGATTGGTGAGATTGGTCCACAGGAGCACCGACACCAGGAGGGCCAGCAGGATCAAGAGGCCGCCCATCGTGGGCGTGCCCGCCTTCGATTGGTGGTCCGGCCCGATCTCGCGAATCGGCTGACCCGCTCGCAGCGAGGCGAGGGCGCGGATCAACGAAGGGCCGACCAGGAAGGCGAGAAAGAGCGCCGTCAGCGTCGCGGCCGCGGTGCGGAACGTGACGTAGCGGAACACATTGAAGCCGCCGAATTCCGAAGCGAGGGGGACCAGCAGGTGATAGAACATCCCGCGCCTATCCCCCGTCGGCCTGCAAGCCCGCGAGCACGCGCTCCATGCGCATCGACCGCGAGCCTTTGAGCAGCACCCAGTCGCCTTCACGGAGCATCGCGCGGAGCGCCGCCACGGCTTCCGACGGAGCGGTCAGTCGGTGTACCGCTTGGGTGCGAAGACCCCCGTCGAGTGCCCCTTCGGCAAAGAGCGCCGCGTGGTCGCCCAGCGCGAAAAGTGCGTCGACCCCGGATTCTGCAGCGCAGCGCCCCACCTCTCGGTGCGCCGCCGGAGCGCTTTCGCCCAACTCCCCCATGTCCCCCAAGACCGCGAAGGCTCGCCCGGTTCCGCGCAGTTGCGCGAGCGCCGCGAGGGCGGCCCGCATCGACTGGGGGTTGGCGTTGTAGCTGTCGTTGAGGACCCAAGCCCCGTTGGGGAGCGCCACGGGTTCGAGTCGGCCCGCGCCGCGCGGCGCGGCACCTAGGCCCCGCGCCACCGCCTCGAGCGAGGCGCCGGCACAGAGAGCCGCGGCCGCACCGGCCAGCGCGTTGGCAACGTGAACCTCAGCGAGGCTCGCGATCGCGACCTCGGCGCGGCCCTGCGGTGTACAAAGCTCGAAGCGATAGCCCGCCAAGCCGACGCTCTCGACGTTCTCCGCCCGCACCTCGGCTCCCGCTACGCGACCGAAGGTCACGACCCGTGCGTCGGTCCGGGCGGTCTGGGACATCACGCGTTCGTCTTCGGCGTTGGCAACGGCGAATCCGTCGCGCGGGAGCGCGGCGAACAGGGAGCCTTTTTCGTCTGCAATCCCCTGCCGCGAACCGAGAAACTCGATGTGCGCGGTGCCCACGTTTGTGATGACACCCACCGTGGGCCGGGCGATCTCAGCGAGCGAGGCGATCTCGCCCGGTTGGTTGGTGCCGAGTTCGACGACCGCGACTTGGTGATGATCCTCGAGTTCCAACAGCGTGAGCGGCAAGCCGAACTGGTTGTTCAGGTTGCCGGCGGTCTTGAGGCATGCGAACTCGATGCCGAGCGCGCCCGCGGCAAACTCCTTGGTGCCGGTTTTGCCGTTGCTGCCGGTGATCGCAACCACCGGCCCCACGAAAGCGCGCCGACGGCCGGACGCGAGGGCCGCGAGGGCGCGGGTGGTGTCGCTGACTTCGATCACCGCGCAACGGCCGTCTTCGAGGCCGGACGACGCGTGACCTTTTTCGATCACGAGGGCCGCGGCGCCCGCTACCGCTGCATCCGCGGCAAAGGCGTGACCGTCGTATCGCTCTCCCCGGATCGCCACGAACAGCTGACCGCGCCCGACGCGGCGCGAATCGATCGAAACGCCCTCGCAGCGCTCAGCAGGATCACCTCCGCGCAGCGTGCCGCCGCACCACTCCACCGCCTGCGCCACCGAGAATCGCGCGCTCACGCCGCCCCCCGCTGGGCCAGCCGCTGTCGTGCCTCGACGCGGTCGTCGAACGGAAGGCGTTCCCGGCCGACGATCTGATAGTCCTCGTGACCCTTTCCCGCGATCACGACCGTGTCGTCCGGCCGCGCCACTCCGATCGCGAGCGCGATGGCTTCGCGGCGATCGGCACAGCGCGTATAGCTGCGCTCGCGCTCGGCGAGCGCTGCAGCGGGCACTGCCGTCATCCCCGCGAGCCCCACCTCCACATCATCGAGGATCGCCTCGGGATCCTCCGTGCGCGGGTTGTCGCTGGTGAGCACGGCCAGGTCACTGTGACGCGCAACGGCCGCCGCCATGGGGGCGCGTTTGCTCCGATCGCGGTCGCCGCCGCAGCCAAAGACCGTGATCAAGCGACCCGTCGCGATCGGCCGCACGGCGGCCAGGAGCTTTTCGACCGCGTCCGGGGTGTGGGCGTAGTCGACCAAAACCGTCGGGAGATCGCCCCGACCCGGATCGACGCGCTCCAAGCGCCCGGGCACCTGCGGACACGCGGCGACGCCCCGCGTGATCGCTTCCCGCGAGACGTCCGTCGCGATGGCAATGCCCACCGCGACGAGCAGATTCTCGATGTTGAAGCTGCCGAGGAGGGGCGAGCAGAGCTCGAGCTCGGTGTCTTCACCCCCGAGGCGAACGCGAGTTTCGCGGAGGCTTGTCGCGGTCTCACGCACCCAAAGCTGCGCGTCTGCGCGCGGTTCCCGCGCCACCCCGATCACCCGCGCGCCGCGCTCCCGCGCCGCGCCCACGAAGTGGGCGGCGTGAGCATCCTCGAGATTCACCACCGCCGTCCCGGAGGCGTCGACCAGCTCTCGGAAGAGCATCAGCTTGGCCTCGCGATAGCGCTCCATGGTGGAGTGGAAGTCGAGATGATCTTGGGTGAGGTTGGTAAAGGCGACGACCCGGAAACGGCACCCCGCGGTGCGGCCGATTTCGAGGCCATGGGACGAAACCTCCATGACGACGTCGGTGATCCCACGGTTTCGCATCGCGCGCAACAGCTGCTGGAGCTCGAGGCTCTCCGGCGTGGTGTTAAGGGAACGATACGTCTCGTCGGCAAAGCGCGTCTCAACGGTCCCGATGAGTCCCATCGCCCGACCCGCGGCCCGCCACATCGACTCGACCAGATAGGTGGTACTGGTTTTGCCATTGGTACCCGTCACACCCACCAGGTCGAGCTCTTCGGACGGGTTCCCGTAGAAACGGGCGGCCAGGGGCGCCAGGGCCCGCCGCGTATCCGGTACCGCGATGATCGGAGGAGCCGAACTGCGCCGGGAACTGAGGGAGTCGGGCAGCTCTTCGACGAGAAGCGCAGCGGCGCCCAGTGCGATCGCCTGGTCGAGATAATCGTGTCCGTCGCTCACGGCGCCGCGCAACGCGACGAAGAGGTCACCGGGCGCGACGCGCCGCGAATCGATGCACAAGCCCCGTACCGGGCGGGCGCCGAGCTCGTCTTTCCCCGAAACCGAAGACGGCGTGCAGTTCGGCGGGAGTGCGGCGAGTAGGTCATCGAGGCGCATCAGCCGCCCTCATCGGTTGCCCCAAACCGCACCCGCACGACCTTCGCCCCCGCGACCAGGATGGTGCCGGGGGTGGGGTCCTGCGCGATCACGCGGCCCTCGCCTTCGAGACGAACGCGGATCGAGGTTTGAACCGAAAATTGCTCCACCTCCTCACGGGAAAGGCCGTGCAGGTCCGGGAGGAAGACACGGTCGCCCTCACGGAGCCAAGGCGCCGTCCGCCGCCCGCTCCTCAGGGTCGGCCGCGACGCGCCGCGCGTCGCCGAAACCGCCGGTGGCCCGGACGCGGCGGGCGCCGCGGACTTCGTGGACTTCGGCCCGCCGGCGACGCGAACGGTGGCGGCTTTACGCGCGGGTGCGTCCGCGTCCTCGCCAAAGACCGACTGCGCCGGGATTCCCAAATGCGTCAAGTGCGCGGCCGCGACTTGCGCGAACAAAGGCGCGGCGGCATCGCCGCCCGTGTGGTGCTTCCGCTCGGGCTCGTCGAGGCCGACCACGATCGCCACCGCCGGATTCTCGACTGGTGCGAAGCCCGCGAACCACGCCACAAAGCGATCCTGCGCGTAGCGCCCGCTCTCGCGGTCGAGCTTCTGGGCGGTTCCCGTCTTCCCCGCCACGCCGACGCCTCTCAGGGCGGCGCGAAATCCCGTTCCCCCAGGCTCGGTCACGCCCGCGAGCATTTCCGCAATCGCCGCGGCCACCGCAGGCGTGACCACCTCCCGGGATTTTGTGGGCGGCGTAGGCCGCCAATCTTCTCCCGAACCCCGGCGTGCCAGCACCAGGCGCGGGGAGCGCCAGCGTCCCCCAGAGGCCAAGGCGGCGGTTGCTGCAGCGAGTTGGATCGGTGTCGCGCTCATTCCCTGACCAAATGCGACGGTGGCTTGATCCACGGGTCTCCACTGGGCCCAGGGTCTCAAGAGACCGGCGGATTCCTCGGGGAACCCGCTGCCCGTTGGGGATCCGAAGCCGAAGCGACGCAGCGCCCGGTAGTAGGGTTCAGGCCCCAAACGCTGGGCGACGCGAACCGCTCCGGCATTGCTCGAAACGCGCAGGATTCCGGCGAGATCCAGGCTGGGGCGGGGTCGTTCGTCGCGGATCCATTTCCCGGGTACGCGGACACCGGCCGCGAGTTCAAACGGTTCGTCCCGCGTGACCGCCCCCGCATCGAGGGCGGCAGCGGCTAGAAACGCCTTGAGCGTAGAACCCGGTTCGAAAGCGTCCAGGAAAACGCGCGAGCGCGAGGCGCGGAAAGGCACGGAACGGAACTGGTTTGGGTCGAAACCCGGTGCTTCGGCCATCGCCAGCAGATCGCCGGTCGCGGGATCGAGGGTCACGACGAAGCCCTCGCGCGCTCCCGTGCGGCGAATCGCCACGGCCAGAGCTGCCTCCGCCTGGGCCTGCAAGGTGCTGTCGAGGGTCAACAGCACATCGCCCCCGGCGGTAGCGCGCGGATCGAGGCCCGGACCGATGAGCAGTCGCCCGCGCGCATCGCGCTCAACGCCCACGCGGAGCCGGCTGCCGGTCAGCCAAGCGTCCTCGAGACGCTCAATGCCGCGAACGCCCTCGCCATCGATGTTCGAGAATCCCACCAGCGAGCCGCCCAACGCCCCGAGTGGGTAGGCGCGCTTGGGCTCGTCGACCATCCCGACGCCCGCGAGTCCGAGCCGTTCGATCCGCTCCGCGACTTCCGGGCTGAGCCAGCGCTGGAGGAATACGAAACCGTCCCGGCCCGACATGCGATCGCGAAGCGATACGGCCGGTAGGCCGAGAAGCGGGCTCAGCTTCCGGGCGGCGGTATCGACGTCTTCCACTAACTCGGGGACCGCGTAGAGCGACGGCGTCGCCACGCTGACCGCTAGCGCAGTACCCGAACGATCGAAGATCCGCCCTCGCGCGGGCGCGAGCGTCACGGAACTCAAGAGTTGGCGGTCGCCGCGTTCGGCTCCGCGTTCGTCGATCGAGAGATACGCGGCGCGCGCGGTCAAAGCGAGGAAGGTCGCGATCATAAACCCCTGGGCCAATCGCACACGGCGCCGACAGTGGCGCAAATCCGCGGCCCTCACGGTGCCGACTCCGCGCCCGTCGCGACGGCCCGACGCCGGATGTCGATCACCCGTTCCGGCGCGACGAGGCCGAGGGCCGCCGCCTCGCGTTGCAGGAGCATGGGATCGCGCAGACGTTGCAGCTCGACCGTGAGAAGTTGTTCCTCTTCGCGCAGCTCGCGCTCGCTGCGCAGCGCCTCTGCCAGTCGGTAGCGCAACGCGATGGAATTGGTCCGCAAGGACGCGAGCCCCGTTGCCGTGACCGCCAGGCCGACTCCCACGGCGACCAGCCACCCTCGAAGCGGTCGGGTCACGCGGGGTGCGACCCAGTCGCGGCTGCCGCTCGGTGCGCGCATGGCGGAACGAAGCGAGGCTCCTCGGCGAAACGACCGGCGCCGGGTCACCGTCGCGGTCCGCACACCCATCAGGCCGCCTCCACGAGGCGCTCGGCGGCGCGTAAGCGCGCCGAGCGCGCCCGCGGATTCGCCTCCACCTCGACGGCGCTCGGCCGCGTCGGGCGGCGCGTGATCACGCGGAGCCGCGGCTCGCGCCCGCAGGTGCACACGGGCTGACGGGGAGGGCAGATGCAGCCGCGCGCCTCCTCACGGAAATAACGCTTGACGACGCGATCCTCGAGCGAGTGATAGGAGATCACGACGAGGCGTCCTCGCGGAGCAAGCACCGAGACCGCACCGGAAAGGCCTTCGCTGAGTGCGCGCAGTTCGTCGTTCACGGCGATGCGCAAAGCTTGAAACACCAATGTGGCGGGATGATGACGTCGCCCGCGCCCGACTCCGGCGGCATCGACCGCGCGCAAAAGGTCCCCCGCGGTTCGCAGCGGCTGGTCTCGCCGCCTCTCCACCAGCGTGTGCGCGAGCCGCGCCGCGCCGGGAAGTTCTCCGTACTCGCGCAACCAATGCTCGAGGTCGTGCGCCGAAGCGCTCGCCAGAAGCTCGCGTGCGCCGTGGTCGAGGCGCCGGTCCATACGCATGTCGAGCGGCGTCTCCTCTGCGCTCTCGGCGGCGAAACGGAAGCCGCGTTCGGGACGGTCGAGTTGGTGCGATGAGACACCCAGGTCGAAGAGCACGCCGTCGACTCGACCTCCACCGCACTGCTCCACCGCCGTTTCGATGAAACGGAAGGAGCACCTCAGCAAACACAAGCGGTCGGCGTCGGCCGCGAGGCGCCGGCGACTCGTTTCTAGGGCTTCTTCATCGACGTCCAGGCCGATCAGTGTTCCGGTCGGGCCGATCGCTTCGAGGATCGCCGCGGCGTGTCCTCCGCCGCCGATGGTCCCGTCGACAACCCGAGCGCCCGGGCGCAGCGCAAGGTGATGAAGGCTCTCGGTGAGAAGAGCCGGCCGGTGGTATCGCGAACCGGCCACGGATCGAATTCTCCCGCCGTTCCCGAACGGTCAAAGCCGCCCGAGAGACAGGGATGCCCCGGAGCCTCAGGCATGAATTCGCGGTCGCACCCCCCTTTGCTTCCGCGAACCACTAAAACGAGGCTCCGGGGACACCCCCTCTCAACCGGAGGCCATTCGGCCTCCGGTCCCCCCCAGCGTTGAACTTCTCCGGAGCCCCGAGGCTCCGTTCATTTCCGGCAAGCGACCCGAGGGGCCGCTCACAAACCATTCTTCGCCACTTCTTGCGAGATCTCGCGGAATCGCGCCTGCGTTCGCGTGAGCTGCTCGTCGAAGCGCGCTTTGTCCCAGATTTCGATGCGCGGACCGACCCCGGCCAGGGTGGCTTCCTTCTCGAGCTTCGCGTGTTCGCGCAGATAGGGCGGAATCAAGATGCGCCCCTGCGCATCGACGGGACACTCGACCGCGCCCGAAATCATGAAGCGTTGAATTTCCTGCCCCTCGAGCATTAGCGGGTCGACCCGCACGAGGCGCTCCTCGAAGGCAGCCCAATCGCCGTACGGGTAGAGCGCCAGACACTCGAGCATGTTGGTGAGAATCGGAGGTCGATCGCTGCGCCGGGCCAGTTCGGCGCGAAAGGGGGCCGGGATGCTGAGCCGGCCCTTGGAATCGATGCTGTGCGCGTAGCGGCCTCGAAACATCTCGCACTGCGTCCTCTCGATGATTCCCGGGCCCGCCGCCGTGCCTTCCCAGCCGATTCAGCCTTCCCACTTTTTCCCACCTCACCCCACTTGATGGTCTTATATCCCCACCGAATCCGATCCGCAAGCAGAAAAGAGGTCCAAACCGCTGTTTTATCATCCTTTTTCGGTGGGGGGCCAAATTCCACAATATCTGGTATTGGAGACACATCTGGATATCTAAATATAGAGGTAGGAATCAGGCGGCAATCAGTTGCTGGCGCCGATCCCGGGAATGCGGCTCCCATGAATCGCGCGTAGCCCTTTGGAGATCGGGTGGAGCGGGCTCTCTCGAGCCAGGGCGGTGGGGGGGGGCACGCCGGGTTCGTGTGCGAGCATCATGTCGAGGACCGCACCAATCCCCTGCTCAAGACCGCTCGGGGCGTAGCCGCCCTCCAGCACGAAGGCGATGCGGCCGCCGCAACACTCCTCCGCCAGTGCCCGCACCACGCGGGTGAGATCGCGAAATCCCTGCTCTGACACGCGCATGTCAGAGAGCGGATCATCGACGTGGGCGTCGAGACCGCACGAGACGAGGATCACTTCGGGGCGGAAACTTCGCGCGACCGGAACCAGGACCCGTTGCAGCGCGCCGCAGTACTCCGCGTCGCCGCAGCCAGCCGGGAGAGGCACGTTGACCGTGGCGCCTTCGCCTTCGCCCCGCCCCGCTTCGCCGAGCGCTCCGGTTCCCGGATAGAAGGGGTACTGATGGGTCGAGAAGTAGAGAACGTCGCGGTCGCGCTCAAAAGTATGTTGGGTGCCGTTGCCGTGGTGCACGTCCCAGTCGAGGATCAATATCCGCTCGACCCCGTCGACGCGCCGCAAGGCCTGGGCGGCTACGGCGACGTTGTTGTAGAGGCAAAAGCCCATCGCGCGGTCGACTTCGGCGTGGTGCCCGGGCGGCCGCACGGCGGCCAGCGCCGCGCGCGCCGGGCCGGCCACCACCGCTCGCGCGGCGTCGATGGCGGCTCCCGCGGCCAGGCGCGCGACCTCTGCGCTGGCGCTCGATATGAAGGTATCGGGGTCGAGGTGCGTGGGCGCGCGTTGCGCGGCGTCCTCGATGAGGGCTAGATGCGCGCGCGGGTGCACTGCCAGCAGCTCTTCGTCGGTGGCCGCGCGGACAGAGCGTCGCTCGAGGCGCTTCGCGGGCTCGGCGAACGACGCTTCGCGGGCGCGGATCGCGGCGCCTACCGCGGCCAGCCGCTCTGACCGTTCGGGATGCCCGGGAGGCGCTTCGTGCAGGCGGTAGCGCGCGTCTTCAAAGATCGCGACGTTCATGGAGCCGAGGGTATCGGAGCTGGGCGCCGCTGCCGAAGGCAGGGCGGTGAGGAGCACCCTTGTCTGCACTCAAAAGTGTCGCTCTGGTCGGCGTGCGCAGTTTCGTGGGCGGCGAGCTCGCGCGGCGGGTGGCCGCGCGGCGAGGGGGCCCGCGTCTGCTCGGAGTTGACCGACTTCGACCGCAGGGTTGGGCTCGCGAGGACGGCTTCGCGGCGATCGATCTTACGGAGGCGAACGCGGCGGACCGGTTGGCGGCGACCTTGCGACGCGGAGCGGTCGAGGCGGTGGTGCACGCCGCCTACCGGCGCGATCCGACCCCCGATCTCGCGGCGGATCGCGAGTTCGAAGTGGAAGGCACGAAGCGCGTCCTGGAAGCAGTCGCCGACGCCGAGGTCGCAAAGTTGATCGTTCTATCGAGCACCGCGCTCTACGGTCCCCACTCCGACAACCCGAATTATCTAACCGAAGATCATCCGCTGCGCGGCCATCCGGCGGCCCACTGTGTGGAGAACCGCGTAGCGGCCGAGAGGCTGCTGGCGGATTGGGCGAAAAGTCATCCGCGGGTCGCGGTGACGGTGCTGCGCTCCGCGTGGCTGCTGGGCCCGCGCTACCGCGATCGCGCGACGCGGCACTTCGCAAGCGCGGTCGTGACGGTGCCGCTGGGCTACGACCCCCTGCTGCAGTTCGTCCACGAAGAAGACCTGCTGCGCAGCTTTGAGGCCGCACTCTTCGCTGACCATCCCGGCCTCTACAATGTAGTGGGACCCGGTGTGCTCCCGCTCTCGACGCTCTTGCGCCTGGCCGGCAAACGCGCGCTTCCCGTCCCGCATCCCCTGCTCTATCGGCTCCGGAAGGGCGTCGAGCGGGCACGCTATGGCGACGCGCCGGCGGGCTTCTACGATTACTTGCGATTCCTCTGGGTCGCGGATGGGGCACGCGGCTGGGAGGCCTTTGGGGAGCCTCACTATTCGACGCGCGAGGCCTGGATCGCCTTTACTTCGGCCGCGCGCATGCGGCACTACCGGTAACGCGGTCGGAGGCGACGATCATGGTGCTCCATCGCGTCGATCCGGAACGCCGCGCACGGCTCGAGGCTGCGCTCGCGGACGGCCTGGCCGGCCTGCGCCGTGGCGTCGCCGCCCGCCGGGCGCGTGCACTCGCGGGCGAAGCCCAGATATTGGAACGCGGGCTCCAGGCGCTCTACCAGGGCCTGCGGGCGCGCCTCCAAACCCTGGGAGTTCGCGAACACCGCGCCGAGACCGACGATTTCGGGATGGACCCCGAGGTGTGGAGCGAACTGCGCCCCTTCTTCGACGCGCTCTTCGACGGTTGGTGGCGCATCCATGTGGAGGGCACTGCCGATCTCGCGAGCGCGACGCCGTCCCTGTTCAACGCGGAAAGCAGCGCCGGGCTGGCGCCCTGGGATGGCTTGATGCTGAGCCACGCGCTGGCGCGCCGCGCGCCCGAGGCGGCGCGCGTCCGCTTCCTGGTGAGCGACGCCCTCGCCACGCGGCCCTTCGCGCAACCCGCCCTAGCGCGGTTGGGCGGCGTGCGCGCCTGTCAGGAGAACGTGGAGCGTCTGTTGCGGAGCGGTCGTTCCGTGATCGGCTTCTCCGATCCCGGCGCACTCGCTGTCGCTCGGGTGCTCGGCGTGCCCACCGTCGCAACCGCCATCACGGGAACCCTGGGCGGCAGGTGGAGGATCCGCCTCGCCACCCCGCGCTAGGGACCGGCGTCGCGGTCCGGCGCGGCCGTTTGAGGTACTCGCGCTTCCCGCTCGAGTTCCTCGAGCCGGAGGAGCGCGTCGTCCAACTTTTGGTGGAGTCGCTCCAGATCACTTCGCCGCGGCAGATCGAGCGCGCGCATACCGCGTTCCAGCGCGCCCTGCACGATGCTTTCTAGATCGGGCTTCGAGAGCGCGACCCATTCCAGGCCCTTGACGCGCGCGCCGTGCTCGCCGAGCAAGCGGCGGACATTGCGCTGGAATTCTTCAAGGCCTTCCGATGCGTCGCCTACCCCGCGGCGCAGCGCGCTGTAGAGGACGTCGCCACTGCGTTGAATCAAGTCCGACAGGACGCTTCCCGGAACGGTCCGGTGAGAGCGCTCGGTGTCTACGAGAATTTGCGAAAGGGTGACCGAGGTGATGTCCTCACCGGTCTCGTTGTCGATCACCCGGACTTCGCGACCCTCCTCGATGAGCTCCGCGATTCCCTTGAGGGTGATGTAGCGACTCGTGCTCGTGTTGTAGAGCTTGCGATTCGCATAACGCTTGACGAGGACGGCTTCGGCATCGTCCAACCCGTCACCCGCAGCTTCGCGCCCGGCTCCGGTGTTCGAGAGGTCGGTATTCAAGCGGGGTGCTCCGTCGCGCTCGATGGCTTTTCGTTCGCGGGCCTTGAGGATCGACCTCTCTGCCGGCGAGGCGGGCAACCTAACAAAAAGGGCCGGGGCGGGCTTAGTTCGAGTGCCGGCTGAGCTGGGCGGGCTGCGGGCTATGCGGTCGCCCGCTCGGGGTGAGGCTGCGGACCCGGGCTCGCGATCCCGAACTCCCACAGCAGTTCCCGGAGCCCCAGAAACGCGCGCAGCACTGCCCGGGCCTCCGGGTCGCCCTGGCTTCGTGATTCCCAGCGAGTGATCTCGGCGTCAAGCGCGTCGGCCAGATCGGTCAGCAGGTCCTGTGCCGGGTCGCTGCCCGGCCGCACGCCGGCTTGGATCTGTTCGAGGAGTTCCACCGCCGAACGCAGCGTTTCGACCCGCGCCGCCCCGCGTCCAAGCGCCAGAAAACTCGCGACGTCGAGCAGCGCCCGCAGGAGAAGCAGGGTTTCCGCAAGCGCCGCCCGCGCGTGATAGGCGGCGGAAGCGATCGCGGCCTCGAGGCTTTCGGTATCCCCGGCCGCGTGGGTGGCGGTGGCGTCGGTGGCCTGCGGTTCCGGTCGTCGAGCTCGCCCCGTCACGCTGGGCGCTCCCTCTCTTGGGCGAAGATCCAAGTCGCCACCCGGACCAGACTGTCGAAGTCGTGGATGTCCTCGACGAGTTCGGGAACCCGCCGTACGAAACCGCCGATCTCTCGCATGCGCGCTTCGAGTGGTCGGCAGGCCTCTCGTTCAGCCCGGGTTGCCGCAGCGTAGCGATCCGCAGCGACGAGCGCCGTGCGCGCCCAGGTTTCGGCACTGCCCGTTGGAGCGCTTGCGGCGAGCAGCTCCGCGAGCTTGGCGACATCGCCCGCCGCGACGCCCGCGGCGGGAATCGCATCGCCCGGCCATGGGTGCGTGCGGTTGAGCACCACCCCCGCCAGGGGGACGCTCTGCGCCTCCAGTTGGCTGAGCAGCTCCAGGCCGGCACGCATTGCGGCGGGGCTCGGCGCCGCGGCCAGCACGAAGGCGCTACCAGGCCCGCGGAGTTGTTCTTCGACCTGCTTCGCGTGAGAGCGAAACCCCCCCGACATCTGCTCAAACGCGAGCAGAAACTCGGTGATGTCCTCCAGGAAGCCCACTCCGCTGACGCGTTCGATGAGCCGCAGTACGCGGTCCGTGCCGCGCGCAAAGAGCCGCATGCCGAGCCTGCCCGCGGCGAAAGCGGGGTGCACCAAAAGCTGGACCACGCTGCTGTCGAGGAGCGCCAGCATGCGATGCGGTGCCTCCAAGAAATCGAGGGCGTGTTCGGAGGGTGGGGTGTCGACCACGATCAAATCGAAGTCGCTGCGTTGCGAGAGTTGGTACACGCGTTCCATCGCCGCATACTCGGCGCTTCCCGCTAGTGCCTCCGACAAGTGGCAGTAGATCGGGTTTTGCAGCACGCGTTGCCGCGCGGCTTCCGACGCCGCGAAACGCTCCACCAGCTCGTCGAAGGTACGCTTGGTATCGAGCATGGAGGCGAAAAGCCGACCCCCCGTCTGGCCGCGCGGGGGGGCAAGGCGCTCCGGTTCGATCTCGCGCAGCTGGTGGTCGAGGGGGCCGGCTCCCAACGCGTCGGCCAAACGTCGAGCGGGGTCGATCGTCAGCAGTGCGACGCGGCGGCCACGGCGAGCCGCCTCGAGAGCGAAGCTGGCCGCCAGCGTCGTTTTTCCGACCCCGCCGGTCCCGACGAAGGCCACGAGCCGCTTTTGGTTGATGAGCCTCTCCGGGTCCATGGCGGCGCTCACGGCGCGGGGCTCTCCGGCGCGAGTAGCGCGTTGGCGAGTAGCGCGAAGGACTCCGCGCCGGCGGGTCCCCCGGGCTCGTAGGGGAGGGGTACGATCGGAAGGCCGGTCGCTCGCGCGAGTTCTCCAGTCCAATGCTCACTGCGTTCGCTGCGGACGCGCCAATCGCGTACCGCGTGCCGCAATGCCTCGTTGGGGGCTAGCTGGTCCGCCCGTTTCAGGGCTTGTTCGAGCTCGGCCAGAGCGACTCCGGGCGGCGGCGAGTCGAAGGCGTTCATGACGATCCGATCGACGGGCACCTGAACCTCGTCGCGCATACGCGCCACGAGTTCCACGGTCTCGCGGGCGGGGAGCTCTTCGGGCCTGGCGACGGGCAATAGCAGGGTGCGCTTTGGATCACGGACCAGGGCTTCAACCCAGCCGGCATGGCGGCGCAACGGGCCCGCCCGGACGGCTGCCGAGGCGACGCGAGGCACGTCGAGAAACGTCAGCCCGTGACCAGTCGCCGGAGCGTCGACGACGACGAGGTCGGGGCGCGACAAGGGATCGCCCCGCTCGACCATGTGCCAGATTTTTCCCAGTGTGATCAATTCCCTCCAGCCGGGTGCGCCCTCCAACAACTGGTGAAAACCACGGTGGGCAACCACGCGCCGGACGAGGCGCCCGAAACCAAATTGCAGCGTCAGGTACTCGGCCAGCGCGTCGAAGGGGTCGAGCCGCAGGGTCTCGACGCCATCGGAGGACGTTTCGCGCTCCCGGGTAGAGGTGCCAAGCCGGGCCGCGGAGAGCAGCGAGGGGACCTCGCTCGATCGCCCGGTCTCAATCACCAGAACTCTCCGCCCCCCTCGCGCGCCCGCCACGCCCAGCGCCGCACAGACCGTGGTTTTCCCGGTCCCTCCCTTGCCCGTCACGACGATCAGGCGACGATCGAGAAGCGAGGGGAGGACCCGGCGTCGGTCGGATGTCTGTTGCGGTTGGGCCAAGAGCGTCAGGCGGGGCCGATTCGCGGCAGAGTAGGGTGGGAAGTGTTTCGTCGGCGGGCCGCGAGTGGGGATTCGGATCGCCCTCAAGCGCTCTCCCGGCGCGGCCGAAAGAGACGTGGGTTCGCAGACTTGCCGCAAGCTAGCACACGTCGACTGCGGCCTGATCCAGGAAGCCCGCGCGCGGCTCGGAGGAACTCGGTTGGTCATCCGCTGTGACCAGTGCAACACCCGCTTTCATCTCGACGATGCGCGGATCCCCGAGCGCGGGGCACGGGTCCGCTGCTCGAAGTGTCAGCATTCCTTCTACGTGAAGCGCGAACCGACGCCTGCCGTCGAGGCTCCGCCCGACGCCGGCACGCAGCCCGCGCCCTTGACTGCTCCCGCGGAGGCACCCCCGGCCCCGGTCTCTGCCCTGCATCCTGAGCCGAACCAGGCCAGCGACCTCGAGGCCCCCCGTGCAGCTCCTTCCGAGGCAGCTTCCGTCGATTCGTCCGCTTCCGCTGCGCCCGAGCCAAGCGAAGCGCCCGCCAGCAAGATGGAGCGATCGCCCGAGACCCGAGCCGCAACCCGAGCGGCCCCTGCGGAACGCATGGAGTCGGCGCGACTCGAAACCGGGGAAGCCCAGGGCTCGGAGCCCGGCGCTGCGCCCGACCTCCTGGCCGAGGGGGAGCAGGCGGAGGGCGACGAGGGCTGGGAGTTTGGTGAGACCGATGTTCGGTTGGGAACGGCGGAGAAGCACCAAGAGCCGTCCGACGAGGACGATCCCCTCGCAGCCGCGCTGCGAGAAGCGGAAGCGGAGCGTGTGCATGCCGCTGCGATCGGGGGAGCAGACGAAGCGCCGAGCGAGATCTCGGTTCCCGCGCCCGAAGCGGCGCCGCTTGCCGAAACTGGCGCCTCCTTGGCTCCCGAGCTCGCTCCCGGCATGGAACTCGGCGCGGCGGCTGCTTCGAGCGACGCGCTGGCCGCTGCCAGCGAACCCAGCCCAGACCTCGGTCCAGCACGCGCGCGCGATCCCAATGAAGACTCCCTTGCCGCAGTGGGAGATCCTTCCAGCTGGGATCTCTTCGCCGGCCTCTCCGAGGAGGCGGTCAGTCAGCACGACCCGGTGGCGCCGCAAGCTCAGTCGGCGCCCGCAGCCCAGACACCGCCCTCCGAGCGGGAGCCTCTTTTTGCAAGCGACGTCGAGCAGGCCGCGGCCCGTCCGGATTTTGATGACGACCAGCTCTTTGACGCCCCCCTCATCCCCAACGCGCCAGAACCGGCCCACTCCGATTGGGTGGCCGCAGCGGTCGGATGGCCCCTAGTGCTGATGCTGATCGCGTTCACGACGTGGAGCGAAATGCGTCCGGTTCCGGCCGTGAGCGCCCCGCATCCGATTTCGCTGGCACGGGGCTTTGAGGTCGCAGGGCTTCGCAGCCGGATTCTCGAGAATGCGATCGGGGGTTCACTGCTGATCGTCTCCGGAGAGCTCCGCAATACGAGTCCCCAGCGACAGGCCCTGCGATCCACGCTGGCGATCCGTCTCCACGACCCTGCCGGCGTCGCGCTCGAAGACGCGCATGCCCTCGCGTGCGCGGCCCTGGACGAGCACACGGTTCGGCTCAAGGATCCCGCGGTCTTGCGAGCCGAGCAGCAGAGGGGGGCCCGCGAACTGGCCCTCCGCGAGCTCGGTCCCGGGGAGATCGTCCATTTTGACGCGGTGTTCGACCGCCTTCCGGGGCGCGCGGTGCGCTTTTCCTTCTTGGAGGAGCGGGTTCCGCTCCACGTGCTCGGGGCGTTGGAGAGAGCCTCATCCAAGCCCGCACAGACCGATGCGGAGCTTACGAATCTCCCTTTGAAAGCTCTTCCTTCTGGGGAGTGACGTCGATTTCGTCCTTGCCCGACACGCCGCTCTTGAAGTTGCGAATCGCCTTGCCCATGCCAGACCCGATCTCCGGCAGGCGTCGCGCGCCAAAGAGCAGAACGACGATGCCCAGGATAACGAGTAGTTCAGTGGTCCCGAGGCCAAACATACCAATCCTCCAGCTGGAGGTACGTGGAAAGGGTGCCCTCCGCGCTCTTTCGGGTCAAGCAGGCCCACCCGCTCTGGGGAGACCGCTACCATGATTTCCATGTCCGTCTTCAAAGCCTACGACGTGCGCGGAACGGTTCCGGACGAGTTCGGCCCCGAGATCGCCTACCGGGTCGGCTGGGCGACCGCACATCACTTGCGTGCGAAGCGCATTGCCGTCGGCCGCGACGCGCGCGAGAGCTCGCCCGCGATCGCGACCGCCGTGATGAGCGGAATCGCCACGGCCGGTGCTGAGCTCGTCGACCTCGGCCTGGTTTCAACCCCGATGCTCTACTTCGGCGTCGAGCGCCTTGCCCTTGACGCGGGTGTGATGGTGACGGCCTCCCACAACCCCGCCCAATACAACGGGCTCAAGATCTGTCGCGAGCACGCCATTCCCGTGGGAGGGGAGAGCGGGTTGCGGGAGATTGCAGCGCTCTGTGAGCGCGCGCCCGCGGCGTCGGAACGGGCGCCGAGCCCCGAAGTCGTCGATCTGCGCGAAGCCTACGTCGAACACGTGCGCTCGGTCGGCGATCGCTGCGAACCGCTCCGAGTCGCCATCGATTGTGGGAACGGCATGGCGGCAGTCGGGCTCGAACCCCTGTTGGAGCACATGCCGCTCCGCGTCGAGCGCCTCTATTTCGAACCCGATGGTCGTTTCCCCAACCATCCCGCGGATCCCCTGAACGCCGAGAACCTGCGCGACTTGATCGGCGCGGTAATCCGTTGCGATGCGGATCTCGGCGTGGCCTTCGACGGTGACGCCGACCGCGCGATCTTTGTCGACGAGAAAGGCGCGCCAGTGAGTTCCGACCTCATGACGGCGCTCCTGGCCCGCGTCCAGCTCGAGCGCCACGGACCGGGACCCGTTCTCTATGACTTGCGCTCGAGTCGCGCCACGCCCGAAGCGATCCGCGACGCGGGCGGTACGCCCGAGCGCAGTCGCGTGGGACACTCATTCATCAAGGCGCGCATGCGCGAGGTGGGCGCGGTCTTCGGTGGCGAACTATCCGGTCACTTCTACTTCCGTTTCACGCCCACCCTGGTAGCGGACGACGGTGTGGCCGCTTTCGCCGCGCTACTCGACCTGATGGCCCGAGAACGGAAGCCCCTTTCGGAGCTGTTGCGACCGCTGCGTCGCTACGCGGCGAGTGGCGAAATCAACCGCCGCGTCGCTGACGTTCCCGGCCTGCTGGCGGTGATGGAAGAGCGGTATCGGGATGGAGAGATCGCCCACCTGGATGGGCTCTCGGTCGACTACCCCGATTGGTGGTTCAACCTGCGCCCCTCGAATACCGAGCCTCTCGTGCGCCTCAACCTCGAAGCCAAGACCGCGGCCGCGATGAGCGAACACCGCGACCGCATTCTGGCCGAGATCGAAGGGCTTGCCAGCAACTCCGAAGCACCTCCTCAGCACTCCTGAGCGTATTCCGGTCATCCGACGTACGCCCGGCTCGTCACGCGCGCGGCGTCGCCTTCGCCACGGTGCGTCGCGTCCGGGCGCTTCGGGTCCTAGGCCTCGCACTCGAGATGTCGAGCCAAGAAACGCGCCAGTGCGGCCAGACCGGCCTCGCCGACGTCGCCGCCCTCAACCCACACCACCTCGCGCGGCTCGGCCGCCGCGCGGTGCAGCGACTCGGCGGTCCGTTCCGGCACGTGCTCGTCGCCCCTGGCGTTCACGAATAGCAGGGGGCGCGGCGCAATCCGCGCTACCGCCTCGCTCGGGTCGAGGGCTCCGATACCCCGCCCCGCCAAGGCCAGCGCGACGGCCCGAATCCGCGGATCGGTGGCCCCCCAATGTGCCCCCACGATGGCACCCAGCGAGAAGCCGACCAGGGCGACGCGCTGGGCGTCGATGTCGGGAAGCGCCAGCAATGCGTCGAGACAGCGGGCGCCGTCGAGCAGGGCCTGGCGCAAAAACTCCGCGCACAGGCGCTCGCGCTCCGGGTCGAGAAGTTCGCGATCACCGAACGCGTCCAGGAAGGTCTGGCTCAACTTCGCGCTGGCGCGTTCACCGTGGAGCGGCAGATCGAAGCTCGCGACCCCACAGCCTCCGGCGATCCAGTCGCGCGCGCACGCGGTGAGAAACGGAGTGTCCTTGGCCCCTCCGGTGCCGTGGGCCATGAGGATCAGCGGCACTGCCGCGTGCACTGCCTCGGCTTGGATCGGAAGCCACAACACGCCCGGGATCCGGTCGCCGCGGCTCGAGTACTCGAAGCGAAACTCGCGGGTTCGGCCGCCTGGGGCGCCTGGACGCTCCTGAAGCCACAGGGCGAGAGGTTCTGCGTCCCAGAGCGCGGATCCGGGTTGGGCGGGCGCGGCGCTCGGCATGGCGGCGGAGTGTACGGCCCCGCGCCGATCCGGGCGACGCAGAGGCTCGCGCGAGGGCGCTTTCAGGCGGCTGCGAGGGCGCGCGCGATCTCGCCCATCGCGCCCGGCGCGCGGTCATCCGGCCCGTGCAACAACGAGCGCGCCAACCACGGGCCCCCGGGCAGGACTCCCGCGTGGCGCAAGGTGAGGGTCTCCTCGCGCGCGGCCGCGAGGCGGCGGAAGGAGGTCGCCGCTTGGGCTCCGCCGCCGGAGCCCAGAAACACCAGATCGGCCCGTGCGCCCGGCCGTAGGCGCGCAAGGGCGCGCAGCCTTGCGGCGGTGCGCTCGAGAGCGCTCGGGTGAGTTGGGGTCCAGAGGAGCGTGCGGTCGAGCGGTGGAAGCAGTTCGCGGGCCGTTTCGGGGCAGAGCCCTTCCGCGGAAAACGGGGCCAGAACGAAGTCGAAGCCGGCCAGGTCCGCCCACGGTTTGGGAGCGGGAGGGGCCACAATCAGCACCCGCAGGTCGTGTTCGCGTAGCGACATCGCCAACCAGCTGAGCAGCGCGGGCTCAACGAGGTCGCTGGGTCCGGTTGGAATCGCGAGCACGCGGGCAGGGCCAGCCGCTCGACTTTGCGCGTTCGGACCTTGCGTTGGAGCCGCGGGCGTGGGGGCAGAGTCCAGGTACAGGTCCAGTACGTCGCCGAGGTTTTTCGCCATGCGCAACTCGCTAACGCACCACGAGCCGAGAAGCGGGCGGGCCGAGGCCCTCTTGAACCTGTTCCGGGTTGTCCGGGTCCGGCCGCCATTCGCCATCGACCACGTAGCGGTATTCGTAGGTGCCCGGGCGTAGATGGAGAATCTTCCGCCATACACGGCCTTCGCCCTCCGGGAGGCTGACCGACTCCACCCCGCGATCGGGGATCCAGCCGTTGAAATTCCCGGCGATGCGGACGTCCAAGGCATCCGCGTCCCGAAATTCGACCACGACCTCCCGCGTCGGTGCCGTGACCGGAGGCTGGCTGGCTTGCACCTCGGCTGCCAACGCGGCGTAGTCGACGGCCCCATTCGCCCGCCGCCTAAAGGCTACGATTGGAACACCTCGCCGCGCTGCCTCCCGGAGTGCCACGTTGAAGCGGATCACGGTGTCGAAGCAGAGATCGCCAAAGATGGAGCGGATTTCCCCCAACGTCTCACGCCCGAAACGCGTCCGGCCGTCGTAGAGGGTGGAGAGGACGCGGACCTCGGGATCGCGCCCGATGCGCTCCGACAGCAGCGTGATGGTCTCGAGCACCTTGTGGGCGCCCTGAATGGCGAAGTGGCTCGTTTCGAGGGGGATGATGATCTCGTCGGCTGCGCACATCGCGTTGAGGGTCAGGATCCCGATGTTGGGTGGGCAATCGATCAGCGCATAGTCGTAGGTGTCCTGGACGTCGGTCAGGGCTTCAGCAAGGCGACGGTTCCCTCCCTCGCGGTGCTCATGGGCCAGACGTTGCTCGAGCGCCGCCAGCACTACGCTCGAAGGTGCGACGTGGAGCCGCTCTCCTACCGGAATCGCGATCTCGGCGATTCCCGGACCTGCGCCCGGATCCGCGAGCACCTCGTAGAGATTCTCATCGGCGGCTTCCGGATCAATGCCCAAGGCCATCGTAGCGTGCGCTTGAGGGTCGAGATCCACCACCAGTACCGATGAACCATCCGCCGCGAGGCAACCGGCCAGGTTCACCGTGGTGGTCGTTTTCCCGCAGCCGCCTTTTTGGTTGACCACAGCGATCACGCGCATGAGAGCTCTCCCCACGGCCGCATGGGCCTTTGTGTCAGCGGGGCGCAAGTTTGCTAGCCGGTGCGCGCTCCCGCCGATGGGATCGGTACCCTCCGCCGCGGACTGCGGCCCCGCGCCGCTGCGCGTCGCGCGGCCCGGGCCTCGATCGCCTTGCGAAGCGATGACACCTCGAAAATCCACTCTCTTCCGCTCACGGCGTAAAACGAGTGGTCATCTTTCAGCAGCAGCACCACGTCGCCCGTCGCGACGAAGACCAAGTCCGAGAGGGGGCGATCGACGGTCGGAAGCACACGGCGGAGCGCGCGGATACTGCCGCGGATTCGCTGTACCGAGACGCCCGCGTCGATCAGTTGCTTGGTGGCGCCGAGCGCCACCAGGTCCTCAAAGGTATAGCGGTGGTGGCCGCCCGGCGTCTGGGCCGAAGGACGGACGAGATCGGTCTGCGCCCAGTACTGGAGCTGCCGCCGCGAGACGCCGAGCACCGCCGAGACCTGGCCGGTTCGGAAGAGCCTCTCGAGCTCGCCGTGTCCAGCGCTGGCACTCCGACGACGCTCAACCGAGTTGGCGCGCTCGCGGGATCTAGCCCGCTCCGGCGAAGCGTGCGCAATCGTGTGGCTGACAGCGGACAGCGTTCACCCCCCTGACACGTCCGCGCGCCAACACCCTAGAGCGGGGTTCGGGTCCCGTCAACAAAAGCTATCTCAATTTCGGGGGTTTCCGTGAAAATTTGCGGGTTGGCTTCAGGGTGTCTCCGGGGCGCGGCCCACTGCTGCCGGTGGAGCAGGCGATCGGGCGGCTCTCCCGCCAAGCGCTCGCTACGTTAGCCTCGTCGCGATGGAGCGGGTGACAAGCGGCGCCGAACAAGGGCGCGCAGGTAGAGATCGCGAACGCCTTCAAGTCGACCAGGGAGGCCAGGCGCGCCCCTTCATGCGCGGGATCCTGGTGCACTCGCTGATGGCGCGAGGGCTCGGCTTCGAGGACGCCTATGGGGTGGCGAACGTCATCCGCGACAAGCTCAAGGGCCGCGGCGTCGTGGCCCGCGAGGTCCTCCGTGAAGCGGTGCACGAGGAGTTGGAGCAGCGCGGCTTGGCAGCCGACGCCAAAGCCTCGCTTTCCCCCACCATCGAGGTGCGCTCGGACGGGGGCATGAGCCCCTTCTCGAAGGGGTTTCTCTCCCAGTCCCTGTTGGCGGCGGCGATCGATCCCAACGACGCGTTTGATGTGGCACGGGAGATCGAGGGAACCCTGGTGCGTCAGGGCGTCACCGACATCGGCCGCCGTGAGCTCCGACGGACGGCGTACCGGAATCTCGAGCGTCGCTTCGGGCCCGCGACGGCAGAGCGCTATTTGGTGTGGCGGCACTTTCACCGTCCGGATCGACCGGTGATCTTGCTGTTGGGCGGGGCGACGGGTTCCGGAAAGACATCGCTCGCGGTCGAAGTTGCGCACCGGTTGGACGTGCAGCGCGTGATCTCGACCGACTCCATCCGCCAGGTCATGCGGATCATGCTCTCACCGGATCTGGTGCCCGCGATCCACGCCTCTTCCTACGATGCCTACCGCGTGATCGGGCCAGTGGCGGAAGAAGAGGATCCGGTCATCGCCGGTTTCGAGGCAGGGGCCAAGATTGTCAGCGTCGGCGTGCGAGCCATGATCGAACGCGCCATCGCCGAGAACACCAGCATGGTGATCGACGGCGTGTCGATCGTGCCCGGGCTGCTCGACTTCCATCGCTATCACCAGGACGCCCATATCGTCTTCCTCCTCGTCGCGAATCTCGATGAGCAAGCCTACCGAAGGCGTTTCGAGGCGAGGGCTCAGAGCAGCCAGCGCGCACCCCATCGCTACCTTCGGAACCTGAAGTCGATCTTGCGGATCCAAGATCACTTGCTCGAATTGGCCGATCGTCACGATATCCCGATCGTTGACAACGAGTCCCGCGACGACTCCGTGCTCTCGATCATCAAGCACGTCACGGGAACGCTGCGCAAAGCCGAAGAGTTCGATGCGGACGAGTTGCTCTAGGCGCATTGGCCTTCGACTTCGGATTCTCGCGCCGGTGCTGGCGGCGCTGGCTGCAGCGTGCACCACCATGTCGGTAACCGAAGAGCGGGCCATGGGTCAGGATGCGGTGCGGCAGGTACGCCAGGAGGTGTACGAGATCCGCGATCCCGTGGTGCGCGAATACGTCCGGGACATCGGCGACCAGATCCTCGCCGCTACCGGTCCCCAGCCGTTCGAATATCGATTCTACGTGGTCGAAGACGACACCATCAACGCCTTCGCGCTGCCGGGCGGACACATCTTTGTCCACACCGGGACGATCCTGAAAGCCCGCAACGTGAGCGAGTTGGCCGGTGTGATCGGTCACGAGATCGGCCATGTCGCGCTGCGCCACATTGCGCAGAACTACAACAAATACAAAGCGGGCTCACTTGGACATCAGGCGGCGGTGTTGGCGGGCGCTATCTACGGAGGCCAGTTGGGTGCCCAGGTGGCGGATCTCGCCGGTGGATTGGCGATCGCCTCGGTATTGAACTCCTTCGGGCGCGAAGCCGAGCGCGAAGCCGACGATTTCGCGCTCGAGATGTTGCCGCGCGCCAACTACGACCCGCACGGCCTCCCCACCTTCTTCGAGACCCTGATTCGCCAGGGAGGACCGCGCCCGCCCGAGTTTCTCTCGAGCCATCCGACGACGGAGAGCCGCCTGCAAGACACGCGCAACGCCATTAATCAGATGAACCTTCCCCCGACGCTGCGGGTGAATGACGGCGGAAAACTCGAAATCATCCAACGCCGAATACGCCTGCTCACCGGGGAAGAGTCGCCCCCGCCCTCGCACGAGTGAGCAACGCTGCGCGCCGGAACGGCTCTGCCACCGCGGGCCCCTCGGTCGGGGCCGCGGCGCTCTGGGCCCAACGCCTGCTCGCCAACCTGGGCCGGCTGCCCCGTCTGGCGCTCGCGCACGTGAAGCTCGATCGACGCGCGCCCTTTTGGTTGGTGGTCCGCCTGGCCGCACCGCTCGAGGAGATCCCGCGCCCGCATCCTCTAGCCATTGGGGAGCCGCGCTCCTCCCTTCTCGACATGTTGCGTGCGCTGCGCGCGGCCGCTGCCGATCCGCGCGTCGCGGGAGTGCTACTGCGCTTCGCCGGTGCGCCGCGCGGCCTCGCCGCGGCCGCGACGTTGCACCGCGCGGTCGCGGAACTGCGCGGACGCAAGCCGGTGTGGGCGTTCGGCGAACGCATGGGGATTCCCGAGTACTGGGTAGCCAGCGCCGCGGAGCGCATCTTGCTTCCGGAAAGCGGGTCCCTCGAATTGCTCGGCTTGCGTACCGAGCGGTTCTACCTGCGGGAACTCCTCAGCCGTCTCGACGTGCGGCCCGAAGTGCTGCGCGTGGGAGGCTACAAGACCGCCGGAGAAACCCTGGTGCGTGACCGCATGTCCGCCGAACAGCGCGAACAGAGCGAGGCCTACCTCGACGACGTGTTGGCGCGCTTTGTCGAGGCCGTCGCTGAGGGTCGTGCGGTAGCTCCGGAGACGGTCCGCGGCGCGCTCGACGGCGGCCCGCTGATGGCCGGGAGCGCCGCGGAGCAGGGCTGGATCGACGCCTGCTGCTTCCCCGACCAGGTGGCAGCGGAGCTCGTAGAGCGAGTGCCGCGCAGCGCCGAGCTCCGGCACGGCGAGCTCCTCCCCCGTTGCGTCGAAGTGCCCAGCTACGTTGCCTTGCACGCGGCGGACCCGGGATGGGTTCCGCTCGGGCGCGGCGTTCCTCAGCTCGCCTACATCGCGGCGAGCGGCGCCGTGGTGCGGGGTGAGGCGCCAGGGATCGCCAGCGCGATCTCGGCGCGCGGCCTCGGTCGACTTCTCGAGCGTCTGCGCGCCGACGATCGCATTGACGCCGTGGTCCTGAGAATTACGAGCCCCGGCGGCGATGCACTGGCTTCGGATCTGCTGTGGCGCTCCGTCCTTCGCCTCCGCGAGCGCAAACCGGTCGTTGTGTCGATGGGGGAAGTGGCAGCGTCCGGCGGCTATTTCCTCGCCGCCGCGGCGAGCTCCCTGGTTTGCGAGGCGCCGGCGCTCACCGGCTCGATCGGCGTTTTGGGGGGGAAACTCGATCTCTCGGGTCTTCTCGATCGGCTGGGCCTCCACGTCGACGGGGTGGAGCGCGGCGAGTTCGCGGGCATGCTCTCGCCGGCTCGGCCCTTCCGCCCCGAAGAACGCCGGGCGCTCCGCACGCACGTCGAGGCGCTCTACGCGCTGTTCCTCGAGCGGGTGAGCGAGGGCCGGGGACTCGAACGCAGCGTGCTGGAGCCCCTCGCCCAAGGCCGCGTGTGGAGTGGCGCGCAGGCCCGGGAGAACGGCCTGGTCGACTTGTTGGGCGGTCCGCTCGAAGCGATTGCGGAGGCGCGCCGCCGGGCCGGAATCCCCGACGCCGAGCCCCATCGCCTCGAGGTCCTTCCGCGCGTCGGCCCGCTGAAACTCTTGCGGGGTCGCCTTTCTCCCCTGCTTCGGGTTCGCTAACCGCCGGACGCATGTCGCGGCGTCTCAAAATCGATATTCCTGGCGTCGATCGGCGCGTCACGATGGAACAGATCGCCGCCGAGGGCTGGCCGGCAATCTTCGCCGCCGACCTCGCGAAGCCGTTTCCCCTCGTCGTCGAGCTCGGCTTCGGGCGCGGTGAGTTCCTCATCGAGCTGGCGCGCGCCGCGCCCCACGTGGCGCACGTCGGCGTGGAAGTGTCCCGCAAACGCGTGTTGAAGACGGCGCGTCGTGTCGGACGGCTGGAGCTCCCGAACATCCGCCTGGTGCACGGTCTCGGGGAGATCGTGGTGCGCGAGGCGCTGCCCGAGGCGTCGGTTCGCGCGCTGTGGATCAACTTCTCGGACCCCTGGCCCAAAAAACGCCACCACCGGCGCCGTTTGATCCAACGCCAGCTGTTGGCGGAGATCGGATCCCGCCTGGCGCCGGGAGGCGTCCTCCACATCGCCACCGATGACGTCCCGTACGCCCAACACATCGACGCGTTGCTTCGCGAACAGGACATCCTGACCAACTGCTACGCGCCTGCGCCTTGGCGCTCCGAGATTCCGGGTCGGCCGCCCACCGCCTACGAGCTCGCGTGGCGGGCGGAGGGCCGTCCGCTTCATTTCTGGGCCTATCAAAAGGCCGGAGTTCACCCCCCGGCCGAAGGCTGACCGCGCCGGGGGAACCCCGGTGCCTGCTAGAATTGCCGCTTCCCGTGACGCTAGAGCTCAAGAACTACCCGCTCCCCGAACTTCGCGCGCGCTTCGCCGAGGCCGGGCTGCCCCGCTACCGCGCCGATCAGGTCTTCGCCTGGGTCTACGCCCGGGGCGTCGAAGACCTGCGCGAGATGACCGATCTACCCGGCCCGCTTCGCTCCGAGCTCTTCCGCAAATGGTCCTTGCAGAGCCTGGTGTTGGAGCGGCATCAACGTTCGCGCGACGGAACCGTCAAGGGTCGCCTGCGCACGGTCGATGGGGCTCTCATTGAATCCGTCCTGATCCCCGAAGGGGGGCGTGTCACGCTTTGCATTTCGACGCAGGTGGGCTGCCCGCTGGCCTGCTCGTTTTGCGCGACAGGGGCCATGGGCTTTACCCGCAACCTGAAAGCGGCCGAGATTATCGACCAGGTCTGCCGCATGCGCGCTCACCTCGAAAGCGGGCAGGCGCTGACCAACGTGGTCTTCATGGGGATGGGTGAGCCGCTGCTGAACCTGCCCGCGGTGGTGCGAGCGATTCGGATCCTGCAAGAGCCGCGCGGTCTCGCGCTCGGCGCGCGCAAGATCACGGTGTCGACGGCGGGGGTGGTGCCCAAGATCGCGACCCTGCTCGACCAGGTTCCCGTGAACCTCGCCGTGTCGCTGCACGCCACGACCGACGCGCTGCGCGACGAGCTCGTGCCGCTGAATCGCCGCTTCCCGCTCCGCCAGCTGCTCGGAGCGCTGCGCGTGCTTCCGCACTTCTCCCGCCGCCACCCGGTGTTTTTCGAGTACACGCTCATCCACGGCCGCAACGACGCGCTAGAGGATGCCGAGCGCATGGTGCGCCTTCTTCGGGGTATCCCGGCCAAGATCAACCTGATTCCGATGAACCCGCACGCCCGCAGTGGTGAACGCCCCCCGCCCCCCGATCGGGTGGAACAGTTCGCCGATGGGCTGATGCGTCGCGGTCTCGTGGCCACCGTGAGGCGAGCGCGCGGCGACGACATCGACGCCGCCTGCGGTCAGCTGGCGGGGGCCGCCTGATGCTCTACGCGGTCGGAGACATTCATGGTCAGCTCGAGAAACTCGAGTCACTCCTGGCCGGCCTTCCGCTCCGGGCTGGCGACCGCTTCGTGTTTCTCGGCGACTATATCGACCGCGGTCCCGACTCGTTCGGGGTGGTCGAGCGCCTGTTGGCCCTCGAGCGCGAGCACCCGTGTGTCTTCCTGATCGGGAATCACGAAGCGATGTTTCTCGATTTCATCGGCTGGCGCGGTCCACATTATTTTGGTTCGGAGGCCTTCCTGAACAACGGGGGCATCGCGACGTTGCTCTCGTACGACTATCTCGAAGAAGATCGGGCCGCCGGCCGCGCCTTTGAGCTTCCGCCGCATCACGAAGTGTTTTTCAAAGCGCTGCGCCTCACCCACCACGAGGGCGAGTATTTCTTCGTGCACGCGGGCCTGGGGAGGTCCGTCTCGCGCGGCACCGATCTCGCCTGGACGCTCAAACGGGCGCGCCCCGAGGAAATGCTCTGGGATCGCTTCAGCTGCGAGCTGCCCCACGAACTCGGCGTGACCGTGGTGTACGGCCACACTCCTCGCCCCGACTTTCAGGTGCGATGGAATCCGCCCTTCAGTATCGGGATCGACACCGGCGCTGCCTACGACGGCCCGCTGACCGCACTCCGCCTGCCCGACGAGACAATTTTTCAATCGCAGTAGTAGGCGACAGCTCTACGAGCGGCGTTCGACGCGAGGGATGGTGAGCCGTACGCCCGTGGGCAGGCTTCCAAAATCGAGACTCGGGTTGTAGTCGCGCAGCAACCATACGGGGACCCGATAGCGATTCCGCGAGAGCTCCCAAAGCGTCTCCCCGCGGCGCAGCACGTGTTCCCGAGTGCCCTTGATCTCATAATCCTCGAGGTAGGCGAGGCGTACCGCGCGGTGGTGCGAGAGGCGCCGCTGTTCGAACTCGGCGGGTGACACCCGACCGAAGTCGAGGCGGATCTTCTGACCGATGCTGATCGAACTCCTGGCGTGCAAATGGTTCAATTCGCGCAGACGCTGGGTCGGGAGTTCGAGCCAATCGGCGTAATGGCCCAGCGTCTCTCCCGGCTGTACCAGAGTGCGATCGCCCCCATCCACGGACCAGCGGCTCGGGTCGATCAGCAATAGCCCTTCCGCCACGGCGGAGGCCGGCGTGCGTACCGACATCAACGAAGGCACCGGATCCGGGCTTCCCAATGGCTCTCCGAGCTCTGCTGCGCCCGGGTCGCGCGGCTCGATCGGGGGGGCGGGTGTCACCGAGGCAATCGACGTCTCGGCCGGAGCTTCGACCACGGTGTGTGGGACCTCCGGTGCCGGCTCCGGGGAGGTGATCTCGGCCTGTCGGACCACTTCGGTCCCTTCGGGCGCTTCCGCCACCTCGGCCACTTCGGGGCGTTGGGAGTCGGTGACTTGGCCGGTCTGCTGGGCGATGACGACTTCGACCGCCGGGCTTACCGCCTGTCGCAATTCGTGCTCCGGAGCCTCTGCCAGCCGTGTCGCCGTCGCCGCAGCGGCGGCTTCGCGGCCCGGAATCTGGAGCACCTGACCGACTCGGATCTCGTTCGGGTTGCGGATGCCGTTGGCGGCCGTCAGCTCCGCGGTCGTGAGCCCGACGCGGCGCGCGATCTCGGTCAGGTTCTCACCCCGGCGCACCCGATAGCGATCCCCCTGCCACGCCGGCTCCACGACCACGGCGCGGCCGGGCCGCGAAGCCACCTGGTCGGCGGGATCGTCCGGCAGCCGCAAGCGCTGGCCGGCGCGGATGCGATGGGGGCTCCTCAGATTGTTGAGCGACATGATCGTACGCTGCGACACGCCGTACCGGCGCGCGATGATGGAGAGGGTCTCGCCGGGGCTTATGCGATGAAAGCGGTCGCGCGTCTGGCGGGAGAACCGCTCGGCCTTGGGAATACTCGCGAGCAGCTGGCTTGCCGGCACCGGGCCGCTGCGCTTTGGGAGCTTCAAGCTAAACCCCTCCGGCACACGCTTTTTTCCGGTCCACACCGCTGGTCGCAGCGAGGGATTGAGTTCCTGCAGCAGGCCGACTTCGACGCCGAAGGTCCGCGCCAGGCTGGCGCCCGGGTAGTAGGCGTCGACTATCACGGTATCCACGGACAGGGGTTCCTCATATTGAAGCGCTCCGAAGAAGGCCTCCGGGTTCGAGTCGATGTCGAGGGCCGCTAGAAACTCGCAGTAGAAGTTGCGCGAGGCGAAGCCGAAGGTGCGACTCTGGTAGCGCTCGATCACGACGTCGATATCGCGGGTGCCGAGTTTGCGCACCGCGCGCATCATACCTGCCGCGCCGTGGTTGTAGGCGGTGATCGCCAGCGGCCAGCTCTGGGTGCGCTCGTAGTTCTCGCGCAGCAACGCAGCCGCGGCCACCGTCGCGGTGTGGGGGTCCATGCGTTCGTCACTCACCGAGTCGATCCGCAGGAAACGGCGGCCGGTCGACCGCGTGAACTGCCACAGGCCCGCGGCCCCGACCTTCGAATAGGCTCGCGGGTTGAAGGAAGACTCGACGTGCGGGATCGCGGCGAGCCCCGTCGGCAAGCCCCGCTCGCCCAACACCTCGTGAATGTGGTCGCGCCATCGGCCCGAGCGAATCAGTCCGTCGCGAAACTTGTCGGCTTGGCCGCGCTGAAAGCGGACGCGGTGCGCCGCCAGGCGCAAGGTCCGGTTGGACACGTCGTCGGGCCAGAGCGCGAGTACGCGCCGCTCTTCGTCGCTCAAGTTGCTGCGGCGACCGGTACCCAGCAGGTTCAGGATGTCTTGGTAGCGTTGTTTGATGCTCCGAATGCGGTGATCGCGCGCCCGCCGAGAGAGACCCGGCGGGATCGAGGCGACCTCGTACACCACGTCGAGGTTTTCCGAGTCGTGAATCAGGCCGGCATCGGTACCAACTTCGGTGTAGACGCGAGTCCAGAACGCCACCCGCGGCTCGAGGGCGGGCGGCCGCGGAAACCATTGCTCCGCCCGGGCCGGTGTCGGGACGGCGAGCAGCGAAGCGAGGAACGCAGCGATGAACAGTGCTTGGACGCGACGCATGGGCCCTTTTTGCATCGGCAAAGGCACGGCAAGACCTGATCCGGAAAGCTGGCCTTAACGCCGTCTTCCCTTGCGGCGATCCTTGCGCGCCTGCTTGCGTTTTCGCTTGCTCTGCTGGCGCTTGCGGGCGATCGCCCCGGCCGGCACGCGGCGCCCGGCTCCGCCCGCGCCGAGCCCCTCCAGAAGGCTCGGATCGAGTCCGGAAGCCCCTGCCAGCTTGCCGAGGCCGGGGACGTTCGCCAACAGGCCCCCGCCGCTTCCCAGGGACTGCATCATCTCCTGCATCTGACCGAACCGCTTGACCAGATCGGTGACGTCGCTCTGCTGGCGCCCGCTGCCGCGGGCAATGCGGCTGGCACGGCTGCGCTCGATCCGCTCGGGGTGCTTGCGCTCAATCGGGGTCATCGACTGGATCATGGACTCGACCTTGCCGAGCTCGCGCTCGTCGGCCTGCGCGGCGAGCTGGCCGAACCCCGGCATCTTGGCAAGGACGTCGCCCAGTGGACCCATCTTCTGGATCAGGCGGAGCTGCTTCAATAGGTCGTCCATCCCGAACTGCCCCTTCAGGATGCGCTCCGCGTCGGCCTCCGCCTCCTCCTCATCGGCGACAGCCTCGAAGTCTTCGACGAGGCCCACGATGTCGCCCATCCCTAGGATCCGGGAAGCGAGCCCCTCGGGGCGGAACGTCTCGATGCGGTCCAACGCCTCGCCGGTGCCGAGGAACTTGATGGGGACCCCGGTCACCGCCTTCACGGCGAGGGCGGCCCCACCACGGGCGTCGCCGTCGAGCTTCGTCATGACCAGGCCGTCGAGCGGCAAGCTCTTGGCGAAGGTTTCGGCCACCTGGACCGCATCGCGACCCATCAGGGCGTCGCAGACCAGGAGGGTGTTGGCGGGCTCGACGGCCTCTGAAACCTCCCGCAGCTCGTCCATCAACTCCTCATCCACCGCCAGGCGCCCGGCCGTGTCGTAGATGATCGCGTCGAACCCTTCGCGCCGAGCCCGCTCTGACGCCCGCCGGCTGATGGCCACGGCGCCTTCCGCGGGGGGCTCGGCGTGGACCGTCACCCCGATGCGCTCGCCAAGCTGTTGGAGCTGTTGGATGGCCGCGGGCCGTTGGACATCGCCCGCGACCAGCAGCGGCCGGCGCCCCTGATGCTTCAGGTGGCTCGCGAGCTTGGCGGCGACGGTGGTCTTGCCCACGCCCTGCAGGCCGAGCAGCAGGATCGACACCGAGCCGCGCTTGTCGCGGCTGAGCTTGGTGTCGACGGGGCCCATGAGCGCTTCGAGCTCACTCTGGCAAACCGCGACGAACTGTTGGCTCGGGTTGACGCGGACGGCGCGGCCACGGCGGTCGCGAGCCCGAGTGCGGACCCGCTCGCCGAGGGTGCGCTCCTTGACCCGCTCGAGGAACGAGCGGACGACGCCAAGGTCGACATCCGCTTCGAGTAGCGACATGCGGACGTCGCGCAGGGCCTCGGCGATGTTCTCCTCGTTGAGCTCGCGGACTCCGCGCAGGCGGTCGCGCGCCGCGCCGAACCCCCGACTGAGCGTTTCCAGCATCAGCGCAGGATACGCGATCGGCCGGAGCCTTGCCCCGGCGCGGCGCCCCGTGCTAGAGCCCCGGCGTGTTCAAGCGCGTCTTGGTGGCCAACCGGGGCGAGATCGCGCGCCGCGTGATCCGCGGCTGTCGCGAGCTCGGGATCGAGGCGGTGGCGGTGTTCTCCGAAGCCGACGCCGAGGCCCTCCACGTCCGCGAGGCCGATCACGCGGTAGCCATCGGTCCGGCGGCTCCCCGAGATTCGTATCTGAAGCTCGACGCGGTACTCGAGGCCGCCCGCGCGAGCGACGCCGACGCCGTCCACCCCGGGTACGGCTTCCTGTCGGAAAACGCCGACTTTGCGCGGGCGGTTGCGGCGGCGGGGTTGACCTTCGTGGGCCCGGCCCCCGAGGCGATCGAAGCGATGGGGCACAAGGCCCGCGCCCGCGAGCGCATGGAGCAGGTCGGCGTTCCGGTGGTGCCGGGAAGCGGCTTGCTGGCCTCCGAAGGGGAAGCGGTCCGCGCCGCGGTGGCGATCGGCTACCCCGTGATGATCAAGGCCGCTGCCGGCGGGGGAGGTATCGGGATGGCTCCCGCTGCCGACGAAAATGCTCTGCGTCGCGCTCTGAAGAGCGCCCGGGCTCGTGCCGAGTCGGCCTTTGGGGATGGATCGCTCTATCTCGAGCGCCTCGTCTCGGGCGCGCGCCACATCGAAGTTCAAATCGCTGCCGATCGGGCGGGCCACACGGTGCACCTGTTCGAACGCGAATGTTCGTTGCAGCGCCGACACCAGAAGGTGCTGGAGGAGGCACCGAGTCCGGCCGTCGGCCCCGCACTCCGAGAGGCGTTGGGTGACGCCGCGCTGCGCGCTGCCCGCGCCATCAACTACGCGACCGTCGGCACCGTGGAGTTCTTGCTCGGAGCGGACGGAGCCTTTTACTTCATGGAGATGAATACGCGACTTCAAGTCGAACACCCCGTCACCGAGGCGACCACCGGGATCGATCTCGTGGTGCTCCAACTGCGACTCGCGGCGGGGGAGCCGCTTCCCGTCGAGCAAGCGGCCATCAGCCCGCGCGGTCACGCCCTCGAGCTTCGCGTCTACGCCGAGAACCCAGACAAGAATTTTCTCCCCTCCCCGGGCACCATCGAACGGCTCCGCTGGCCCGAGGGCGAGGGCGTGCGCGTCGACGCGGGGGTCGAGGAGGGGACGGTGGTGACGCCCTTCTACGATCCGTTGTTGGCCAAGTTGATCGTCTCCGGCGATCGCCGTGAACGATCGATCGAGCGCGCGCTCGCCGCGCTGGAATGCACCGAGATCGAGGGGGTCCACACCAATTTGAGCCTCCACGCGGAAATCCTGCGCGACGCGGCCTTTCGGCGCGGCGAGACGACAACGCATTTTCTGGGTCAGCTGGTGGCGGCCCGCCGGAGGTGAGTGCGTAATGGCGACGGAAGTGGAAGCCCAGATCACGGGCAATATCTGGAAGATCGAGAGAGCGGCGGGCGACACGCTGGCGGAAGGGGAAGTGATCCTCATCATGGAGTCGATGAAGATGGAGATCCCCGTCGAGGCGCCCTGCGGAGGGACGCTTCGAGAAGTTCGCGTCGCCGAGGGTGACGCCGTCGAAGAAGGCGCCATTCTGGCGTTGATCGATTAGCGCCGTCGCGCGTCGGAGGGCCGCCTTGGCCACCGCTCCCGAGCATCCCCATCCGGACCGGTCGCCGCGGGTCCGGCTCCTCGACGCCAAGACCCGGGACGTCGCGCGGGCGTTTTTGCGCCGTGAGCCAGAACGCAATCTTTTCCTCCTCGATCTCGTCAGTCGGGTAGGGCGCCCGTCCGCGTCGGAAGTGACGCCCTCTGCCTTGGGGGTTTGGCAAGGCGAAGCGCTAATCGGCGTCGCGTCGTTGCGCCCCACAATCGCTATTGATGCCGAGCTCGAAGGCGAAGCGCTCGATATGCTTTGCGAGCCCCTGTCCCGTCTCCAGACCGGTCTGATCCGGTCGCTTCCCGCTCAAGTCGAGCGGGTCTGGCAACGGCTCGCCGCCGCCGGACGCCGAACCCAGGTGGACCGGATCGAACAGACCCTGGGGCTCTACCCCCCCCAACGACCTCGCTGGAGTCCGTCCGGATCGATGCGGGTGCGGGAAGCGGTGCTGGCCGACCTCGAGGCGCTCGTCGAAGCGGCGCGACGAAGTTTGCGCGAGGAGGGCCGCCCCGATCCCTTCGTCGGCGATGCGCGCGGATTCCGCCGTTGGGTGCGCGCTCGATTGCCGCGGGCCATGGTCGCTGAGCGCGACGGCCACGTCGTGTTCGTGGCCTACGCCGATGTTCAGCTGCAGCTTGGCTGGCTGGTTCAGGGCGTCTACACGTGGCCCGAGGCGCGCCGCCAGGGTTTCGCGGCCGCGGGCGTCGCGGCGCTTTGCGCCAAGGCGTTTGCGGCCGGCGCCCGACACGTGCAGCTTTCGGTCGTCTTGGGCAACGAAGCGGCCTTCGGCCTCTACGCGAAGCTCGGCTTCCGACGTCGCAACAAGCTTCGCACTCTACTGTTCACGGGGGCGGGCTGAGTCCCGCGAGGCTAGCCTCAGCTGAGGGGATACGCATGGCACTGCTCACGGGAAAGGTCGCAATCGTTACCGGCGCCGGCGGCGGGATCGGGCGCGCACACGCCCTCGCTCTCGCCAAAGCCGGCGCCGCGGTGGTGGTCAACGATCTCGGTGGCGCCCGCGACGGCTCCGGCGGCGGACAAACGATGGCAGATGACGTCGTTGAGGAGATCCGCAAGGGAGGCGGCGAGGCTGCGGCGAACTACGACACAGTGGCGACCGTGGCCGGCGGCGAGCGCATCGTGGCAAGCGCCCTTGAACATTTTGGCCGGCTGGACATCGTGGTCAACAACGCCGGAATCCTGCGCGACAAGACCTTGGCGAAGATGGACGAAGAGATGTGGGACGCGGTGATCGCGGTCCACCTGAAGGGGACCTATTGCGTCTCGCGCCCCGCCTTTCTCCGCATGAAGGCGCAGGGCGAGGGAGGCTCGATCATCAACACTTCGTCGACCTCGGGCCTCGAGGGCAATTTCGGCCAGACCAACTACGGTGCCGCCAAGGCGGGTATCGCAGGCTTTACCCGCTGTCTCGCCCTCGAAGGTGAGCGCGACGGGATCCGCGTCAACGCGATCGCTCCGGTGGCGTTCACCCGCATGACCGAGGACCTTCAGGCGGCGCAGAGTGATGCCTTCCGCAGCCTGACCCCCGACTTGATCGCACCCCTGATCGTCTATCTCGCGAGCGATCTCGCGCGCGAAGTGACGAAACGGATTTTCTTCGTGGGCGGAGGTCGCATTGCCGAAATGCGTATGGTCCGCACCGAAGGCGTCACCGCCGGGGAGGGACTGTGGACGCCGGAAGCGATCGCCGACTCGATGGAGGCCATCCTCAGCTGAGCGCAGCGCCCACGCGCGATCCGCTCTCGGCGATGACGGTTCGCTTCAACTGGTGGGCGCGCAGCTTCGCGAGGCGTTTCTTTCGCGATCTGGGGCTCGACCCGCAGACCGTCGAGCGCCTTCGGGCGCTCGAGGCCCGCGGCACCGTGATCTATACGATGCACTACGCGAGCCGGCTCGACTATTTCTTGATGAACGCGCTCTTCTTGCGCCATGGTCTGCGCCTTTCGAGCTTGGCCAATGGAATTCGTTTCGACTACTACGGGCCGCTCTGGGCCGCGCTGCGCTCGCGCTACTCGTTGTGGCGTCGCGGGGAACTCGGCAAGCGCGCGGTCGATCGCACGCCCCTCTCGACGCTCCTGCGTCAACCGCGCTCGTTGTTCGTGTTTCTGCGCACGGCGCGGCTGCGAACTTGGTTGCGCGGGCGCCGCCACGCGGCCGCGATCGAGCGCTCGGACCGACGCATCCTCGATTACGCCCTCGGGCGCGCGCGCGATGGAGATGCGATCTACGTGGTGCCCCTGGCGCTCTTCTGGCGCAAGGGGCCCCGCAACCAGCGCCGCTTTCTCAACCTGGCCTACGGGGCCCCGACCCGGCCCGGCGACTTTGCCAAGGTGACCGGCTTCCTGGTCAACTATCGAAGCTTGGCGGTCAAGGTGGGAGGGGCCCTCGACCTACGTCAGTTCGTGGCCGATCGCGCCGAGGAGCCGCGCGATACCTGGGTGCGCAAACTCCGTCGTCTCGCCCTGATCCTGCTCTCGCGCGAAGAGAAAGTCGTGGAGGGCCCCTCGCTGCGACCGCGTTACAAGGTCGCCCAGCGTGTTCTCAGCAGCGCCCGGGTTCAAGCGGCGATGGCCGAGCGGGCGCGCGAGCGCAAGCGCTCTCCCGAGGCGGCGCGCCGCGAGGCCGAAAAGTTCTTTGGCGAGATCGCGGCCTCGATGAACTCCACGTTTCTCGCGGTTCTGAACACGATCGTCACCGCGATCTTTCGGCGCCTGTTCCATTCGGTCGAGGCTCTGGGAATCGAGCAAGTGGCCCAAGTGGCACGCCGCAATCCCGTGGTGCTGGTTCCCAACCACCGCTCGTATTTCGACTTCCTGTTGCTGTCCTGGCTCTGCTACTCGCATTATCTGGTTCCCCCCCATATCGCGGCGCGCGAGAACATGTCGTTCGGGCCCTTCGGGTACATTTTTCGCCGGGCCGGGGCGTTCTTTCTGAGGCGTTCCTTCGCCGATCCGCTCTACAAAGAAGTGTTTCGCGCCTACGTATCGTACCTGGTGCGCGAGGGATTCCCGCAGGAGTTCTTCATCGAGGGTGGGCGCTCGCGCACCGGGCGCACCCTGACCCCCAAGCTCGGCATGCTCTCCTGGAATGTGGAGGCCTTCCTGGATTCCGGGCGGCGCGATCTCTTCTTCATCCCCGTCTCGATCACCTACGAGCGATTGGTGGAGGAGGGGGCGATGCTTTCGGAACTCGCCGGGGGTGCGAAGCAAAGTGAGAGCGTGTTCGGGCTCTTGCGCGCCCGAAAGGTCTTGCGCCGGCGTTGGGGCAGCGCCTTCGTCCGGTTCGGCGAGCCGATTTCACTGGCCGCGTTCTTCGGCGAAGATCGCGCCCGGTTCGCGGCCGAACACGCGGAGCGTGACCGCGCCGACAAACGCGCACGCGTGGCCGATCTGGGCAACGAGATCGTCGAGCGGATCAACGCGGCGACCGTGGTCAACGCGACGTCGGTCGCGGCGGCGGTGTTTCTCGGCGCGGCGCGACCGGGGCTTTTGCGCGCCGAGCTCACCCGCCGGATGCAGGCGACCGTCGAGCTCCTGCGGGTGCAGGGCGCGCGGCTCACGCCGGCCCTCGCCCAAGACACCGGCGATTTCGAGGAATCGATCGCGTTTCTGTTGCGGAGCGACCTGATCCGGTCGGTTCAAGATCCCCGGGGCGAGATCCTCTACTTCGAACCCTCAAAGCGACCCGCGCTCGATCTCTATCGAAACGCGATCCTCCACTTTCTCGCGCCTTCAAGCTTCCTGGCGCGCAAACTCCTGCTAGGCGCCAGCCGCGCAGAGTTGCGGGAAGACTTGGCGTTCTGGCTGGATCTCTTCTACGACGAGTTCTTCAACCCCCGGCGCCGGGTTCTCGAGCGGGAGTTCGATGCCTACCTCCATCACTTCGAAACGCTGGGCCTCATCGAGCGCGAAGAAGTGGTGCTTCGCGCGACCGAGAAGGGGCGCAGTACGCTCGAGGCCCTGAGTCTCCAGACGCAGGGCTTGATTGAGGCCTACGCTGCCGCGTTCCGGGCCGCCCTCAATCTCGCGGCACCGGTCTCCTCGAAACAACTCGAGCGCGAGGCCGCCGAGGCCTTCACCCGCAGCGCGCTCCTCGGACAGGTCCGCAGCCCCGAGGTCGGCAGTCGGGCCACCTTCGCGAATGCTTTCGACGCGTTGGCCTGTCGCACGGTCTTGACACGCCACCCCTCCGACGGACGAGAGCTCTATTACGGCCGCGGCGAACGTTTCGACGACCTCGTCTCGCTCTGCGCGCGGCTGGCAGTGGTGCTCGGAGACCGGTAGCCTCCCCGGCCACCATGGACCCGCTCGACGCCCTCGATTTTTCGAAGGGCAACGGACTCGCCATCGCCATTGCCCAGGACGCCGCCAGTGGCGAGATCCTGATGGTCGCGCACGTCAACGAGGAATCGCTGCGCAAGACGCTCGAAAGCGGCCAAGTGGTCTACTGGAGTCGCTCGCGCGGGCTTTGGCACAAAGGCGAGGAGAGCGGCAACGTGCAGGTCGTGAAGAGCATCAGGGTCGATTGCGACGGCGACGCGGTGCTCTTCCAGGTCGAACAGGTGGGGGACGCC
>CAZTOE010000003.1:0-16443 GCA_964615045.1 uncultured Spirochaetales bacterium
CGCGTCGCTTGCAACGTCAAAGTACTCCTCGAGAATTTTCTCGAGGCCTATCACTTTCGGCTGCTTCACCGCCAAACCGTGGAGCGCTTTCTCGATCGGCAGGGCACCCACATCGTGCTGTGGAGGGGCGGTCATTCGCTGATGCTCACGCCGAACCGCCGCGCCGATTGGGTCGACCCCGGCACGGTCGGAATGCGCGAAATGGCAGGGGCGACCGCGATCGAGCGAACGCACAACCCGAGCTACAACGTGTTCCCCAACTGGATTGTTCCCATTGCAGCGACGGGGATTCCCTCGGTGTTCATGTGGCCGGCGGGCGATCGGGAGAGCGAGCTCGAGGTGGTGTGGTACGCGCCGGATGGCGCTGACGGCGATCGGGATCCACTCTGGGAGACGCGGATCGCGAACTTCGACCGGATCGTCGAGGAAGACACGGAGTTCGCCGAGGCCATCCAGAGCTCCTTGGAATCGCCCGGCTTTCGCGGCGTTCCGCTGAGCTACCAAGAGCGCCGGATCTATCACTGGCACGAAGAGCTCGACCGCCGCATCGGGGTCGACCGGGTGCCGCCCTCGCTTCGGGTCGCGCCCCTGCTCGAGCGCTGGCGCGAGGCCTCCGGCTAGAGCAGGCGCGGGCCGGGTAGCGGGCTTCGGTCGACTGGCGGCCTGGTCGTCGTCGTGCCCCGCCGGGCCGCTGGCTAGCGCGCGAGGGGGTCGGGCCGGAGCTGGACCCAGCCCACGTACGACTGCCCCACCTCCGAGTGGATCAAGGGGTCGAGACCGTTGTTGAACCAGAGACCCCGTCCCTTCCAGCCCGCGCCCGGATCGTCAATGCGGCCGTCGAGGCCCCGGGTGTAGGTGTTGAGTGGGTACGGAACCCGGATCACGGTGAATTCTTCGCTGCGCGGATCGAAGGCCAATAGGGAATCGGAGCCGGTCCCGTTCATCACGACCACATCCGGTCCCATTCCGAGGGTGTCGAACTGGTCCACCCACACGTAGTAGTGGAAGTCGGCGCTACCGCTCTCCGGCATCCCGGCAAAGCCGGGTCCGGGGCTTCTCCAGAGTTTCCAGCCCTCCTCGCACTGCTCCCCGGTGCCCCAGGTCTTTCGGCATCGGCGCCGGTCGAAGCGGGCGAGATGGCCGCTTCCGCCGAGGGCGACCCAGAGCTTGCCGTCGCGATCGACGTCGACGCCGCGGGGCCCAGCGCCGGGAGCGGGTGGGCGATAGACCTCGTGGCGATCGCTCGCCGGGTCGTACCGCATCAGGAGCCCCGGAAAATCCCAGGAGGCCCCGACCTCGCCCCCGGGAAGCGCGGTCCAGACCGAGCCGTCGATCGGATTTGGGATCACCCCGTAGTGGAAGCCCACGATCGGGAGGTCGGGCTTGCCGTCGCCGTTGGAATCGACCCTGACCTCGGACCATCCCTGCGCCGCTCCGAGGGTTTCGGGTCGCTGGGGATCGTACTTTGCGGGATCGAACCAGCCGATCACGTACGAATCACCACTGGTCCAGAGCACGCCTCGCTCGTCGAACTGCAGATGGTGAGTCCCGTAGCAGGTGTCGATCAACTCGAGGGCCTCGGTCGCCGGGTCGTAGTAGCCGAGCTGGCGATGGTGATATTGGTTGGCGATCTCGGGAGCCTTGCGGCAGAAACTGGGGACGTCCTCCCCCCACTCGCGGCGCACCTGCGTCGTGATCCAGACCCTGCCCTGGGCATCCATCATCGGATTGTGCGGGTTCGCGGGGTTGCGGTAGGTCCCGCTAAAACCGGTGATCCCGGCCTGCACCGGGCAGCCCAGGGAACCAAAGCCGTAGGGGAGCGGATCGCCGCCCGCGAGCGGCTTGTAGGTCTGCTCACACCAGGGGGTATCGAAGCCAGCCAGTGTCGGAACCGGCAGGGCCTTTACTTCGTGCGTCCTCGGATCGAGCATCAGGAGTCGATCGTTGCCGATATCGACTCCGTAGACCGGACCGCCGGCGTTGACTCTGGGGTTGCGCTTGTCGGTCGCGACCTCGTCGTGCGCGTAGGTGAAGGCGTCGCCCCAAGACCACTGGGTAATCACGAAATTGCGCTCGATGCCCTGCGGCCGCGGGGGCGCGGGCGGGGTGGCACCGGTGCCAATCCGTCCGCTCCAGTCGTCCAGGGCGTCGAGCAACCGGTCACGACCCAGGTGCTCGGCGACCGCATTCATGTAGCTGGCCTTGCGAAAGCCCAGGTCGTAGAGCGCCCGGTTGCGAACGCGCGTCGTGAGCGAGCCGACCTGGTGGCAGAGCTCACAGCCGAGCTTCATCTGGTTCACGAAGGCCGTGGTCTTCTCCGGAGGCTCAAAGAGCGAGAACCAGTAGTTCGCGGGATAGACCGCCGCGGCTTGCTGCGGCGAGGTGGCCTTGGCCACTTGCAGAGACACTGAAGCTCCCGGCCGAGTCGCGGTCTTGCCCGAGTCGCGCAGGCCGTAGCCCCGCACCCAGAGCTCGTACTCCGCGGGCGGGAGATCGGGCACGACGAAGCGCCCCTCGTCGTTTGTGACGACGATCTTTCGGTACGGCGTGGGAAGCGCGGCGGTCTCGGCGATCACCCAAACCCCGGCTTCGAGCGTCCCTTCCGCCGAGGTGACTCGCCCCTCGATAGAGCTCGCCCGATCTTCGGCCCGGGCGTCACTCCCGGCGAACCCCGACAGACCCAGCGCGATTAGCGCGGCGGCGAACCGGTACCGACCGACCATCGACCGCGGTTCCAGCGCGGAAGAAGTACCTCGAGGCTCATCGGTGAGGGGCATGACGCACTCCTTTCTGGTGTGGCGTTCGCTCAGTTCGCCAGGTCGCGGGGTCGCACCCGCACCGGGAGTGCGGCGTATCCGGAAACGTGCAGATTGGGGATGCGCCGCGGCAAACCCGCAATCTCGAGGCGGGCCAGCACCGGCAGGAGGGCTCGCAGCATGGCGCGAAGCTCCGCCCGCGCCAGGTTCGCGCCCAGACAGAAGTGGGCGCCGTGGCCGAACGCAAGATGCGGGTTGGGATCGCGGCGAATGTCGAAACGGTAGGGATGGGCAAAGACGCGCTCGTCGCGGTTCGCCGACGGGTAGAACAGGCCCACGGTATCCCCCGCGCGAATTCTCTGCCCCGAGAGCTCAAAATCCTGCGTCGCCGTGCGCAAAAACTGGATCACCGGCGAAGTCCAGCGCAAGATTTCCTCGATCGCCGACGGCAGGAGGCTCGGATCCGCGCACAGCAGGTCGCGCTGCTCCGGATGCTCGATCAGGGCAATGACTGCGCCGCTGGTGGCGTTGCGGGTGGTTTCGTTCCCGGCCGCGATGAGCAGGAGCAGATAGCCGATCAGCTGCTGGTCGGTGAGCGGACGCCCCTCGACGCGGCCCCTGAGGATGGTGTCAAAGAGGTCGTCCCGATCGCACCCGGCCGCGCGCCGTTCGCGAATGCGGTTCTCGAGGTACGAGCGAAATTCGTTGGTGCCACGCGTCGCCGCCTCGCGGCGAGTTTCACCGGGGCGTCTGTCCTCGGGAGGCACTTCGCCGACGAAGGCGTTGGTCCATTTGAAGATCTTCTTCCAGTCGCCGGGAGGGAGGCCCATCATCTCGCCAATGGCCGCGATCGGGAGCTTGCAGGCGAGCTCCGACACGAAGTCGCAGTACCCGCCGCTCCGGCTTTGAAGCTCCAACGTCTCGACGAACGCGGCGGTGAACTGGCGCGCAAGCTCGTCAAAGTGCGCGGCCATCGCGCGCATCCGCTTCGGGGTAAACGAGCGGCCGACCGGGAGGCGAAAGTTGCGGTGGCGGGGATCGTCCATGAAGACGAAGTCGGGCGGCTCCTCGGGGTCCCAGCCGCGGCGTTTCCCAAACTCGTCGAGCCCCTCCCGCCCCGGTTCGAGTTGCCCTCTGCGCGTGAGTCGGAGGCGGGGTCCGCCATTGATGAAGACGTCTGGGCGTCGCGACACCGCCAGAATGTCGGCGTGTCGGGTGACCGCCCAAAAGGGCTCGACATCGTCTCGCTCGTACCAGTAGACGGGCGCATCGCGGCGGAGAGAGTCCCAATCTTCCCATGGGTAGCCCTCGCGTGCGTAACGGCTGGGCGTGTGGATGTTGACGCGATCGAGAGCGGAGGCCATCACGGCATCTCCCCTGGACGGAACCGCGGTCTGCGACGGCGCTACGCCCGTGCGTTGCGAATCAGCCGGCCCGGCCGGGCGCCCGTGTCCCGATCATCCTTGCGTGTCGCGACTCCGTTTACGTAGGTGGCCGCGTAGCCGGTTGCGTCCTGCACAAAGCGCGATCCGCCACCGGGTAGATCGTGCAGCATGAAGGGCGCCGGGATCGCGAGCGCGTCGAGGTCGATCACGTTGAGATCCGCCCGCTTGCCGACCTCGAGGGTGCCGCGGTCGCGCAGGCCGTAGAGCGCCGCGGTGTCGTGGGTCTGCTTCTTCACGAGGTACTCGAGCGGGAAACGCGCGCCGCGGCGACGATCGCGCGCCCAGTGCGCCAGCAGATAGCTCGGGCCCGAGCTGTCGCAGATGAAGCGCACGTGCGCCCCGCCGTCGCCGAGCCCCGGTACCGCGTGCGCGTTGCGCAGCATGGTCTCGATCGCGCGGTGATCGGCCGTCGCGAAATTCGCGGCGAGCGCGATCACCGGAGCTTTCCCGCCGTCCTCGAGCATCCAGTCGTAGAGGCACGCGAGCGGTTCCTCGCCGCGCGCTCGCGCCTGCTCCAACACCGACCTGGCGCGCTCCGGCTCGTAGTCCGGGATGGGGCCCAGCGGGAACATCTGATGGAGCTGCCCCTGGAAGATCTTGTGCGTGTTGTCCATCACGGCGGTCGAAGAGACCGGGACGTCGTCCTCCGCCAGGATGGCGCCGCGCACCTCCGGCTTGCGGAGCTCGGCGATGCGCGCCTCGAAGGGGAGCCCGGCGAGCTTCATGTAGGTGGGGCGGCGCAGGAAGGCGTGATAGGCCTCAAAGCTCGACAAGAGGCCGCCGGGACGCACGGCGAACTGCGCGGTGACGCGCGCCCCCTCGGCCCACGCCTTGTCCTGCAGCTCGAGGAGCTCCCGATAGACCTCGGGATCGCTGTGCGTCTGGATCAACAGAAAAGTCAGGGGCCGCCCGGAAGCGAGCGCCAGCCGGCGCATCAGCTCGAGCTCGTCGTGGGGCCGGACGCGATCCACGGGAATGCCCGGGATCGTTCCGAGGATGCCCGACGGGATCACTTCGAAAACACCCGCGCCGGCTTCGCCCATCGCGCGAGCGATGGCGAGGAGCTCCGCCTCGGGCGCGACCGTACCCGGCACGGGGCGTCCGTCGAGCGCCTGGTGGGCCTGGATGCGCGAAGTCGAGAAACCGACTGCGCCGGCGGCGACCGCCTCGCGTGCCAGGCGCGCCATCGTCGCGAGCTCATCCGGCGTCGCCGGGTCGTCGTTGGCGCCGCGCTCACCCATCACGTAGGCGCGCAGCGCGCCGTGCGGGATCTGTGCCCCGACGTCCATCGTGTAGTGGCGCTCGCCGATCACGTCGAGATATTGCGGAAAGCTCTCCCAGCACCAGTCGATGCCTTCGGCGAGTGCGGTGCCCGGGATGTCCTCGACGCCTTCCATCAGCTGAATCAGCCAATCCTCGCGGCCCGGGATCACCGGGGCAAAGCCGACCCCGCAGTTCCCCATCACGACGGTCGTCACGCCGTGGGCGACCGAGGGTCGCAGCTCGCTGTCCCAGGACACCTGGCCGTCATAGTGGGTGTGGATGTCGACGACGCCGGGCGTCACCACCCGGCCGTCGGCATCGAAGGTCTCGCGGGCGTTCTCGCCCAAGGATTTCTCGATCGCGACGATGCGCCCGTCCTGGATCGCGATGTCGCCGTGGTACGGGGCGCGGCCGGTGCCGTCGACAATCCTGCCATTTCGAATCAGAACGTCGTGCATGGTGAAAGTCCTCCAAAGAAGTGTACGAGGCGCGCCTCGAAGCCTCAGGCTCCGAGGCTCAGAGAGGAGCGAAAGAGCGCGCGGATCGCAGGACCGGCGTCGGTGAGCGGCGGTGCGTCGTCGCGCTCTACCCAGTGGGCGCAGGTCGTCACGATGGTTCCGATCAGAGCGTACGCCAGGATTTCCGAATCCTGGGAGCCGAGGGCTCCCGCGCGCTTCGCGGCCTCGACCAGGCCGATCACCCAATGCGTGAAGGCCTGATAGCGCTCGAGGCTCTCTTCGCCCATTCCCTCGCGGATACGATAGGGCAGACCCTGACTGGTCCGGACGTAGAGCTGCAGGAGCTCGCGGTGATCCTCGTAGCAGTCGAGCATCGCGTCGATCAAAGCCAGCAGACGCTCCCCCGGATCCGGTACGGCTTCGACCTTTGCGGTGATGAAGCGGACCATGGTCTGGCCCGAGCGCTCCACCACTTCGTGGTAGAGCTCGTCTTTGCTGTCGAAGAGTGCGTACACCGACGCCAAGGAGAGCTCTGCGGCGGCCGCGATTTCGCTCATCTGGGCGCCGTGAAAGCCCTTGGTCGCAAAGACCGAGAGGGCGGCGCGCAGTACATCGGCCCGGCGGCGGCTGAGCTCCTCCTCGCGACGGGTTTCCCGCGGGGATCGAGATCGTTCTTGATCTTTCACGTTTCAGAATTGTAATTTCACAAACAAGATTACTCAATCGAAAAGCAGCCAGGCCGGAATCCCAACCAGGCTGAATTCCCACCTAGGAGGCATCGGATGCGGGTAGGCGCCACGATCTTTGTACAAAACTACGCCGACTGGGATCGCTATGAGGCCGAAGAGCGCGGCGAGCGCGTGCCGGCCCGCCCGGCGACTTCGGATCGCTCGATCTTTCTCGATGAAATCGACATCGCCCGCATCGCCGACGACACCGGCTTCGACAGCGTGTGGACGGTGGAGCATCACTTCACACCGTATACGATGGTGACCAACCCGCTCCAGTTCCTCACCTACTTGGCGGGCATCACCCAGCACGTGGACCTCGGCACGATGGTGGTGGTGTTGCCCTGGCACCATCCGGTGCGCGTGGCCGAGGACGTGAACATGCTCGACGCCCTGCTCGGCCCGAAGCGGCAGGTGCTCTGCGGAGTCGGGCGCGGCCTGGGCCGCCGCGAGTACCACGGTCTTTGCGTGGATCAAGCGGAAGCGCGCGAGCGCTTCGACGAGGGGCTGCAGATTCTGCGCGAGCTGCTCGCCAGTGGGCGCTGCAGCTTCCAGGGCAAGCATTTCCAGATCGAGGACGTGCGCTTGCGCCCCCAGCCTGAGGGCGACCTGAGTCCGCAGCTCTATTGCGCCGGCGGAACGCCCGAGACGGTATCAATCATCGCCAAGCACGACATCCGACCGCTGATCATCCCGACGACTTCGCTCGAGGACGCGCTCAACAACGCGCGCAGCTACATGGACCTGCGCGCCGCTGCGGGCCACTCCCCCTCGGACACCAAACTCGCGCTCTGGACCTACTGCGCCGAGACCGAGGCGGAGGCGCGCGAAGGCGCCGAGCGCTACATGGTCGAATACGCCGACTCGGCGCTGCGCCACTACGAGCTGCTGGGCTCACATCTGAAGAACTTGAAGGGCTACGAGTCCTACGGGGCCCTCACCGACGCGTTGCAGAATGACAGCGACGTCTTTCGCCGCGCCTTCTTCCGCGAACATCCGTGGGGAACGCCCGATCAAATCGTCGCCAAGGCCGGCTCTTTGGCGGAGGCCTTCGGCGCCTCGGAGATCATGTTCATCTTCAAGTACGGCGGCATGCCGATGGCGGCGGCCGAGAAGAGCATGCGGCTGTTCGCCCGCGAGGTGATGCCGGCGCTGCAGGAGCTCCATCCGGCTCCCATCCAACCGGGTGTGGCGCCCGGAGCCTGAGCGTGGGGCAGGGCCACGAGCGCACTTCCCCCTCACCGGACCCGCGCGAGACCTTTCGCGACGACGGGGTGGTCTGCCTGCGCAGAACCCGCGGCACTCGCCCTGGCTCGCGAGGCCTTCGAGTGGAGCCTCGCACACCCGAGCCCGCAGGCGTGCACCTTTGAAGGGGGCGAGGGTGTGTTCTATCAGGATCTCGCCAACCCCCGCGCCCTGCCCGCCTACCGCAAGCTCCTCGAGGAGTCTCCGGCAGCCGCACTCGCGGCATCGCTTTGGGATATGCCGGACTTCTGGTTCATGTACGAGCAGGTTTTCCGCAAGGAAGGTGGCGAGACGCGTCGCACGCCGTGGCATGAGGATTCCTCGTACCTCCCAGGCGACGATCCCGCGGCGACCACGGTTTTCGATCGGCTCCCCGAACGCCTCGCCCCCGGCGACCCCTTCCGCGACCCCGGATTTCCAAAGCTCCGGCCGTAGCCGCGAGAACCGCCTGCAGAGAGATCGAGATGTCGCTTGAACCGACCTCCTTCAACCAGCTCTTGGACGAGGGCTATTGCATCGTCCCTGGAGTTCTCGACACGGACGCATGTCGCGAGGGAAAGCGGTGCCTCTGGGCCGCCGCGGAGGAGAGCGAGCGCCGTGGCGCGCCGATCCGCAACGTGGGACTCGATCCCAACGAGCACAACGTCCGGGTCTTCAATCTCCTCGACCTCGACCCGCTCTTCCGAGAATGGATCCAGCATCCCGTCGCGATCGAACTGGTCACCCGACTGCTCGGCGATGGCTTTCTGATCTCGAACTTCACCGCGAACATCGCGCTCCCCGGGTCGAAGCCGATGGAGCTTCACTCGGACCAATCGATCGTCGTCCCCGAGCCGTGGCTCGAGCCCTGGGCCATCAACATCATCTGGTGCCTCGACGACGTTCGCGAAGCCAACGGAGCGACGCGATTCTTGCCAGGCAGCCATCACGCGACCCGGCGCGGGGAGCTTCCCCACGATCCGGCGTCGATGCTGAGATCCTTCGAGGCGGCGGCCGGTTCGGTCATCGCGATGGACGGCCGCATGTGGCACACGTCGGGCGCCAACACGACGCGCAACGAAGAACGAGCACTCCTCTTCGGGTACTACTCGTCGGACTTTCTGCGGCCGCAGACTAATTGGAACGCCGCCCTGTCGCCCGCCACACTGGCGGCGCTCTCGCCCCAGCTGCGCGCCTGGTTGGGCGTCGAGGCCGAAGCCAACCTCCGCCTCGCCCAGCCGCTGATCCGCTACGACTCGCCAGACGATCGTCGGCTGGAGATTCCCGCGCCCCCGAAAGACGCGCGCTGACCGCCCGGCGCGACGACGCCGCGCCTCACTGCTCGCCCCGCTCTAGCCAGCGTGCCTGCTCGGGGCTCAGGCTTTCGGACACGCGCGCGTGGTAGAGCGCCAGGTCGGCGTCGCTGAGGACACCCCGCCACTGCTCGTTGGCCCCTTTGTGGAAGAACCGCGCCTCGTCCTTCCAAAAGCCGCGGCCGGCGCCGGGTGCAAAGGTCGCTGCGTTTTTCTTCATCGCGTCGAAGCTCGCGGCCGCGACCAGCTCGTCAAAGCGCTCCGCCTCGATGCGCATGCCCAGGGCGGCCGCCATGCGGCGCATCGCGCCCGTGAGCTCTCGCCGCATGTCGCCGTAGTGAAACAGGTGAAGGTTGGGCAGGTCGCGATAACGCCAAAAAGTCGCGAAGTGGTGCAGAATGTCTCCGAGCGAGAATTGCTCGGCGGCGCCCTCTTCCCACGGCGCGTTGACCCAGGTCCGAAAGCCCTCCGCCAGATCTCCCTCGAAGCGAGGGAGGATGCTCTCGTCGATCATGTTGTCCAGGTGATTGCGGAGGGAAAAATAGACGTCGCGCGGATCGCGGTACACCGCGAAGTACGTGCAGCTGGGGAAGTAGGGGATCCCGTCGAGGGGCGTGTGGGTCTTGATGAAGCGACGGTGCTTCTGTGCCTCCAGCATCGCGAGGGTCGGTTCGAGGGGAAAGATCTTCGCGTCGATCCAGGGCGAGATCGTGGCGGGCTTCACGTCGAGCTTTGGCTGCCCGAAGATCAGGAGGGCGCAGATGGCCTGCGTCCAGGTCGTACCGCACTTGCCCGGCGCACAGATAAAGACATCGTCGTCGCGCGGGACGAAGCGATCCCACCGCGCCGTATCGGTAATGGGTCCGCGGTAGGTCTGGGTGCGTTCCGGAAGCGACAGATTCAAGCTACCTCCAATCTCTGACGATTTTTGCCGCGACTCTAACTCGTCTCGAACCGGTATCATCCCGCGGCTGGCGCTAAAGCCGGACCCGTACACAGAATCCGAGGAAAGACACCATGGCCAGTCCCGAAGCCGCTTCTATCGATCGCCTGTTCGACAGCTTTGTCGCCGCCCTCGCCGAGAATCCGGAGATGTCGGTCGAAGCGTTGCGCGACCTGCTCGAAAGATGCGGCGACCTCGCCCGGGATCCGGGCGGCGTCGATTATCTCGAAGCCGAAGCCGGGGGCACGCCCTGCCTTTGGGCCGTGCCGAAGGCCTGTCGCGAGAATCGCGTCTTGCTTTCGCTGCACGGGGGCGGCTGCGTCACCGGGTCCCGCTTCTCGCACCGCAAACTCTTCGCCCACGTCGCGAAGGCAGTCGGCTGTCGCGCGCTGATCGTCGATTATGCCCGTGCCCCCGAGCACCAGCATCCTTCGCAGGTCAACGAGTGTGTCAAGGTCTACGAATGGCTGCTCACCCTTGGCGTTGCGGCCGAGCACATCGCCACTGTGGGGGACTCCGCTGGCGGCAATCTGTGCACGACGGTGGTCCTCCGAGCCCGCGCCAAAGAGCTCCCACTGCCGGCCGCCGTCATGCCGCTTTCGCCGTGGTACGACATGGAATCGACGGCTGCTTCTTTGGAGACCAACGCCCACGTGGACCGCCTGGTCTCACCCGAGATGTCACACAACATGGCTCAGATGTACCTCGGCCAGGCCTCGCCGAAGGATCCGCTGGCGAATCCCCTCTATGCCGATTTCACCGGATTTCCCCCGCTCTACATCCAAGTCGGGGGCTACGAAGGAATTCTGGACGACGCGCTGCGCGTTGCCGAGCGCGCGAAAGCGGCCGGTGTCGAAGTCCGCTGCGATGTCTTTCCCGAGATGCAGCACGTCTTCCAGTTCATGGCCGGCCATGCTCCGGAAGCGGATGACGCCATCCAGCAGCTCGCCGCTTGGGTGAAACCGAAGCTCGGGCTCGTCTGAGTGAGAACGGCGCTCCTCGCAGGCGCCGAGCGCGCCGCTCACCTGTTGTGGGACGAGGCGCCGTGGGTCTTCGAGGATCCCTTTGCGCTGCTCTGGTGTTCCTCCGAGGTGGCCCCGCTGCTCGCCGAGCGGAGCGTCCGCGCGCGGGATCCCATGTCTCGCTCGATCCGCGCGGCGGTCGCGTGGCGCGCACGCTGTGCCGAGGACGCCCTCGTGCGAGCGGTCGCGGGCGGGGTCCAACAGTACGCGGTCCTCGGCGCCGGCCTCGATTCCTTCGCGTGGCGGCGGGCCGATCTCTTGCCCGCGCTGCGCGTCTTCGAAGTCGATGCGCCCGAGACGCAGGCGTGGAAGCGATCTAGGCTGGCGGCCCTGGGGGTTGGCGCTCCCGACGGACTCCGCTATGTGCCGCTGGATCTCGCGCACACTTCGGTCTACGACGGTCTCGCGGGCGCAGGATGGGATCCCAACGCGCCCGGTTTTCTGAGCTGGATCGCCGTCACCATGTATCTCTCCCGCGAGGCCACCGCTGCGACCTTGAAAAGCCTCGCACGGCTCGCGCCCGGAACGCGCATCGCGCTCACCTACCTCCCGCCGGCAGCCGCCCTCGATGTGGGGGATCGTGGGATTCTCCGCCGTTTTCGGGAGCAGACCGACGCGGCGGGAGAACCGCTTCGCGCCCTCTATTCGCCCGAGGAGATCCAAGCGACACTCGTCGGCGCCGGCCTGGGCGCCATCGAGCACCACGATCCGCGCGCCTCCGCCTACTTCCGGGGGCGCCGCGATGGCCTCGCGCCCCACGGTGTCGAACGGCTCATCATCGCGGACGTCGGTCGGCAGCCACAAGCGTGAGCCCACGTAGTACCATGCTGGTGCTACCCATGCCGGGGCCGAAACGCCCGGAACGAGGAGAACCCATGAGCGACGCGGTCGAACACGCTTTATCCGATCTTCGCATCCTCGATCTGACGCGGGCGGTGGCCGGGCCTTCGTGCACGCGCATGCTCGTCGAGATGGGCGCCGAAGTGATCAAGGTCGAGCCGGTCCCGAGCGGGGACCTCGCGCGCGCGATCTCGGTCTTCCGCAACGGGCGCAGCCTCTACTACATGCAGCAGAACCGCGGCAAGCAGAGCTTGTGCGTCAACCTGAAAGACCCGCGCGGGGTCGCGCTGGTCGCCGAGCTCGTGCCCCAGGTCGACGCGGTCGTGGAAAATTTCCGGCCGGGGGTCATGGATGCCCTCGGTCTCGGCTACGAACGCCTGCGCGAGCTCAAGGACGACATCATCCTGTGCTCGATCTCGACCTTCGGGCAGACCGGCCCCTTGGCCGAGAAGCCGGGCTACGACTTCATCGCGCAGGCCTATTCCGGCATCACGTCGGTGATCGGCGAGCCCGGCGAAGCGCCGTGTCTGCCGGGCGCGGCGATCGGCGACGCGAGCACCGGGGTGCACGGTGCGCTCGCGATCGTCTCGGCCATCCATCGCCGCAACCGCACGGGTCAAGGGGATCACCTCGACGTGTCGATCCTCGACGCATACTACGGCTATCACGACGCCAACGTTCACGTGTACAGCGGCAGCGAAGGGGATATCAACCCCACCCGGCAGGGCTCGCACTTCGGGTACGTGTGCCCGGCGGGTGTGTTCAAGGGCAACGGCGGTTTCGTCGTCATCATGGCCTTCCTCCACCACTGGCCCGACCTGTGTCGCGCCATGGACCGCGAAGACCTCATCACCGATCCGAACTTTTGCGACGACCCCGCCCGCCTCGCGCGCCGCGACGAGGTGACGCAAATCCTCGAGGACTGGTTGGCGGGCTTCGCCGACATCAAGAGCGCCATTGATGCGATGACCCGCCACGACGTCCCCTGCGCGCCTGTGCTGACGATCGCCGAGACGGTGCACCACCCCCACCTCCGGGCGCGCGGTACGGTGCGTACGGTCGACGACCCGCTCCATGGCAAAGTCGACATCCCGGGCATGCCCATCAAGTGGAAGGGCTTGCCCAACAACATCCCGCTGGTGGCACCGACCCTGGGGCAACACAACGAGCAGGTGCTGCGCGAGCGGCTGGGCCGCACGGCCGAACAGATCGAAGCCCTGCGCCGGGACGGGGTGCTGCTCGAGAAGAACATCTAGCACCGCGCAGGCGATCACGTGGTTGAGGCGATGGCTTTCGCGAGCCTCCGTCTCGAGGACTCAGCCGGCAGTGATCCCGGCGTCGATCACGAGTTCGGCCCCCGTCATGTAGCGCGACTCGTCCGAGGCCAGATACACCACGCCATCGGCGATATCGCGCGGGTAGCCGACCTCGCCCGAGGGAACGAGCTGCGCTGCGATGGCCTTCGGATCGGGCGTGGCGGCGTCTCCGGCTGACATCGCCAGCTCTTCGGTGGCGACGCTGGCCCAGATCGGCGTGTCGATCACCCCCGGGTGGACCGAGTTCACCCGAATGCCCGCGGTTGCGCACTCGAGCGCGACGGCCTTGGTGAAAAGGCGGACGCCGCCCTTGCTGGCGCAATAGCCGGAGAAGCTCGGCGCGCCCTGAAGACCCGCGACCGACGACATGTTGATGATCGATCCGCCGCCCGTCTCGCGCATCACGGGGATCGCGTGCTTGGTGCCGAGAAAGACGCCGTCCAAGTTCACGGCGTTCTGACGGCGCCAGTCCTCCAGGGAGAATTCGGTCACCGGTCCGAGTAGTCCGATCCCCGCGTTGTTGACCAGGATGTCGAGACGACCGAAATGATCCGCCACGCGCTGGATGACTGCGATCCACTCCGACTCCTGGGTCACGTCGTGGCGCAGGTAGAGCGCCTTCCCTCCGGCGGCTTCGATCTCGGCGACGACCGCCGCCCCCGCCTTGTCCTGGATATCGGTGACGGCGACGCGGGCACCCTCTTCCGCGAGACGCAGCGCGCAGCCGCGCCCGATCCCTGAGGCTCCACCCGTGACGATCGCGACCTTGCCTTCCACGCGTCCCATTCCGCTCTCCTTTGCGCTCGAGGGCGGAACGATAGCCGACCGCGCGCCGCGTCGGGCCCCGAGGGCCAAGCGTTGTGGGATCACCGGGCCTCGCGCGCTGCGTTTGATACTTTGGACCCTCGAGTGGGAGCCCGCGTGCGCACCTGGAACGACCGGTTCTTCGAGGCGGTGCCGATTGCACCTGCCTGGGTTGGCGCGGCGCTCGCGGCGGTCCTGCTCGCGGGGTTCCTCGCGGGCGTCGTGATCAGCGGCGAGCTCAACGAGTTTATGCGCGCCGACGAACACTGGTGGCGCACGCGAAACGCTCGCTTGGCGCTGCTCCTGGCCGTGCTCGCCGGTTACCTCCCCGTGGCGCGCCGCTACGAGTCTCTGAGGGCGGCGCGGTGCCTCGTCGAGTTGCGGGAAGCCGGTTTTTTCGACCGTTCGGCCCCAGTTCCTCAGATGGGCCGCGCTTCACTGGCCGGCGGGTTGGGGCTACTCGCGGTGCCGGTGACAGCGCTTTTGGTCGACCGCGACCCGTCGCTCTACCTGCAATCGGGCTACTGGCAGGCCGCCACCCTCTTCATCTGGCCCGTGGGTGCCGCCAACGCTTGGAATCTGGGCACCTTGCTCGCCTCCGTTCATGCCCACGCCCGCCATTTTTCCGGGCTCGCTCGCGAAAGCAATTCCTTCCACCTGTTGCGCCTCCAGAGCTTCCGCCCCTTCGCGCGCTACGGCCTGGGCTGCGTCTTGCTGTGGTCAATCGCCTTGGCGCTCTGGGCGCTCAATTTGATCGATCGCGGTTTCGCCGCGTCGGTGGCTCTCATTGCCGTCGTCGCGGCGGCCGGCGCTGCGGTCGCCCTCTGGCTTCCGCTGCGCGGCGTGCGTTCGCGCATTCGGAGCGAGAAGGAGCTGGAACTCCGCCGCATCGATCAGGCTCTGGCGGGCGATGCCGGAGCCATGGCGAACTCCGCGGTGCGATCCTGGCCGTCGCCGCTCGGACTCGCCGACCTGTTGGCATACCGCAGCTTTGTGGAAGGACTCCGCGAGTGGCCGCTCGACGCGCCGACCCTGACGCGGTTCACCCTCTACGTCGGCATTCCGATTGGTTCGTGGCTCGGCGGTGCGCTCGTGGAGCGCGCCGTCGACGCCCTCCTCAGCCCGTAGCAGTCGAGCGGGCCGCGTGACGCTCCACGAAGCCCGCGACGGCCTCCTCGAACCCCCTTGCCGCTTCGATGTTGACGGCGTGCCCCGCTTCGAGGGCAACCACCTCGAGATGCGGCATCTCCCGCTCGGCGTAGCGCCGGAATCGCTCGAAGCGCCTCTCTTGGGTCCCGCAAACCAGAAGCGTCGGCACCTGGTTGCCGCCGATCTTCCCGTAGAGCGAACAAGCCGGGACGGTGACCCGCAGGGTCCGAGCGACTCCCTGGGGATTCAGCCGCTCCGCTTCGCGGACCAGCGCATCGTAGGCGTACGACGGCAGGCGCTTCGCGTGGCGGGGATGGAGCGGCATCTTCGCGAGCGCCGAGCATCCCTCCCGCTCGATGGCGTCGGCCGCCGAAGCGGTTTCGGGACCGACGCGAGCCGCCCATTCCGGATCCGCAAAGGCCGAGGTCGAGTTGGTGAAGATCTGCGCGACAACGCGCTCCGGAAAACGAAGGGCGTAACGCAGCGTCAACGCCGCGCCGAAGGATTGCCCGCAGAGCGCCCAGCGTTTCGCGCCGAGCGCCTCGCGGAGACGATCGAACACCGCCACATACGCGTCGGGGTGGTACGAGGCGGGGTCGTCGGGCGAGGGCGAGCGCCCGTGGCCGAAGAGCTCGACCACGACCGGCCGCGACACCCTGGACAGCGCGGGCAGGTTCGCGTGCCACTGGGCGCGGCTCGAGAGCATCCCGTGGACCATGAGCAAGAACGGCCCTTCGCCTTCGTGGACCTCGTAATAGAGCTCCACCGGCTATCCGTCTCGTGGGACCTGGTCGATGACTTCTCGCAGTTTTTCCAGATGCTGCGAGGGCGCCAAGCCGCCGCCGAGCGTTCGGAGACACAGATGGGTCAAGCCCAAGCTCTGCCAACCGCGAACGCGATCGCGCCACTCGGGCTCTCTCGGCCCGACGACCGCCACCCCCGCTTCCGTGCCGATTTTCGAGGGATCGCGGCCTGCGGCTCGGGCTTCGGCCTGGATCTTGGCATCCACCTCGGGGAACTCCTCGGGGGAGCAGAGCACGAACCAGCCGTCGGCCTGGAAACCGATCCGCCGGATGACAGGAGCACTGGGTACTGGCTTGGCGCCGATCCAGATCGGAATCGGTCGCTGGGTGGGAAGCGGGGCCAAACCGGCACCGCTCACCTGATCCCAGCTGCCGCGAA
>CAZTOE010000003.1:16453-44567 GCA_964615045.1 uncultured Spirochaetales bacterium
GTTTCCCGGGTCCACAGGAGCTTCAGCAGCTGCAGCTGCTCGTCGCATCGCGTGCCGCGGGTGCCGAAGGCCTGGCCCATGAACCGGTACTCCTCTTCACTCGCTCCCACTCCGATGCCGAGTCGCAATCTGCCCGAAGAGAGCACGTCGACCTCGGCGGCTTGTTTGGCGAACAGCGCCGTTTGCCGCGACGGCAATACGATAACCGACGGTACCAGCTCAATGGTTTCGGTCACTGCGGCGATGTAGGCCAACAGCGTCAGCGACTCGTGGAGATGGCTGCTGCCCGGGCGGAGCACTTGATCGGGCACACGCAGATGCGTCAGCCCGAGCCCCTCGGCGAGCTGGGCAAACGCCACGATCGCGCCGACGTCGTTTCGCATTTCCCGTACCGGGAGCGAGACCCCGATCCTCATGGGGCTACCCGGCCGTGCGCAGACGCTTACTGCGGGTCGATGAGATACTCGTCGCCTTCGCGCATATGTTCTTGGAGCCACGTTGCCGCGTCGGGCACGGCCGGCTGGATCACGGGCACTTCCCCGCGCTCCTCCGCGAGCCGGGCTCGGAGCGTTTTCGTGGCCGGCTCGTCGACGACGAAAGTCTCGGGGTCGAACACCACCCCGTAGATGTTCGTCGCGGTCGCCGGGGAGATGATCTCGTCACGCACGTGGGCGACCACTTTGTCCGCCGGGCGCCGCAGCGGGTCCCCATAGCCTCCGCCCCCGGACGAGACGCCGACCCAGGTCTGGCCCTCTCCGATCTTGAGATACCCCTTGCTCGAACAGTAGGTGCGGCGCCCGGTCGCGAGGTCCTCCCGGTAGTTGCCGCCCCCGATGCCGGGCGTTCCCCCGAAGAGGCCGAAGGGCGGGTTCGCCGCGCCATCCCCAGTGGCGTGGCAATCCATCGGGCCACCGTAGGGCCGCACGACGATATGGATCCCCGCACCACCCATGGTGGCGCCGTGCCCCATCGAATCCGTCTCGATCTCGTGTCTATCGATCATGAGGGGATACAGGAGCTCGCACATCTCGGTGCTGAGAATCTTGAGACCTCCGAGACCCGACGACGTCATGATCAAGGGCCAGCCGTCGGCGTTTTTTGAGGCGCCGCCGGCGGAGCCTCCGTTGAAAAACATCGCCGCCCACTCGGTCGGGGCTTCACCGCGGCGATCCACCCCGCTGATCGACGGCACGCAATGGAATCCGCCATAGCCGGCCGAGGTGCGCTCCGGCACGGCTTGTGCGAGCGCCTTCCACACCGCCTCCTGCTCTTGGCCGGCCGGACACAGAGTGGCCATCGCCGTCGCCGCCGGATACTTCGCCTTCACGATCGACCCTTCCGGCGCGTCGGTCGTGATGTGCCGCAGGCAACCGTCGTTGTGCGGGATGTCGGGATCGATCGCGCACAGCAACGGAATCCCGGCCGAGGCTTCCATCACGCCCACGGTGCCGTTCGTGCCGCCCTCTCCCTGGGGCGCGCTGCCGGCAAAATCGACGTGGACGTGGTCGCCCTTGATCGTGACCTCGGCCCGCACCAAGAGATTCGTGTTGCCGTTGCCGTCGCTGTCGATCCACGACTCTCCGACGTAGCTTCCGTCGGGCATCGCCTTGATCTGCTCGCCGGTGCGACGGTCCGCATAGTCCAGGATCGCCTCGACGTAGCGCCCCAGATCCTCGGCTCCGTATTCCTCGACCAGCTCGATCATCCTGCGCTTGCCGGTCCAGATCGAACCGAGCTGAGCCATCAGGTCACCGTACAGCATGTCTTTGTAACGGACGTTGGCGAGGTACATGTTGATGACGTCTTTGCGCGGTTTGCCTTTCTCGTAGAACTTGATCGGCGGCAGTTGCAACGCTTCCTGCCAGACGTCCTTCGCGCTGGGCGCCACGCTGGTCGCCTGATAGGCGCCGCAGTCGAGCTGATGCCCCTTGGTCACGGCCCAGAAGAGGTGCACGCCTTCGTGGAAGACCGGGCAGGCCGTGACGAAATCGCCGACGTGGGTGTTGCCGCTATAGGGATCGTTGCTCACGATCACATCGCCGTCGTACACCTCGCCTTCGAACGCCCTTACCATCGATTCCAGAATGACATGGAGCGAATTGGTATGGATCGGCAGGGCGTCCATCATGCATACCTGCCGCGCCTTCGCGTCGTAGATCGCACACGAGAAGTCCCGGGCGAGGGCGAGGATCGACGTCCAGGAGGTGTACTCGAGCGTCAGGGTCATCTCGCGGGCAATCGTGTTGAAGCGGTTCAAGATGACCGAAAAGGTAATCGGATCGATGTCCTTGTCCGTAGCCCCGGCGAGCGCCTGTGCCCCGGTGTCGAGATTCTCGATGCTCATGAGATCCTCCTGATTCGTGCCGACGATCGAGCTTCTAGAGCTCGAGGACGAAGTCCCCGAATTCGTTGACAGCGAGCCGTTGTCCCTGGAAGACCACGACGGTGGTGGTCGCTTGCTCGACAACCGCTGGGCCCGCAACGGTCATGCCATACTGGAGCGCATCGCCGTCGAAGATATCCGTCTTCCGGTACGAGTTGATGTCGCCGAAGTAGACCTCGCGGGTGCCCTTCTTCGCAACGGCTTCCGACGCCCGGGTCTTCGAGAGGGTCGGAATCGCCGGGTGGTCCACCTTGCGGCGCGCCACGACCCGCCAGTGGAAGACGTCCACCGAGCTCTGCCGGACGCTGTAGCTGAACATCCGCTCGTGGAGATCGTGGAAGGTCGTCTCCATCTTCTTCACGTCGGCCGCGGTCAACTCTCCCTCGGCTTCCACCGGAATCGTCAACTCGTGGATCTGTGCGGGGTACTTGGCGTCGGCGTAGCGCGAGAGGGTAACCGAGCCCTCCGGGAATCCCTCCTCGACCATTTCATCCATCGCCTTGCGCTCGAGGTCGGCGAGAACCCGGTTCGCGGCAGCGAGATCAAAGCGATCGGTGTTGATCGCATACGCCTGCATGTGGTCGTGCCGCACGTCGCTCACGATCATCCCGAAGGAACAGAAGACACCACCGTAGCGGGGCACGATGGCGCGCTTCATGCCGAGGGCGCGACCGAGGATGCCCGCGTGGATTGCCCCGGCCCCGCCCCCTACGACGAGGGAAAAGTTGCGCGGGTCGATGCCGCGCTCGATCGAGACTACCCGGATCGCGTCCACCATGTTGTGGTTGATGATGCGGAAGATACCGTGGGCGGCCTCCGAAACGCTCAGGTCGAGGGGATCCGCCACGTGTTCCTTGATGGCGGCATGGGAGAGCTCGGGCTTGATCTCCCGGCGACCACCGAGGAAGTAGTCGGGGTTGATGTAACCGAGGACCACGTTGGCGTCGGTGCATGTCGGATGGGCGCCGCCCTGGTCGTAGCACGCGGGGCCCGGCTCTGCGCCGGCACTCTGGGGGCCGACTTGCAGGGCACCTCCCTTGTCGAGCCAGGCGATGCTGCCGCCCCCGGCGCCCACGGAGTGAACATCGACCGCCGCGACGCCCACCGGCATTTCGTGCACCCGGAGCTCGCGGGTGAGCTGGGGCGTGCCGTCGTGAACCATCGAGACGTCGAAGCTCGTGCCGCCCATGTCGACCGTGATGACATCGGTCACGCCGATCCGACGCGAGCAATACAGACCGGCGATCGGCGCCGCCGCCGGCCCGGAGGCCAGCGCGTAGATCGGACGGTGAAGGATCTTCGGAACCGTCGAGGTGCCGCCGTTCAGCTGCATGATCAGGAGCGGATGCTGGAACCCGTTCCCGTGCAGGAAGCGCTCGAGCTCGACCATGTAGCGGGAGATCCCCGGAAGGACATAGGCACTGAGCACCGTGCACGTCGTTCGTTCCCACTCCCGGATCATCGGCAGGACATCGGAGCTCAACACGACCGGGATCCCCGGAAGCTCGTCCTCGAGGATGGCCTTCACGCGCTGCTCATGGGTCGCGTTCATGATCGACCAGAGCAGCGCAACGGCCACGGACTCGACATTCTCGTCGCGGAGTCTCTTCGCCGCGGCGCGCACGGAGTCTTCGTCGAGGGGAATCGTCACCTCGCCCCGGTAGTTGATGCGCTCCGCAACCGGAATCCGGAGGTAGCGGGGAATGAAATCCTCCGGCGGCTGCAGCTGAATGTTGTAGCGATCGGGCTTGAAGCCGTCCCGGAAATGGAGGATGTCGCGGAAGCCCTCCGTGCAGACGAGCGCCGTCTTGGGGCCGTTGCGCTGGATCACGGTGTTGGTCGCGATGGTGGAACCGTGGACGAAGAGGTCGATCCGCCGCAGGAAAGCCTCGAGCTCCGTCCCAGTGGCTTCGGCCAGGTTTCGGATGCCCCGCTGCACCGCTTCGGCAGGATCGCGCGGTGTCGTGGATTCTTTCCAGAGCGTGATCTCGCCATTTTCATCGAGCAGGGAAAAGTCGGTGAAGGTCCCGCCAATGTCGACGCCGAGGATGTATTGCATGTTGGCGCTCGCGCGCTTTCCCGTTGGAAAACGCAGGGTTGAGGACGAGATGGTATCACGCCCGGCCGCTCGTCTCACGCGGCAAAGCGCGGCTTCCCTCAGAGCCGAATGCGGCGATGACCCGGGTCGTACATCGGGGCGAGGGACGCGCGCGCGCCGAACCGCCGGTTTTCCACCTCGAGCTCGAAGCGACCGCTTTCCACGAAAGCGCGATCGACACCTCGCTCGCAGCGCACGTACCCCAACGCCACGGCGCCGCCCAGCGTATGTCCGTAGCCCGCCGACGTGGTCGATCCAACCCGCACGCCGTCGCGCAGAATCGGCTCGTTGTGATAGAGCTGGGGCTCCGGATCCTCGAGAAGGAACTGCACCAGGCGTCGTTTGGGCGGCCCTGCTTCGCGTTGCCTCAGCACAGCGTCGCGTCCGAGAAAGCCGCCGGGCTTGTCCCAGGCACAGGTGAAGGCCAGACCGGCTTCGAGGGGCGTATCCTCGGGACCGATGTCGTGCGCCCACTCGCGATAGCCCTTTTCGATGCGGAGCGTATTGAGCGCGTGATAGCCACAGTGGCGCAGGCCAAAAGCCCGCCCCTCCTCGACGAGCGCATCGTAGACGGGGAGCGCGTATTCAGTGGAAACGTAGAGCTCGAAACCGAGCTCGCCGCTGTAGGAGATCCGCACGGCGACAAGGCTTTGATAGCCCGCGTCGAGCCGTCGCCAGGTACCGAAGGGAAACGCCTCGTTTCCGAGATCGTCGCTGGTGAGCTTCTGCAGCACATCACGAGACCGTGGCCCCTGGAGATTCAGCATCGCGTAGGCGGCGGTGACGTCGGTGACGCAACAGCGCGCGTCTTCGGGGATGCGGCGCCGCATCCAGGCCTCGACGTGGGTGTGGGTGAAGGCCGGGGTCACCACGAGAAACGAAGCTTCGGCGAGTCGCGAGACGGTCACGTCCGCCTCGATCCCGCCGCGCTGGTTCAGGAACTGTGTGTAGACCACGCTGCCTACTGGCATCGCTACATCGGCCGTCGCCAGGTGATTCAGCGTGGCCTCCGCATCAAGACCCTGCACCAGTAGCTTGGAGAACGAGGTCTGTTCGAAGACTCCGACGCCTTCGCGGACCGCCCGATGCTCTTCGGCGCTACGCTGGAACCAGTTGGGTCGCCCCCAGCCGTACTCGTACTCGGCCTTCTCGCCGGGTCGCGCGTACCAGTTGGGTCGCTCCCAGCCCGCCGATTCCCCAAAGCAGGCGCCGGCTGCGGCGACGCGGTCGTGCAGGATCGATTTTTTGACGCCGCGCGCGGTTTCCCACTGGCGGGCGGGCCAGTGATGTTGATAGGCGATCCCCAGCGATTCGACGATGCGGTCGCGCAGATAGGCGGCGTTGTTGTGAAAGGGCTGGGTGCGCTGCAGATTCACGTCCCATACGTCCATCGGGGGATGGCCATCGACGATCCAGTGGGACATCACGAGCCCCACGCCACCTCCGGACAGAATGCCCAGCGAATTGAACCCGGCGGCCACGAAGAAATTCACGAGATTGGGTGCTTCGCCCATCAAATAGTTGTGGTCGGGCGTGAACGCTTCGGGGCCACAAAAGAATTGGCGGATGCCGGCATCGAAGAGCGCGGGGATGCGCTTCATCGCGCGTTCGATGTACGGTTCCATGCGTTCCCAGTCGGGGGGGAGCTCGTCGAAGCAGAAGGACTCGGGGATGCCCTCCATCCCCCACGGCGCCGCGACCGGTTCAAAGAAACCGAGCAGGATCTTCCCTCCCGGCTCTTCTCTCGCATAGGCGGATTTCTCGGGGTTCCGAAGGATCGGGAGCCGGTTGTGCACGCCCTCGATCGGCTCGGAGATGAGGTAGTAGTGCTCGGCCGCCTGCAACGGGACGTGCACCCCCGCCATGCGGCCGATCTCCCGCGCCCAGATGCCCCCACAGTTCACGACGTACTCGGAGCGAACCGGTCCGCGCTCGGTCTCGACGCCGCAGACGCGCCCGCCCTCGATGAGAATTCCGGTCACCGGCGTATCTTCGAAGAGGAGGGCGCCTTTTTGCGCCGCGCCCTTCATCAGCGCCTGCGTCACGTCCGTGGGATTCGCGCGGCCGTCGTTCGGGAAGTAGAAGGCGGCGTGCACGTCCGACACTTCCGCGAGCGGCCACATCTCCTTCATCTGCGCCGCTGAAATCTCTTCGTTCTCGACACCGAAGACGCGGGCGAGGGCGGTGCCCCGCCGCATCTCGATCGCCTTCTCGGCCGACTCGGCGATCTGGATCGATCCGCAGCGGACGAACCCCGTCGCCTGGCCCGTCTCTTCCTCGAGGCGGCTGTATAGGTCCTGGGTGTACTTCGCGAGTTTCGTCTGGCTCTCGGTATCGCGCAGTGTGGTCAGCAGACCCGCCGCATGCCACGTCGTCCCGCAGGTGAGCTTCCTGCGCTCGAGGACCACCACCTCCTGCACGCCGAGCCGGGTGAGGTGATAGGCGATCGAGGCGCCGATGACGCCGCCCCCGATGATGACGACGTGGGCCTGATGGGGAAGCGATCTCGGGGCCATCCGTGCGCACCCTCTACGGTCGGTGAGACCGAGAAGTGTACTCCCTTGTCGGGGTAGACACCCGGCGAACCCGCCAGATGGCGAACCGGCGAAGCTCCACGTCCCGGCGGCTGCAGTAGAATGTCGTTCCAGTGCCTCCGGCCCCCTCCACGCTCCGAATGTTCTACGCGCTCGTGACGGTCGCGTTCATCGCGGGCCCGCCGGCCTGCTCCACGGCCCGCGCCCAGAGCGGCTGGCTGCAAAAAAGCCGGGAGCTGCTGGGTGGTTTGGCGGGCACCGGCGCGCTCTCGGACGACGATATCTACGCCGGGCTCAAGGAGGCGTTGCGGGTGGGGACCGAGAACGTCGTCCATCAGCTCGGCCAGCCGGGGGGGTTCAACGCCGACCCCGCGATCCACATCCCGCTTCCCGACAGCCTCGCGACCGTACAGTCGACGCTCTCGAAACTCGGCATGGCGAGCCTGCTGGACGACCTGGAGCTCCGGCTCAACGAAGCGGCCGAGGTCGCGACGCCGAAAGCGAAGGACCTGTTCTACCAGGCGATCCGTGACATGACCCTGGACGATGTGAGAGCCATTTACGACGGTCCGGACGATGCGGCGACGCGCTACTTCCAGGGAAAGATGGCGCGACCCCTCGCGGTCGAAATGTCGCCCGTGGTGGGAGAGAGCTTGGCCCAGGTCGGTGCCGTGCAGTCGTACGATCGCGTGATGGGAAAGTACGAGGCGCTTCCCTTCGTACCCGATGCCAAGGCCGATCTCACCACCTACGTGGTCGAAAACGGAATGGACGGGATCTTCCACTACCTGGCGCAGCAGGAGGCAGCCATCCGCCAGGATCCCGCCAAACGCACCACGGAGCTACTCCAGAAGGTCTTCGGCGCGAACTGAGCTCCCCGGTGAAAGCGGCACGGTCGCTTAGCGGCCCAGCGCGCGCTCGAGCGCGGCCCACTCATCGGATTGCCAACGGCGCGACAAGGGCGAGCGGGAGACGAACATGTTGGAGCCGTGGAAGGCACCGGGGTACACGTGGAGCTCGGTGGGAACCCCGGCGCGGATCAACGCCTGGGCGTAGGCGATATCCTCGTCGAGGAAGAGATCGAATTCGCCCACGTTGATGTATGCCGGCGGCAATCCCGCGAGGTTGGTGGCGCGCGCCGGGGCTGCGTAGGGTGAGACGTCCGGCGCCCCCGCCTGGCCGGCCAAGTACGCGTTCCATCCGAGCCGGTTGGAGGTGCGGTTCCACAAGCGCTCATCGGTAATCGCGTGGCTACTCGCAGTGAGGTTGCGGTCATCCAACATCGGGTAGACGAGGAACTGGAAGGCCACTTCCACCTCGCCGCGGTCGCGGACCAGGAGCGCGAGGCCCGCCGCAAGGCCACCGCCGGCGCTGGCGCCGCCGATCGCGATGCGGCCGCGGTCCACGCCGAGCGCTTCGGCTTGCGTGCACAGCCACACCAGCCCGGCATAGCAATCTTCCAGCGGTGCGGGAAACGGATGCTCGGGCGCGAGCCGGTACTCCACGGAAGCGACGAGCGCCTGGAGCCGCTCGGCGCGCTCCATGCAGAGATCGTCGTCGTGCTCGACCCTGCCGAGCACCATGCCACCCCCGTGGATCCAATAGAGCGCAGGGCCGGCTTCCGCGAGACTCGCCGGGCGGTAGAGCCGCACCATGAGATCGGGTGCGCCCTTCGGCCCGGGGACCTGGCGATCTTCGATCGTCATCCCCTCCGGCTGAATTCCGGAGCGCATCGCGCGGCGGGTCTCGTCGAAGCGCTCGCGCGTCCTGGCCAGATCCGCGAGGTCGAGAAAGTCGCGCGGAATGGCTCGCACGACGGCCTGATGATCGGCATCCAGGCGCTCGAAGACGTCCACGGGTGACTCCCTTCTGCGATGCTCGCCGCCCGTGGGCGAGCACCGGGGAACCGTACCAGAGCGTGTCGGAGAACGGGCGCGGATGGCGCCACGAGCGCAGTCGCGCGCCGCTCCGCGAGCAAAAGGGACGAGCTCGCGCTGCTTCAGCTTCCGCCTCTGCGACGCCTCGAGCAGAAACCACTGGAACTCCACATGCGAGCTCTGAGGCGCTGAACCGCTGTACAGCAAAAGGCGTGCCGCCCATCCGCTGGCCGAGATCGTGGGAAATCAAGGACTTGGCTTGTGGAAGACTTTTCCCGTGTGGAGCCGTTTTCCCCTTCTCGGGCAATCGGCTTCCCCAGCTGCCGGGCGCAGCGGTCATCCGCCGAAACGGGGCGTGCGTTTCTCGAGAAACGCACGCATGCCCTCGCGGGCATCCTCGCCGAGAAAGAGCTTCCCCTGGACCTCCGCTTCGAAGCTCAACACCTCGTCGAGGCTGGCCTCCGCGCCCAGGTACACGCCCTCTTTGATGCGCGCCAATGCCTCCGGTGGTCCGGCGGCGAGCGAGCGGGCGAAGGCAAGTGCGGCCTCGTGAAAGCCTTCCGCGGGCAGCAGCCGGTTGAGGAGGCCCAGGCGCAAAGCCTCGGCGGCGTCGACCCGGTCGGCGGTCATCATCAATTCGAGTGCCTTCGCGGGTCCCACCACCCGGGGAAGCAGATAGAAGCCCGCCCAGTCGGGAACCAGGCCGATGCGCACGAAGCTTTCCGAAAACAACGCTTCTTCTGAGCCCAGCCGGATGTCGCAGGCCAGGGCGAGGTTGATTCCCGCGCCCGCAGCCGGTCCGTGGATGGCCGCGATGCTGGGCTTGCTCATCGTTCGCAGGGCCCGCACTCCCCTCGCGGCGAGCGAGACTCGTCTTCGCAGGACGGTGGTGTCGTTCTCGGCCTGAAGCTTAGCCATGCTCGCGATGTCGCCGCCCGCGCAAAACGCGCGCCCCGCTCCCGTCACCAAAACACAGCGGACGTCGGGATCCCCGGCGGCCTGCTCCAGCCCCTCGACCAGGGCCTCGCGCATCTCGTCATCGAACGCGTTCATCACCTCCGGGCGGTTCAGGGTGAAGATCTGCACGCAGTCCCTGATCTCCGAAAGCAGCGTCGGCTCCGTCAAGAGCGGCCTCCTCGTATGAGAGCGGCGCGAGTCGCGCAGTGCGGCGGCCCGAAGCGTTGCGGCCACCCTCAACCCGCGAAGCGCGGCTCGGGAAGACCGCGGATCCCGAGACCGTAGACGGCGAACACCGAGCCGGCCTGGAACTGTGGTTTGACCTCGCGCGCGAAACGACCGTGGACGGCGGGGTGTTTCACGCGGGCCATCGAGGTGACGTAGATCACGTCGAGCGCATCGCCGCCGAAGGTGAGGCTCGTGATATTCCGAACCGGCATCCCGATCTGACGCTCGATCTCGCCGTCGGGCGTGTAGCGCACGAGTTCCCCTCCGATCACCATCGCGTTCCAGACGCAACCCTCGGCGTCGACCGTGGAGCCGTCGTAGAGTCCCGGGAGCACCTTGCTCGACGCGAAGACGCGGCGCTCCGAGACGTCGCCCGTTTCGAGGTCGAAGTCATAGGCCCACATCTCTTCCCGAAACGTATCCGCGAAGTAGAAGGTCCGGTCGTCGGGACTCCAACACGGCCCATTCGAGCAGATGATGCCCCGGTCGACCCGAGTCACCCGGAGATCCGGGTCGAGGCGCCAAAGACCACAGATCCCCAGCTCTTCCTTGTCGTCCATGCCTCCGGCGAAGAAGCGGCCGCGCCGGTCGACCTTGCCGTCGTTCAGCCGCGATCGCGGCTCGTCCTCCTCGATCCCGGCGATCCGCTCGGGCTTGCCGCCTCGCTCGAAGTCAAAGAAGTAGAAGCCGTCGCTCATCGCCAGAACCGCACCGCCGCCTTCGCGTAGCGCCAGGGCGCCGACGTCCTTCTGGGTGCGCCAGGTTTCGACCCTGCCCGTGCGGGGATCGAGCCGCCAGATGGACGGGTTGCCGACGCGGGGTCCGGTGCCGTCCACCCAGTAGAGCCTCCCCTCTCGAACGTCCCAGATCGGGCTCTCCCCGAGATGATTCTGGCACTCCACAACGCACTCGATGCGAACGGTCACGCGACCTCCGGAATGCTGCCATTCGTGGGTTTGTTGCGTTGCCGGCTCTTCGACTCTACCCCGAGACCCGAAAGGAATTGTAGGCTGAAGGCCGTGGATTGTTAACCGAGCGGCGAGGATCGTGTGTTCGCCGCGATGAGTGGGGGCCGACTTCGCTTCCCTCGCGACCCTGGCGTAGAGTTGGGGGGTGCCGGACCCCCTTCCCGGCGCGAGCGACGAATCAGCCGAGGACACCATGAGCAACTTCGTCTTCCTGCGGCCCGAAGAGCTGCACCCGGTGCAGGAGAGAGAGCCCGTCGAGGGGATCTGCAAGGCGTGTGGCGCAGCGGAGCTCTTCCGCTACCCGGTGTTGTCGGAGGGCGGGTGGTTCATGGCGGTGAAGTGCCAAGCGTGTCTCCATTCGCAAGCGCGAACGCGCTGGAACCGACTCGGCCATATTCAGCTCAGCACGGACGCCATTGCCCAAAGCAGCGCGGAGAAATAGCCGATGATGGCAGTTGACGTGGGCGGCACCTTCACAGACGTGGTCGCCGTCGAGAACGGAACGATACGGACGGCCAAGGTTTCAACCGACGCCAAACAGGTGGACCGCAGTGTACTCGAAGGGGCGAACGAGCTCGGTGTGGGGAGTGCGACGGTCTTCAACCACGCGAGTACTCATGGTCTCAACGCGATCATCACGCGCTCGCTCCCCAAGATCGGCTTCCTCACGACCCTCGGGCACCGGGATATTCCCGATATGGGCCGCTGCTGGCGCCCCGCGTCGGCGGTGACGGATCCCACGTGGCGGCGGTCGTTTGGCGACGCGATGAAGCCGCTAGTCGAACGGTATCTGCGCCGCGGCATCCTGGAACGCGTGACGGCCACGGGTGAGATCTTTACCCCCCTCGACGAAGACCAGGCTCGCGAGGAGATTCGCGTCTTGGGCCGCTGCCACGTCCAGGGCGTCGCCATCTGCCTGCTCAACGCCTATACGAACGACGCGCACGAGAAGCGGCTGCGCGAACTCGTGCGCGAAGAGCTCGGAGCGTTGCCCTGCTCGGTCTCGAGTGAGATTTCACCCCTCGCCAAAGAGTACGCCCGCGCCTCGACCACCTTGGTCGATGTGTTTATGAAGATCATCTACGAGGAATACACCCGTCGCCTCGACACCGGTCTCCGGGCGGCGGGTTTCCAGGGAGCGCTCAACTTCGCCGATTGCACCGCGAACCTCGTCCCGGCGAGCGACGCGATGGCCCATCCCTTCCGGGTCGTCTTCTCCGGGCCGGCGGCGGGCACGGTGGGATGCGCGCATTTCGGCAATATGATCGACGAAGCCCACCTCCTGTGCGCCGACGTCGGCGGGACGTCCTGCGATATCAGCCTGGTGACAGACGGCAAACCCTTCGTCAACACGACCTTCGAGCTCGAACACGATCTGATCGTGAACGCCCTGTCGAACGATATCTCGAGCATCGGTGCGGGCGGCGGCAGCATTGTCGCGATCTCGAACACCGGGGATATCACCGTCGGTCCGGAGAGCGCCGGAGCGGACCCGGGCCCCGCGTGCTACGGGCGCGGCGGAAGGCAACCGACGATGACCGACGTCTGTGTGCTGGCGGGCCTACTCGATCCCGCGGGTTTCGCGGGCGGGAAGATGCCCCTCGATCCGGCCCTCGCGCGGGCGGCCTTCGATGCCCTCGACACCCCGCTCGCCCCCGATCACCGCATCCGCTACGCGTACGATATCGGCTTGAACAATATCGCCGAGGGCATCTTCAACATCGCGATCAAGCACGGAATCGATCCGCGCGACTACACGCTCATCGCCTACGGCGCCGCGGGCCCGCTGCTGCTGCCCGCGATCGCGGATCTGATCCGCGTGCGCCGAGTGGTGGTGCCGCCGCACCCGGGCCTGTTCTCGGCACTCGGGTTGCTCTCGGCGGACCAGGCGTACTCGCTGAGCCGCAGCGCCTATACGGTCCTCGGCCCCGATGCGGTCGACGTGATCGCGGGCGTCTACGAGGCGATGGAGAGCCAGCTCCGAGCGCGTCTCGGGAGCCCCGCGATCGAGTTGGTGCGCTCGTTCGACGCACAGCTGGTCGGACAGACCTGGGAGACGCCCTTCGTCGACGCGCCCTCGGGGAGAATCACCGCGAAAACCCTCGAGACGATGATCGCCAACTTCCACCAGGCCTACGAGGAACGCCACGGCAACCGCTTCGAGACGATTCCCGTGCAGGGCGTGACCTACCGCGTGCGTGCGGTAGTCCCCACCACAAAGGTCTCGTATCCGGAGCTGCCGAAACGCGGCGACGAGCCGTTGCGCAGCACCGGAACGAGCGTCCTGCGGTATCTTTCGGATACCGAACAGCTGGCCCAGGTATACGGCCGCGAGGCACTCCGGGCGGGGGACGAGATCCCGGGCCCCGCCGTGATCCGGGAACCCCTTTCGACGACCTACATCACCCAGAACCAGACCGGACGCGTCGGTCGATACGGAGAGATCAGCATCGAACGAAGCGCCTAGGCGCCTCGAGGAGTTCCGATGAGTCAGCAGATCATAAGTCCCTCGACAGAGGACCGCGCGGATCGACTCCGCAACTGGAGCGAGGAGCGGTTCGAGAAGGCCTATCACTGCGATCGCTTCACCGCGACCGTGCTGAGCAACCGCCTGCGCTACACGACCGACCACATGGGGACGGGACTCATGGTCGGTTCCTTCTCTCCCATCATCAGCGACTGGTACGACTTCGCCATTTCGCTCTCGGGCCCGCCCGATATGGACTACCCGATGCCCGCCGTGAGCAGCAGCCTCCTGGTCTTCCTCGGAACGATGGAAGACGCGGTGCGGAATGTCGTCGGGGAGTACGGCCCCGAACGCCTCAAGCCCGGGGACGTCCTGATCTGCAACGATCCCTATCGCAATGGACGCCACGTCAACGACGTGTGCTTCATCCGACCGATCTTCCACAGCGACGAACCGATCGCCTTTCTCAATATCTGCGCGCATCAGCTCGACATGGGCGGTGTGACGCCGGGTGGATTCAGCGGCACCAAAGCCAATGTGTATGAGAACGGTCTGGTCATGGGCCCGACCCTGCTCTTCGAGAACAACCGACCCGTCCGGTCCACCTTCAGCCTGGTCTTCGACAACACACGCTTCGGCTCGCTGCTGCAAGCCGATTTCATGACCAATTTGCGACAGCTGCAGCTCGGCGAGCGCCTGGTCAAGGAGATCATCGACCGCTACGGCGTCGAGGCCTTTCGGGGCACCATCCGCTACTGCTGCGATGCCTCGGCCGAGACCATGCGGGACGCGCTCGAGCTCCTGCCGGACGGGGTGTATCACGCGGAAGAGCGGTTGGACGCGGATGGCGCCGGCGACGACGAAGAGCTCGTCGTCCGCGCAAAGGTCACGAAGACCCATGGCCGGGTCGAGGTCGACCTCAGCGGCTCCTCCCGTCAGGCGCGCACCTGCATCAATGCCGGCCCCTTCGACGCCAAAACCGCAATCGTTGCGGTATTCAAGATCCTCTTCGACCGCACCTCGCCGTTTACGTCCGGCGCGAATCGCCACATCGACGTGGTGGTGCCGCCCGGAACGGTACTCAGCGCCATGCCCCCCGACGGCGCCATCATGTTGTACTGGGAGGTCACGCAGGCGTTGCTGTCCGCCATGGTGCGCGAGCTGGGGCGCGCGCTCGGCGACCGCGCGGTCGGCGGTGACTACGGTGCCATGGGAGTCCACAATGCCCACGGGGTCACCGCCGACGGACAACCCTGGTCGAGCATCGCGACCTGCGGCGGCGAGCATGGCCCCTGGGGCGGCGACAAACTCCACGACGGCGACAGCTACACGCTGCCCCCGATGGTGAACTCGATCGACCCCACGACGGAGACCCTGGAGCAGGATGCTCCGGTGCTCTTGATGCGCAAGGAATACGCGATCGACAGCGGCGGACCGGGAAGAAACCGCGGCGGTGCGGCCGTCGTCAAGGATGCGCTCTGGCGAGAAGCGGGCGCGCACTACGCCATGCCGCTGCGCTACAAGCGGCCCACGGGTTTCGGCGCGAACGGTGGCCAACCGGGCAAGGTCGGCGCTGCGTGGCTCTTCGATCCAGAGTACGCCCCCAAAAACGCGCTCCTCTCTTTTGACGATTCCGTCTACCGCGACTCCACGCCGATCGCCGGCGTCTTGGACCCCGAGTCCAAGGCGATCGATCCAAACGGGAAGTACTTCTACTTTGCGCGCGAGGCGGTTTGGCGCACGCGGCCGGGCGCGATGTCCCGCTACCTCACCAACGGCGGCGGCGGCTGGGGCGATCCGCTCGAGCGCGCCCCTGAGCGCGTGCTGGCGGACGTGCGGAACGGCTACGTGAGCCTCGCGCAGGCCCGCGAGGCCTACGCCGTGGTGATCCACGGCGACCCGGAGCGCGATCCCGAAGGCCTCGCGGTCGATGTCGAGGCGACCCGCGCGCTCCGCGGCCGCCGCGGCGCGGCGGCGCGCTAGGGGAGAGCAGAAGAGCCATGTCGAGAATCCCGTTGGTCAACCCGGAATCGGCTCCGCCGGAGGTCGCAGCGCTCTACGAGCGCCTGATGTCGTGGGACACACCGATTTTCAACGTCATCCAGCTCTTCGGGAACCACCCCGGCTTCCTCGAGAGCATCGTGGGGATCTTCGAGCAACTCTACGTCACCGCGAAACTGGTGCCGCGCTATCGTGAGCTCGCCTACCTGCGGGCGTCGCAGTTGAACGCCTGCCACTACTGAATCCCCACGCATATGATGCTCGGTCGGAGCGTCGGACTCAGCCCCGAAGAGATGGCCGCGATGGCGGACCCCTCCTCGCCGGTCTTTGACGAGACCGACCGAACGGTGTTGCGGTACGCCGAGGTGTTGACGCGAGAGAATCGCGTGGACGATGCGCTCTACGCCGATCTCGAGCGCCACTTCTCGCGCGACGAGCTCTTCGAGCTCTGTGTGACCGTCGCGCTCGCCGCCTTCGTCAACCGCGTCCACGCGACCTTCCGCACCGATGTGGACTCCCGGACCCAAGACGCGGTCGAAGGGTTGAGCTGCCCGATCGGCCGCTAGCCCGGGGCCGATCCCGTAGCCCGGCCGCCCGCACAGGTAACCCCCGTGACGCTCTCCGCCATCCCTTTAGACTCGCTCCGAAAAGTCGGACTCGGCGTCCAGCGGCCCGAGGACGTGGTGGTCTCTCGCGCCGGGCGCGTCTGGCTCTCCGACCAGGCGAGTGCCTGCGCCGAGGTACTACCCGACGGGAGCCTGCGGCGCGTGGGCCGCGCCGGGGGAGCTCCCAACGGCATCAACATGGACGCACACGGTCGCATCGTGATCGCCAACTTCGGCGGCCCCGAGGACGGGCGCGGCCCGCTGCAGCGGCTCGATCCCGAGACGGGCGACATCGAGGTGCTTTGCGGCGAAATCGCCGGACGCGCGCTCTACGGTTCGAACTATCCGGTGATCGACACCCAGGGACGGATCTGGTGCTCCCATTCGACGTGGGGCCCGATCGACCGCGCCTTTGCCGGCCGCGACGACGGGTTGGTATTTCGCGTCGATCCCGACGGCGCCGTGACGGTCGTAGCCGAGGGCATCGCCTTCGCGAACGGCCTCGCCCTCGACCCCGAGGAGGCGCATCTCTTTGTCTGTGAGACCACAGGCTGCGACGTGCTTCGCTATCCCATCCGCGGCGACGGCTCGCTCGGGGAGCCCAGCCGCTACGGCCCGAAGCTCGGCCTGTCTCACGCGGAGGTGAAAGACCGACGCCCCTTGAGCCCCGCCCTCCGCAGCGAGCTCGGCCTCACCGATGGGTGCGGTTTCGACCAGGCGGGCAACCTCTGGGTGACCCTCCCGATGTCGAACAAGGTGGTGGCCATTCTTCCGAGCGGCGAGGTCACGACCGTCGTCAGCGACCCCGGGGGCATACTCATGCGCAGCCCGACCAACGTGACCTGGGGGGGTGCCGATCTCTGCGATCTCTACATCGGCAGTATCGCCACCGACTACGTGCTGCACGCGCGCACTGAAGTACCCGGCGTACCCTTGATTCACCAACGAGCCTAGCGGAGAGGCGATCGATCGATGCTCCACTATTTCGAAGATTTCCCGGAAGGCTTCGAGTACTCCACCCCGAAGCGCACCGTGTTCGAGACCGACATTGTGAACTTCGTGGCGCTCTCGGGACTCTACGAGGACCTTTTCTGCAATCTCGAGTACATCGAGAACGAGAGCCCGATCCGCGGTGGGCGATTTGCGCCAGCCGCCCTCATCTGGGGCATGGCGCAGGGGCTCACGACCCGTACCGGGCTCTACGAGAAGACCTTCGTCGCGATTCTCGGGGTCGACCACATGCGGATCCCCAAACCGATCCTGATGGGCGACACGATCCACATCGAGGTGACCGTGCTCTCGGCACGGGAGACGAGCAAGGGGGACAAGGGCGTCCTCAACTCCCGCTTCGACGTGGTGAACCAGCGAGGCGAGGTGGTCATGCACTACGAAATGCAGCAGCTCGTCCTGAAGAAGCCCCGCTAGGAAGTTGCGGTGACTCCCTCGACCAGGGCGGGAGGAAGGCTATGGAGCTCGGCTACTTCATGATGCCCCTTCATCATGCCGACAAGCGGGGGGGAGCCTAGGGTGTCTCAGCAACCCGTCTTCACGCCAAGGGACGACCGCTTTCACTTCGACGCGATGGGCGACGACTGGTGGGCGACCGAAACAGCGTGGTTCTCGTTCCACTGCCCGGAGCGTCGGCTCGGCGGCTGGCTCTACACGCTGGCGCGCCCCAACATCGGGACCGTCGCCGGCGGGGCCTGGGTGTGGGACGACACGGCGCATCTCCCCTGGGAGGTGCTCTACTCCGCCAACTACAGCGCACTCGAGCTACCGCGCGATCGGGATCTCGACGACATCCGACTCCCTACTGGAGTTTCGATCCGCGTCCTCGAGCCATGCACGTCTTACGCCCTCGGCTATGACGACGGGGAGCGCCTTCGGGTATCGCTTCGCTTTGACGGCGTGATGCCGCCCGAGCCGCTCACGGCCACGGGGTCGACCTTTGGACGCGCGTCCCACTTCGATCAAATCGGGCGCGTGCATGGAGAGCTCGTGCTCCACGGAGAGGCGATCGCGATCGATTGTCTCGCGGTACGCGACCGCACTTGGGGCCGCCGGCGCGAAGATCGACCGCGTCAGGCGGCGTACGTGACAGGCGTGGCCGACCCGGAGCACGGCTTCTTGGCGGTGACCAACGTCAAGGGCGACACCCATCCCGTGGCCTACGGCTTCCTGCGGCGCGCCGGGCGCACACTGGCGCTGCGCGCCGGGGAGCGGCGGCTTGTGCGCGACCGGAAGCAGGGTTGGGTGACCCGGGTCGAGCTCCGGGCGGAGGACGTGGAGGGCCGCACCCTGCTGGCGGTCGGTGAGCCGGCGAGCCGCATCATCGTAAACCGCCACAGCTTCATCGACATCAACAGTTTGATGCGATGGGAGCTGAACGGCGACCCCGCCTGGGGGGAAGACCAAGACATGTGGCCGGTCCACCGCTGGGCGCGCGTGCGGCGCGAAGCGCGACCATGAGTGCCGCGAAAGGGCTCCCGCCCGTGGTGCTGCTCGAGCGTATCGCGCGCTCGCTCCGAACAGACATCGGGCCGGCGGTCGGCGCGGCGTATCCCAAGACCCAGGCCTTCATGGCTTCGGTGGTGCTCGAGAAGCTCGCGAAGGAGCTCCGCCTTGCCGGGGAACATGCCGCTCGGAACCGGTCCGACGCGGAGGGTCTCGTGCGCGATCTCGATCGGGAGATCGCCGAGATCGGACAGGCGCCCCGATCCGTGCGAGAAGCCCTCGAGCAGCTGCGCCGCAATCTCGACGCCGCCGCCCTGACGCGGGTCGTCGAGGCGCTCTACACCAGCCGGAACGAACTGGGCGAAGAACGCTTTGCTGCGCTTCTCAACCGGGTGCGCACCGTCTTGCGCGCCCGCATCGACCGGGCGCTGGAGTACGCGGCGTGAGCGGTCGAGACACACTGGCCATCGGCGCGCACATCCGCGACTACCTTCAGAAGCGCCTCCCCGATGCGGAGGATCTGCGCCTCGAGGCGATGGAGCAGATGGACGTCGGGTGGTCCCACGAGACCTTTCTCTTCGACGCGTGTTTTCGCGAGCGGGGTGAAGCCAGAACACTTCCCCTCTGTCTGCGCCGCGATCCGGGCAACGCGCTGCTGCGCCACTGCTCGGATCTCGGCGAACAGTTCCGCGTCTTGCAATGTCTTGACGCCACACCGGTCCCCAGCCCCAAGCCCTACTGGTATGAGAATGATTCCGAGATTCTCGGCGCGCCCTTCCTGATCATGGAGAAGGTGCCGGGAAGCTGTCCGAGCCCGTGGGGGAGCGCCGGGAGGCGATTCTACGCCGAGGCGGCGGCGCGGGGCGTCCTGCCCAAGAGCTTCACCGACACCCTGGCGACGCTTCACACCCTCGATTGGAGGGCCGCGGGTCTCGCGTTTCTGGGTGTTCCCCAGCCGGGTCGGGACTTCGCGCTCCGCGAGGTGCGCAAGTGGCGCGGGCTTATCGAGGCCTCTGAGCAAGAACCCGATCCGATCCTCGCCGATCTCCTCGGCTGGCTCGAGGCGAATGCGCCCTCGACGGAGCGCGTGACCCTCGTCCACGGCGCCTACCGCACAGGCAACCTGTTGATCGACAACGACCGCGTCTCAGCCGTCCTCGACTGGGAGCTCCAAACCCTCGGCGACCCCATGTACGACGTAGCCTACGTCCTCGCGGATCTGAATCGGGAAGGAAGCGAGCTACTCTCTCACCTGGTGACGCGAGACGACTTCTTTCGACGCTACGAACGCGCGACAGGGGTGGCGATCGACGAAGCGGCGTGTCGGTACTACCAGACCCTCTACTTGATGCGGGGTGCGGCCTTTTGGATGAGTGCGGCGGGCCTCTACGCCAGCGGCCGCAGCGAAGACATCCGGTTGGCGCGAACCGCGTGGTCGGTTCCGGTCGTGCTCGAGAGCGCCGCGCGAGCGCTCGGCTACTGACGATCGCCAGCGCAGAAATACAGGAGAAGACCCATGGACTTTGCCTTTGATCCGGAGCTCGAATCGATCCGCGTGGAAGCGAAGAAGATCGCCACGAGCTTCAACGACGAGTACTGGTACGAGCACGAGGAGAAGCACGAGTTCCCCTGGGAGTTCTACAACGCGTTCGCCGAGCAGGGATGGATCGGCATCCTGATACCCGAGGAGTACGGGGGAGCTGGGCTCGGGACGCTCCACGCAGGGGTTCTGCTCAACGCGGTCGCCCACAGCGCCGGCGCGCAGAATGCGGCCTCGGCGCTCCACCTCTCGATCTTCGGGATGGGCCCGGTGATCCACCATGGCTCCGAAGACCTGAAGCGTCGAACCCTGCCGCCCACTGCGACCGGGGAACTCCATGTCTCGTTCGGCGTCACGGAAGACGATGCAGGCACCGACACCAGTCGCATCCGGACCGTGGCCCGGCGCGATGGCGACCGCTTTATCATCAACGGAAAGAAGGTCTGGAACACCAAGGCGCAGCAGTCCCAAAAGATCCTGCTGCTCGCGCGCACCACGCCGCGGGAGGAGTGCCGCAAGCCCTTGGAGGGGATGACGCTCTTCCTGGCAGACCTCGACCGCAGCCACTGCGAGATCCGCGAGATCCCGAAGCTCGGCCGCAACGCGGTGAACTCGAATGAGGTCTACATCGAGAATCTTCCGGTCTCGGTAGACGACGTCGTCGGCGAGGTTGGGCGGGGTTTCTACCACCTGCTCGATGGCCTCAATCCCGAACGCATCGTGATCGCTGCCGAGGCGGTCGGGATCGGGCGTCGCGCGATCGACGTCGCGACCCGTTACGCCCGCGAGCGCATCGTCTTCAACCGGCCGATCGGCCAGAACCAGGCGATCGCCCACCCCCTAGCGGAATCCCTCTCGGAGCTCGAGGCGGCAGATCTCCTGTGGCAGAAAGCGGCGTGGGCCTACGACAACGGCCAGCCCGCCGGGGCCCTGGCGAACATGGCCAAGCTGCGTTGCAGCGAGGCTGGTTTCACCGCCTGCGACCGCGCGTTGCAGGTATTCGGCGGCTTTGGCTATGCCCGGGAGTTCAACGTTGAGCGCTACTGGCGCGAGGCGCGCCTGGCGCGGATTGCTCCCATCTCGAACGAGATGGTCCGCAACTTTATCTCGGAGCACGTCCTCGAACTACCCCGCAGCTACTAGGACGCGCTCCGCTAGCGAAGGTCCGAGCCTTGGAGTCGACGGATCGGGAAGCCGAAGACGCGGGCGGCGTTGAGCCCGAGGATCTTCTCACGCTCCTCGTCATCCAACATGCCCATCGTGCGCTCGATCGCCTCCGCCGAATGGGGCCAGGTTCCCTCGTGGTGGGGATAGTCATTGGCCCAGAGAAAGTTGTCCACCAGACCGTGTTCGCGCGCCAGCGCGAGGCCCGCCGGGTCCTCCTGGAACGAAGCGAAGCCGTTCGAGCGGAAGTAGGCGCTCGGCAGGTCCTTCAGCTTGGGGCGCACCCACATGTGGTGTTTCTTGTACGCCTCGTCCATCGCCTGTAGCGCCCACGGAAGCCAGCCGATTCCCGCCTCGATCGAACCGAAACGAAGCTTGGGGAAGCGCTCAATCACGCCCGAGGCGCACAAGTTGGCGATTGGCTCCATGGTCGGGGCGAGCGAGTGCACCGCGTAGTTGATGACCGCCCCGCCGTTCCCGCGGGCGGTGCGCGGATCCCTGCCCGTGGAGACGTGGAACGTGATGGGAAGGTCCGCATCCTGGATCGCCGCCCAGAGCGGGTCGAACTCCGGCAGGTTGTAGTTCGTGTGAGAGGCATCCGGCGCGCCCCAAACGGGTTTGCAGGGGAGCGTGAGGCCCCGGAAGCCTAGCTTCGCGAGGCGCTGGACCTCGCGGATGGCTCCGTCGAGGTCGCCCGTCGCGATGCAGCCCATCGGCGCGAGGCGGTCGTGGTAGGGGCCGAAGAGCTCCCAGGCCCAGTCATTCCAGCAGCGGCAGAGGGCATTGGCGAACGCGGCATCGGGCGTCGCCCACATCGCGAGCCCCTTGTTGGGAAAGATGATTTCGGCGTCGATGCCGTCGCGAAAGTGATCGCGCAACCGTTCCGCGGGCGTTTTTCCGGCCTGGTTGCGCTCGAGGTCCTCCCCCTCGTAGCGCACGTCGCGAAGTCGCAGCGGCCGGAATCCCTCGGTGATCTGGAAGGTGGCCCCCACGGCGTCTTTGGCGATCCGCGGAAGGCGACTGCGGAACGACGCGTCCATGCGCTCGTGCCAGAGCGTCGCCGGCTCATTGGCGTGACCGTCGGCGGAGGCCATATAGTACTTGTTGGGATCCCCGGGTCGGGCGCTGCGCGGCCACCCGCGCGCGCCGGGGGTGGAGAGCCTCCACGCGTTGGGGTCTGCGGTCACCGGCTCACCGACGTTCGGGATCGACTCGCTCACAGGTTTCTCCTTTCGAAGGACGGACCTCTATCGCCTCTTACTCTTTCTAATAATAATTAGAAAATATGATCAGCACAAACAAGCGGCGCCACGGCGCTCGGGATCGGCGCGGAGCGCGCTAGCGGTCCGCGGGCGGGTCGGGCCCGGCTCTAGGCCGCGGCCTGAGCCCCTCCAAGACCATGTCGGCGAGTTCCGCGGCGATCGCCTCTGGAGACGCGCCGGCCTCGTGGTACCACTCGACCGACCAATTCATCGCACCGAACAGCAACATGCGAACCAACGAGAGATTCCGTTCGGGTCGGATTGCCCCCGCCACTTCCGCCTCGCGCAGGAGCTCCTTCCAAAGGGCCCCGTAGCGACGCTGTTGGACGAGGTGACGCGTGCGGATCGGCTCCGGCAACTGGCTGAAGATGCGAAGGTTCGCCGCCGCGAAGTCGCTCTCGGTGAGGAGCGAGCGGAGGTGCGCCGCGATCGCCGCTCGGAGCTTGACGACCGGCGGAGCGTCGGCCCCGAGCGCAGCGACTGCCTCGCGGACGCCCCGGAAGCTGCGAGCGAGGCCAACTTCCAGCACCTCCTCGACGATCTCTTCCCTGGAGTCGAAGTGGTAGTAGAGACTTCCCGCCTGAAGGCCTGCGAGTCCGGCGATGTCCTTCAGGGTGACCGAGGCGAACCCGTGTCTCCGGAACGCCTCCGCAGCCGCACGCACGATCCGCCGCCGCGTGCGTTCCGACTTCGAGTCGTTCGGGCGTTCCATCCCTCGCCTCTCCATGGCATCCGCACTCCACCTACCCCGGCCCACCGAGGGCGGCCCGGTTCGTCTTCCGATCCCCCCGACGGTAGAGTATTCTAATTGAGATTCGATTCGGTAGCGGTGCGGGAGCCAGCGGAGCGGTTCGCCGGACGGACGGCCGAACCACGGGGCACTTTGCACCACCGAGGAGGCCATGCACGGAAACTCCGTCGTCGCAGGGGTCGGCGAGTCGACCTTTTACGCCCGCGGCCAGTCCCCCGATACCGAGTTTCAGCTCGGCTGTACGGCCATCCGGAAGGCGGTCGACGACGCGGGCCTGGCGCTCGGCGAGATCGACGGAATCGTCTCCTACATGGATTCCCGCAACGACCCGCTGCGTCTCGCGGCAGCGCTGGGACTCCGCGAACTGCGCTGGTCGGCCACCACCTGGGCCGGCGGCGGGAACAACGTCGCCGGCGCGGTTCAACTCGCGGATGCGGCCGTCGTAGCGGGGTACGCGAACCACGTGGTCGTGTTTCGCGCGATCGCCCAGGGACAGTTTGGGCGCTTCGGGCAGGCTGCGGGACTCGGGTCGCGCGCCGAAGGAGAACTCGCCTGGCGCGCTCCGTACGGGTTTCTCTCCCCGGCGCACGACTGTGCGCTCCACACGAAGCGCTTCATGCACGAGTACGGGATCTCCCAGGAGGCGCTCTGCGATGTGGCGCTTGCTTGTTATGCGAATGCCCAGCGCAATCCGCGGGCGCTCCGCTACGGGAAGCCGTTGACGCGCGAGCGCTACCACGCCTCTCCCTGGATCGTCGAGCCCTTTCATCTCTACGACTGCTGCCCGGAGAACGACGGCGCCGCCGCGATCGTGGTGACCCGCCCCGAACGAGCGCGAGATCTCCGCCATCGGCCGGTGCCCATCCTGGCTGCCGCGCAGGGGCTCGGGCCGAGTTCGGGCCTCGCGTCCTTCCAGGGGCGTTGGTTTCCCGGGATGTTCTATCAGCACGTCGGGCGGACGCTCTGGGAGCGGGCAGGCGTCCGCGCGAAGGACATCGATGTGCTGCAACTCTACGAAAATTTCACCGGCCCGGTTCTGATGACGCTCTGCGAGATGGGCTTCTGCGCGCCCGAGGAAGTCGAGGCCTTCGTGGCGGACGGCGCCCTCGAAGGGCCCGCGGCGCGGCTCCCCTTCAACACGAGCGGCGGCAATATCGGCGAGGCCTACATCCACGGCTTCGAGCTCGTGAACGAGGCAATCCGGCAGGTGCGCGGCGATTCCACTTGCCAGGTGCCAGAGGTGGGCCTCTCGCTGGTCGTCTCCGGCCCGGGCTACGCCCCTGGCAGCGCCGTACTCTTCGGGTCGAACTGAGGGTGTCGGAGGTTTCTCGATGAGCCGCGCGCTGGGCGACGACTGGACCCTCCCGCTCCTCGATGACCGAAACCGCGCTTGGTTCACGAGCGGAAGGCTCAGGATCCAACGCTGCGAAGCGTGCGAGGCCTGGCAACACCCGCCGGAAGACGTCTGCGGCAGCTGCCAGGGCACGCGGCTCCGCTTCGATGAATGCGGCGAGACCGGGCGGGTGGAGAGCTTCGTCGTGGTGCACCGCGCGGTACACCCGAAGCTCGAGGCCAGCGTCCCCTACGCGGTGGCACTCGTCTCTCTAGACGGCGCGCAGGGCGTGCAGGTGCTGGGAAATGTGCTCAATCGAGCTCCCGACGCGCTGGCGATCGGCCAGCCGGTTCGCGTCGTCTTCGAGACCGTGCCTGACCCGGAAGGGGGGCACACGCTGCACATCCCGCAATGGGAGGCGATCGAGTCGTGAACGGGGGTCGGCCGAACCCGCGCCAGACCGATGCCATCGACTACGAAGCGCTTGTACAAGAAGATCGCGTCCACGGAAGCTTGTACTCCCACCCGCGTGTTTTCGATCACGAGATGGCGCGCATCTTCGAGGCGAGCTGGGTATTCGTCGGTCACGAGTCCGAGGTGCCGGAACCCGGTGACTGGGTGACGCGCCGCATCGGCCGCGAACCGGTGATCTTGGTGCGCGGTCGGGATCGGGACGTTCGCGTCCTGGCCAACCGCTGCGCGCATCGCGGAACGACGCTTTGCTGGCGCGAACGAGGCCACAGCCGAAATTTCCGGTGCACCTATCACGCGTGGACCTTCGACCTCGATGGCGTTCTCCAGGGTGTCCCCTACCCCGCAGGCTTTCGCGGAGCGGTGTCCCAGACCCAACTCGACCGCCCCGCCCAGGTCGCGCGACACCGCGGGTTCGTCTTCGCCCGGATGAGCGCCGAGGGAGCCCCCTTCGAGGAATTCCTCGGACCGGCCGGCGTCGAACTCCTGGATCGCCTCTGCGATCTCTCGCCCGTGGGAAGGATCCGCCTCCACGCGGGCTGGATCGGTCACCAGGTCGAGTCGAACTGGAAGATGTGGTACGAGAGCAACAACGACGGCTACCACTTCCGCTTCGTCCACGCCTCCCTGCTCGACGCGATGCCAGACACGCACTACGAGGATGCCGTCCTCGGGGCAGAGGCGACCAACCCGTCCCGCGCGGTGGACTACGGCGGTGGACACTCGGAGCTCGATTTCCGCCGGGGCTATACCGCGCCGCTGGCGTGGCTCGGAACGGACGAAGCCAGGGTAGGGACCTACCGGGATGCGCTCGCGCGCGCGCGGGGCGACGAAGGCGCGAAGCAGTTGCTTTGGGATGGGCCGCCGCACGCCATGATTTTCCCCAACTTGTTTCTGGGCGAGATGAACCTGGTGGTCATCGAGCCGGTCGCGCCCGGCCGCACCATTCTGCGACACACCGCCGTGGGCCTCGAGGGCGTCGACGCGGCGCTCAACCGACGGATCTTGCGACAATCAGAGGCCGCCCTGGGGCCTGCCAGCTTCATCGTCCCCGATGACGCCACCACCGCGGAGCGCATGCAGTGCGCCTTCGAGGCGATGGCTCCGATCCCGGGCGCGGGCCACGGCTGGATCGATCTCAGCCGCGGTATCGAACGCGAGGAACACGACCCGACGACGGACCGTCGGATCGGTCATGTCAGCGACGAAACTACCAACCGAGCGTTCTGGCGCCACTACCGCAGCCTCATGGCGGGCGCGTGAAAGCGCGCGCCTGCGACGCCGACCTCTACCGCGAAGTCGAGGCGTTTTTGTTCCGGGAAGCGCGTCTGGCCGACGAAGGCCGCTACGCGGAATGGGAAGTGCTCGTCACCGACGACGTTCACTATTGGGTGCCCAAGGGCCGCGCCGACTATGACCCGGGGGCACGGCTCTCCTACATCAACGACAACCGGACCCGCCTCGCCACCCGCATCCGCCAGCTGACGAGCGGTCGTCGACACGCGCAAACGCCGCCCTCGCCGATGCGCCGAGTGATCTCCAACGTCGAGGTCGAGCGGGCCGAAGGCAGTACGGACGAGTACGACGTGGGCGCCAACTTTGTTCTCTACGAGCTCGCGGTGCAGGCGAGCAGCGCCCTACGCGTGTGGGCCGGGCGGGCGAGCTACCGCTTGCGGAGGGTCGACGGCGAGCTGCGGATCGCTGCCAAGACCGTCGAGCTCGTGAACGACGACGCCCTTCCCAATCTGACGTTCCTGTTGTAGCGACGAAGGTGAACGGCAATCCCGGAAGCTAGCGATGGCACTGACGCTCGACACGGTCAACGTCCACGACCGGCAGAAGCTCGCCGAGATCCCCGCCGCCGGCGCTTCCGGTCGCTGGCCAGCCGCTAGTTTACCCCCCGGCCGCCTCAAGCAGCTTCTGTCTCGGGGCGAACCTCGCGCGGGCGGAAATGCGGGCGTCGTTCAATTCGCTGCTCCCCCTGCTCCGCAAGCTCGAGTTCGCGAGGGAGCCGGAGCGAAACCCGAATCTTCACGTGCCCGGCTGCCGGTCGCTGCCCGTGCAGCAGGCCGTGAGTTGATGGCGGATTCATGAAGATCGATTTGCTCGATCCGCAGAGCTTCCAGAGGGGACAGCCCCACGATCAGTTCCGATGGTTGCGCAGACACGAGCCCGTATACCGACACCCGGAAGCCGGCGGCCCCGGGTTCTGGGCCGTCACGCGCCACGCCGACGTGCGGTCGATCGGTAGGAACCCGAGAGACTTCTCGTCCGAACCGTCGATCTTGATCGCGGACCCGGATCCGGACTCGCCGCTGGCGGCCGCCTCCGGTCAGATGATGTTGATGATGGACCCCCCTCGGCACACCCAGACCCGGAATCTCATCAGCCGGGAGTTCAAGCCCGCCGCGGCCCGTTCGCTGGAGCCGCGCATTCGAGAGCTCGCCCGTTCGATCGTCGACGCCGTCATCGAGCGCGGCGCCTGCGACTTCGTGGAGGACGTGGCCGGCGAGCTGCCCTCGTACGTCATCGCCGAGCTGGTGGGCATCCCCCTGGAGGACGGTCGCAAGCTCTATCGCTTGACGGAGGCGATCCACGCCGCTCCCGAGAGCCTTCCGCCGAGGGCCGGCGCAGTGGCGGCGGCCGAAATGATGCAATACGCCCAGCGGGTAATCGAGCACAAGCGCGCTCATCCCGGCGACGATCTGGCGACCCGGTTGCTCGCCGCCGAAGTCGACGGTCAACGCTTGAGCGAACTCGAGTTTCAGCTCTTCTTCATGTTGCTGGTCGACGCCGGCGGAGACACGACGCGCAACCTGGTCGCGGGGGGCCTGCTCGCGCTGCTCGAGCGTCCCGACCAGTTCCGGGCGGTCCGCGAAGACCCCGCGCTCATCCCCTCGACGCGCGAGGAGATGCTGCGCTTCGTGAGTCCCGTGATCTACATGCGCCGCACAGCCACGCGCGACTTGAAGCTCGGCACCAAGCAGATCCGCGCCGGTGACAAAGTGGCACTCTACTACG
>CAZTOE010000004.1:0-42436 GCA_964615045.1 uncultured Spirochaetales bacterium
GAGAGCGCCGGGACGTAGTCCCCGCCAGCGGAGCACCCACACAGCACCACGGAGACCAGCGGCAAGCCCCGCGCCGACAACCGCGCCTGCCGGAATAAGGTGCCGCCAAAGTGATCTTTGTCGGGGAAGACCTCGTCCTGGAGCGGGAGGAAGGCTCCCCCGGAGTCCACCACGTAGAGCGTCGGAAGGGCGTTTTCCTCGGCGATCTGCTGGGCGCGGACGTGTTTCTTGATGGAGGTCGGGCCGAGGCTCCCCCCCTTTACGGTGGCATCGTTCGCGATGAACATGCACGGCACGCCGTGGACCAGCCCGATGCCGGTCACGATGCCGGCGGCGGGATAGCTGTCGCCGTACTGACCCCACGCCGCGAGGGTCGAAAGCTCGAGGAAGGGCGTCCCCTCATCGACCACCATGTTGATGCGCTCACGCACCATCACCTTGCCGCGCTCGAGGTGACGGGCGATGGAGCGATCCCTGCCCTGGCCACCGTCGATCGCCCATTGCATCCGATCGCGCAGCGTCTCCAACGCACCGAGGGTGTGAGCGCGATTCTCCTCGTAGCGCTCCGAACCCGTGTCGATCTGCGAGCGAATCCGCCTCATCGCCCTGCCTTCTCCCGTAATTTTTCCCGTAGCTTCTCCCGCAACTTCGCCCGTAGCTTCCCGCGTGCCCCCTTTTGATCAGCCCCGACGTCTGCTTCCGAAGCCACGGAACGTACCACGCCACGAAGCCCGCAATCCGAACTATATTCCGGCCTCGCGCGTGCCGAGCCAGCTCTCGAGGGCTGTTTCCGGCCCACCATGTGAGGAGAGACCATGCCGCCGACCGAGGACTTGCAATACGGAATCAGCGAAACGCCGTTCACGCTCCCGCCCGAGCTCGAGGAAATCAAGCAGCTCACGCGCAAGATCGTGAACGAGGAATGCATTCCTCTCGAGCAGGAGTTTCTCGCGCGCGGTCGAGAGGGGAAGGCCGGGGGCCGCCAGGCTTCGGTCGCGGGCGCGGTCGCGGGCCTCATCGACGGATCGGTCACTCGGGAACATTACGAGCGACTGGTGAAGATCTCGAAGGAAACGGGTCTCTACAATATGCACCTCCCCGTCGAACACGGCGGCGGAGGCTTCGGCGTGCTCGGAAGTTTCGTCGTCGGGGAAGAGACAAACCGTTCCCTCGTGCCGCTCCCCATGGCCGAGGTTCCCAACATCCTGCTCGACGCCAACGCCGACCAGAAAGCGCGCTATCTCGACCCGGTGATCCGCGGGGAGAAACACGCTTGCTTCGCGCAAACGGAGCCCGGCGCAGGCTCGGATCCGGGCAACAGCATGCAGACGACGGCCGTCCGCGACGGCGACGACTGGGTGATCAACGGGACGAAGATGTACATCTCCGGCGCGGACACATCGGACTTCGTGATGTTGCAGGCCGTGACCGACTTCGCGAAGCGCCAACGCGGCGGGATCACGATGTTTCTGATCGACATGGATACGCCGGGCATCACGATGACGCCGATCGACGTATGGACCAGCCCGCATCGACCGCATCAGTTCTACCTCCACCTCGACAGCGTGCGAGTCCCCCACGCGAACGTGCTCGGAGAGGTGGGCAACGGTTTCCGGCTGGGTCAGCAATGGCTCGCGGTCCACGATCGACTGAGCCGCGGCATGCTGGCGGCGGGGATGCTGAGCCGCGGCCTCGAACTCGCCACGGAGTGGGCTAAGGACCGCGTCACCTTCGGGCAGCCCCTGGCCGAGCGCCAGGCGATCCAGTGGATGCTCGTCGACATTCTCATCGATCTGAAGTGCATCCGGGCACTCTCCTACGAGTGTGCAGCCCGGGCCGACCGCGGCGAAGACGTGCGAACCTACGCGGCAATCGCCAAATTGATCGGCGCCAACTGGGGCCACCGCTCCGTCGACAAGTTGATGCAGATTTTCGGCGGGTTGGGCGAGACCCTCGATATGCCCATCCCGCACTGGTACCACGTGATCCGTCACGGCCGCATCGGCGGCGGCTCCGACGAAATGCAGCGCATGCTGATCGCGCGCGCGATCTTTTCGCGGGGCAAGGAACTCTGGGAGGCCTAGGCGGCGAGGAGCTCGAGCAGGAGCCGGTTGACGATTTCGGGGCGCTCGTAGGCGACCCAGTGCCCCGCGCCTTCGACGGCGGTGAACCCGCGACAGTGGGGTAGGGACCGGAACAGGGCTTCCCGCTCGTGGAGGCGCGAACCCACGGTGACGTCGGCGGCACCCCAGATCCCGTAGACGGGCACTCGCATCGTCCGAAGCGCCTGCGCGAGACTGTCTCCTTGCGGAATGCGACCACTGCGGATTCGAGCGCGCCGCGTGTTCTCTACCTGGATGTCGACCGCGAGAGCATCGATGCGCCCGGGATCCCGGATCATCATCCGGCTCAAGTTTTCGCGGTGGAGCGCGCGGAGCGCCTCTTCATCCATCCCCTCGTCGGGGCGCAGCAACGACGGCAGCTCGATCGAAAGACCGAGCGCCGTCGACCCGATCACCGTAAAGGAGCGCACGCGGGCCTCGTTGCGGAGGACGACCTGCCCGCCGAGAATCCCGCCGAAGGAGAAGCCCACCAGGTGAAACGACGTCTGCGCTCCGAGAAGCTGGTCGAGCCCGTCGGCCAGGATCGCCCCGAGTGAGGCGGGATCAAAGGACGACGGCGGCGCGTCCGATTCGCCCATCCCGGGCAGGTCGACCGCGAGGACCTGATGCCCCTCGGCCAACGCCGGAATATTTCGAAGCCAGTGTGACCACGCCCCGAAGCTGCCGTGCATCAACACCACGGGGACGCCGGCCCCCCAGCGACGCCAGACCACTGCACCGTGCGCATGACGCGTCTCGACCCGGCGACCCGCCCGCTCCACTTCGAGTTGTTCGGACACCCGTTCCCCCTCGACCCCCGCTGCCGCGTCGCGCGGCGGATCCTCCCTATAGCATGACTTCGCCGCGCAGCCGTCAATGACCCTGTGCCGCCGCGACCCGCCTCGCTACGCTGTTTGACAGCGAACCTGGGGAAGGAGCGGGCCCATGTCCGTCGCAAAGTCATTCCGGGTCGAGCCCCTCGATGCGACCTTCGGGGCGGTGGTGACGGGCTTGAAGCTGGCGGAAGTCGACGACGCCATCTTCGCCCAGGTCTACGACACGTGGCTCGAGTACGCGCTGCTGATTTTTCCCGCTCAGCACCTCGGCAAGGAGGCGCAGATCGCGTTCGCGAAGCGGTTTGGCGAGCTCGAGTTCGCGCTCGCGCCGATCAGCAACGTTCGGTCCGACGGCACGCTGCGCGTCGACGACGACGTCGTCAAGGTGCTGAAGGGCAACCTGGGCTGGCACTGCGACAGCACCTACATGCCCGTGCAGGCCAAAGGTGCCGTATTCACCGCCCACGTCGTCCCGTCCGCCGGCGGAGAAACCGGGTGGGCCGACATGCGCGCCGCGTACGACGCGCTCGACGACGCGATGAGGAATCGGATCGCATCGCTTTCGGCCTACCACTCGCTCTACTACAGCCAGTCGAAGATCGGACACACCCCGCAGCAAGGCGGCGAGTACCACGGCTACGGGTTCCACGGGGATGACCCGCCCTTGCGACCCCTCGTGAAAGTCCATCCCGAGACGGGACGGCCCTCGCTCGTGATCGGCCGCCACGCGTACGGCATCCCGGGCATGGAACCCGACGCGTCGGAGCGGCTGTTGCAGGACCTCGTCGACTTCGCCTGTCAACCGCCACGGGTCTACCACCACACCTGGTCCCAGGGCGACGCCGTCTTGTGGGACAACCGCTGCCTGCTTCATCGCGGGCGGCCATGGGACATGAGCGAGCCGCGGGTCATGTACCACGCGCGCATCGCCGGCGACCCGACGACCGAGTTCGCCGCCCCTGCCTGAGTGAAGGAGTCCGTTGCGTGTCGCCGACCCGAGTAATCGCGCTGCTGTGCCTGGCGGCTCTCACGGCGCGCCCCGCGCCGGTGGATGCCGAGGGCTCGGGCTGCGACTGGGAGCAGTTGGACGGCCACGCTGTCGTGGAGGTGGTGACCCGGGACCCCGACGGCGATCTCCGCGTGACGAAGGTCTGGGTGGTGCGGTTGGAGGGCGACGCCTACCTCCGCACCTCCCGTTCGCGGTGGCTCGAAAATCTGCGGCGAGAGCCAGAACTGACGGTGCGCGCGGGGGGGTGCGAGTTCGCCGCCCGCGCCGAAGAGGTTCCCGGCGACGCGATCGTCGCGGCGGTCGACCGCGCGAGCCGAGACAAATACGGCTGGCAGGAGCGCTTCATCCACGCCTTTCGCTTTCGCAAACCCGACATCCTGCGCCTCCTTCCCCAGAGCGGGGCGGAGGAGGGGGCTGCGGCCCCCGATCCGACCTGGCGAGGCGGCTGATCTAGCGCGGATCCTCGACGCGCTCCTCCTCCGGATGCGCTGCGAAGATCTTTGACGTCGTGCCCGATGGCGGTGAAATCAAGACGCTCGCGGGATCCGACATTCCCGTAGGCGATGGTTCCGACGTGGCGGCCGATCTTCGGCTCGTACGGCGCGAGTCGGGGAGTAGAAGCCCGCGCGTCCCTCGCGAGGCGCTCGGCCGACCGGAGCGCCCGGGCACTGGAAGGTACGGGGTCCGTGAGATCTGGACGCTCGGGAAACACCGCGAGGACGGCGTCTCCGATGAATTTCAGCACTTCGCCACCTTCGGCCTCGATGCTGTCCACCGCAATATCGAAGTAACCGTCGAGCCATTCCACGACGGCCTCTGGCGACTCGCGGGAGGCGAGGGAGGTGAAGCCGCGAAGATCGCTCAGCATCATGGCGGCCCGAATCGTCCGAATCGAGCCCCGTCGGATCGCTCCGGCCAGGATCCGTTCCGCCGGACCGCGGCCGACGTAGGCGGCGAGGAGCTCCGGGTCGATGCGCCGCAATGCTTTCAGCTCAAGCACCACCGAGAAAAACGGGACGATCTCACGAAGGGCGCCGAGCTCCTCGGCCGAGAAGCCCCGCATCGCATCCGTGGCCCAGGAGGCCCCATGGATGGAGCCGTCGGAAAACGGTACGGGCGCCATGACATAGTGGGTCAGGCCCTCCGCTCGCAGCTCCTCGAACATCTCGAGCTCCACCGGGGGAGGCCGATCCAAACGAACGTCGAGCCAGCGGCTGGTGGTCCGCACGTGCTCCAGCGGACTTCCCTCGTACCGCGGCGGGCCGCCGTGTTCGATCGGAATCTCGCGAACGCCTTGGCCGCACTTCCACAGTCGCGTGATGCCCCGGTAGCGCGGGTGAAGCGTGCCGACGTGGGACGTTGCGCGGACGACCGACACCCCCGCCTCGCGAAGTTCCTCGGCGAGGGCGGCGACCAATTCGCCCGTATCCGCCAAGGCGGGACCTTCTTGGACCAGCCAACGCGTCAACTTCTCGATGGAGCGTGCCGGCATCCGCGTCCCGGCTGGCTACGCCGCGAGACGGCGAGCGTCGCTGAGCGCCGCCCTCAGCACGAGAATGAGCGCCACGATGACGCAGACCGCGGCGGCGATGGCGGGAACGTAGGCGAGGGCGCCAAAGACATTGCCTTCCCCGAGTCGATTGGTCCCCAGCGAAAGCCCCCGGTTCGGGGCGAGATTGCCGAACAGATAGAAGGCCGCATTGCCCCAACCCGTGACAAGCAGAGAGGCAAAGACCCAGCGCTCGGCGGCCTCGCTCAAGCGCACGCGCCCGAGGGCAGCCGCGATCGCGACGATCATGAGCCCGTTCAGGATGTTGCCCAGGTGGGCGGCCCGCCAGCCGCGCTCACTCCCGGGGATCTCGACACTCCAGGCGATGGGGATGGGAGAGAGGCCGATCTCACCGAGCAGATAGAAGGTGAAGACGAACCCGCAGAGCATGCCCACCAGCATCAGGGCCGCACCGTGGGCGATCAGCAGGAGGTGTCGTCGCTCGGACTGGCGCTCCATACGATTCTCCCCGCGGCTCGGCCGCACTGTATCACGCCCGCAGCGCTCGGGACGCAACGGCCTTGGGCGGTATCCTTGCAAACGTCCTAGCCGAAGATCGCCTCGGGAAGCAACGCCGAGACCACGAAGTTCGGGACGTCGACCACGTTGCTGATGCGAAGATCGACAGCGACGCTGCAGATCACGTAGGCCTGTTCGCGGGTGAAGCCGCGCTCCTGCAAAAGCTCCATCATATGGATCACAGCATTGCGACACGCGAGAGTGAGGTTGCCATCCTCATTCTCGCCGTCGGCGGTGATCGGCATCCCCATCACACCGAGGAACCTCCGAGGCATCGCGATCTCCGGGTCGGCGAAAAACTGCTCGTGGGCAAAGACCGGTGCGCTGAACTTGCGTGCTGCGGCGAGCCCCTTGTGCACCTTGAAGCGGAGCGCCACGGTCGCGGCCATCTCAACGGCGGTCACACAGACTTCTCCGTCGCCCTGAGCAAAGTGGCCATCGCCCGTCGAGAACAGGGCGCCGTCGACGAACACTGGCAGGATGAGTCGCGATAATTGAGTGAGTTGCTTGACGTCAAAGTTGCCGCCGTTCTCCCGGGGCGGCAGCGTGCGCAACCCGCGCAGGCCGCAAGGCCCGCCGGGCACGGCCCCTGCGGCGTCAGGAGGGAAAACGGTTCCGCCCCGATCGAGGAGTCGTTGCTCGCGGTTCGTCCACTCCTCCAACTTGTCGATGGAGGGGGCGACGCCCGAGATCCCCATGAACGGCGCGCCCGGGATGCGCACGCCCGGAATCTGCTCTGAAAGCGCCCATCCGTCGGCCAGGCGCCAATGGGCGAGAAAGGGTTCCGCCATCAGATCCGACAAGAACCCGAGCCCGGGCACGATCGCGCTGAACGCAGCGGACTCCGCTTGGATCTCGAGAAACTCGACCTCTAGCGCGTCGCCGGGCTTTGCTCCTTTGACGTAGATCGGACCGGTGAGGGGGTGAATCGCCCCGGTCTGGAGGTGGGCGAGGTCCGCCGCAGTGGAGGTGGGCGCAATTTGCCCGTCGAGCGCATCCCGCGTCTCCAGCACCACTTCTTCGCCCTCGCCGACTTCCAGAACCGGCTCGATGGCGGGATGAAAGCGGTTGTGCCCCGTGTGCGGCTGCTCCGCGAGGGGTTTGCGTCGGTCGATGCGGATCGTGTGCATGGAGCTCTCCCGATCGATCCGATGATGGGGCAGCGCACTGTCGAACCGCAAACTGCCACGCTGGGGAAGCGCCTCGCCCATCGTGGCGCGACCGGCCCTCCAAGCGTTAGAAGTCTCTCAAAACAGAGCAGGGAAACCCAATGATCCCTCGTTCTCTCGCTTTGCTCGCCCTACCGCCGCTGTGGGCCGTGGTCCTCGCGGCTCCGGCGGCCGGACAAGACTTCGTGCTGGGGGACTACGTGCAGCTCGAGCCCGGCGACGAGTGGATTTTCGAGAAGAACGGTACGGAGAGCTCCACGGAAACAGTGCTTCCCGGAACCGAGACGATCGGATCGGTTCTGACGACGCGCTTTCGCGAAGTGGACTCCGATGACGATTGTCCGGATGGGGAGATTTCGAACCTGACGCTCGACGGCGCGGGGCTCTGGCGCTACCGCACCGTCGATCTTTGCGACCAGGACACCTTCGATTTCACCTCGACCCCGTTCCCGGAGCTGCCGCCAACGGCGACCTACGATGTCCCGATCCCGTTCATGGGCACTGGAACGTTCGACTTCATCGACTCGATGGCCGGTCCCCAAAGCGTGGCGCTCACCTGGACCAACGAGCTTACCGTGAGAGCGCCAGAGCCGGTGAGTACCCCGCTCCAGGTGTTCCAAGCCGTCCGTGTCGACTCGATCCAGGAGCTCACCGGCTCGCTGGGTGGCCAGCCCCTGGTGATCGCTATCGACGCGAGCGACTGGTACGCGGCGGGGGTCGGGCCGGTGAGGCGGACGTCCATGCGCACGGTGACCCTAAACGGCTCGATCATCGACGGGGAGAGCGAGACGAACCTCCTGGTGCCCGAACCCACCACGGTGGGGGGCGCGGCGGCGGTGCTCGCGGCGGCCGCGATGCTGTCCTGCGCCAGGCGCCAAATCCAGTCCGTCTTCGACCGGCGTCGGAGCGCCCGCCTTCCATTCTCGCGTTGCAAGAGCACCTCGGCGACAGCCAATGGCATGCGGAGGGGCGGATTCTGGCGCTGCAGCTGAAACGGATCGCGAGGCTACTCGACCACGCCAAGGCCACGGTCCCCTTTTACCGTGATCGCCTCGCGCGCCGCGGCGCTCCTCGGCTCCGGCCTCACTGCCCTCGCCAGCCTGCGTCGCAAGCAGCTCCGGCCCGAGAGCGCCTAGTGTCGGCGCCGCACGGTCTGGAGGTGAACTCCTTCCTCGTCCGGCAACCGAGGGTCCTGCGCGGGACGCGGGGATGAGATAGAACCTGGGCGCCACAGCCCGAGGTTCTACCGATGTCCTACGCGTTCTGGTCGGCGATCGAGCTCGCGCGCGAGTTGCGGGCGAAGAAGCTCAGCTCCCGCGAGCTCACCGAATTCTATCTTCGCCGCATCGAGAAATACGATCCCGCCATCAACGCGGTGGTGGTGCGCGACTTCGAGCGCGCCCTCGCTGCGGCCGATCGCGCCGACGCGGCGCTGGCGCGCGGCGAGAGTCTGGGTCCCCTTCACGGCATTCCCATGACGATCAAGGAGGCCTACGACGTCGAAGGGCTGCCCACGACCTGGGGGATTCCCGCCTTCGCGAAGCGTCGGGCGAGCTCCGACGCCGCCGTCGTCCAAAGCTTCCGGCGCGCGGGCGCGCACCTTCTCGGCAAGACCAACGTTCCTATCCATCTCGCCGACTTCCAGAGTTACAACGAGATCTATGGCACCACGAACAACCCTTGGAATCCCGAACGCACGCCGGGCGGTTCATCGGGGGGTTCGTCGGCGGCCCTCGCCGCGGGACTGTGCGCCCTCGAAAGTGGTTCGGATATCGGGGGTTCGATTCGCAATCCGGCACATTTTTGTGGGGTGTATGGACACAAGCCTACCTATGGTGTGGTACCGATCCAGGGTCACAGCCTGCCCGGGATGGTCGCGGCGCCCGACATCGCCGTCGTGGGTCCGATGGCGCGAAGCGCCGAGGATCTGGCGCTTTCCCTCGAGCTCATGGCGGGGGCCGACGCGTTCCACGCCCGGGGCTGGCGACTCGCCCTCCGCCGCCCCGAGAAGACCTCCCTCGCGGGTTACCGCGTGGCGGTCTGGCCCACTGATCCGGTGTGTCCCGTGAGTACGGCGGTGGCCGACCGCGTGCAGGTGCTCGCCGATCGACTGGCGCGTCTGGGCGCCAGCGTCTCCGACCGCGCCCGTCCGCCCTTCGACCCGATCGAGAGCCACCGTATCTACGGCGCCATGCTGCACGGACAGCTTTCGGCAGGCGTTGCCGACGAAGCCTTTGACAAGCTGAGCGAGGCCGCGAAGACGCTCGACCCGAGCGACCCGTCGGAACGGGCCCTCGCGCTCCGCGGCACCGTCCAGTCCCATCGCGACTGGGTCCGCGCCACCCACCGCCGGGCCCGGCTTCGCCAGCAGTGGACCGCCTTCTTCGAAGACTGGGATGTGCTGCTGTGCCCGCAGATGCCTACGACCGCGTTCCCCCACGACCATCGCGAGTTCGGCGAGCGCAGGATCGAGGTCGACGGCAAGGCGTTGGAGTACTTCCGGCAGGTTTTCTGGGCGGGCCTCGTGACCGTGGCCTATCTGCCCAGCACCGTCTTCCCGACCGGGGTGTCCGCCGACGGGCTCCCGATCGGCATTCAGGCGGTGAGCGCCGAATTCAACGACTACGTCTGCATCGACTTTGCGAGGCTCATGGCCCGGGAGATCGGCGGCTTCGAGGCGCCTCCGGGCTACGAGAACTGAGGCGCGGCGAACGAATCAAATCAGCTCGGGGTCGGCCGCGATCTCGACGAGGCTCGGCCCGGGGGAAGCGATCGCCTGGGCCAGTGCGCCGTCGAGCTGATCCGGCTCGTGCACCTCGAGACCCAGCGCGCCGGAGATCCGCGCGTACTCGGCGAAGCTCGGGTTGTGGAGCGCGGTCTGCCAGACCTCCCAGTTTCCCGCGCGCTGCTCCTTGCTGATCTTGCCGAGCTCATCGTTGCGCAAAAGGACGTGGGTGAGATCCATGCCGTACTTCACAGCCGTGAGGAGCTCACCCATGTACTGGGCGAAGCCGCCGTCGCCGGAGATCGCGATCACCTTGCGACCGCGGAAGCGCCGATCCTCCTCCTGCGTGGCGGCCCACGCTCCGAGCGCCGCCGGCAGCGCGAAGCCGATCGAGCCGAGGTAGCCCGACATCAGCACGGCCTGCCTCTCGCATTCGAAATAGCGGCCGAAGGAGTAGGTGTTGTTGCCCACATCGACGGCCAGGATCGCGTCCTCGGGAACCTGGCGCGTGAGCGCGGCGAAAATCGACGCGGAGTTGATCCCCCGCCCGCGATGGTCCGCTTCGCGACTGCGCTTCTCGGCGCGCCAGATCTCCCAGCGCTTCGCGATCTCGGGGAGCTGGTCCTCTGCGCAAACGTCGTCCTCGAGCCTCGGCTGCAAAGCGTCGAGCGTCGCCGCGATCTCACCCCATACGGGTACGTCCACCGCGTGGAACTTGCCGAGCGTCATCGCATCGAAGTCGACCTGGATGGTGGGTTTCTTGGGCGTGATCCCGGTGTGGTTGCTGAAGCTCGCGCCGAGCACCAAAAGCGCATCCGATTCGTTCATGAAATGGCTGGCGATGGGCGTGCCGCTGCGGCCGAGCACCCCGCAGCCGTGCGGATCGCGGTCCGAAACCAGGCCCTTGCCCTTGAAGGTGGTGATGACCGGGCAGCGAAGCCGCGTGGCCAGGCGGACCACCGCGGGCATGTCGAAGCGCGCCCCGTGGCCGACGATGATGACGGGCCGCCTCGCCGCGGCGAGAAGATCGCCGGCGGCCCCCAAAGCGTCCGCCGGCGGCGCGATCGCGCGAGCCGCCAGGCGGCCATCCGGCCGGCCCGGCTTGGCGCTCTCGGGAGCCTCGAGCGTCTGCACCTCGTCGGGAAAGATCAAATGCGAGACGCCGCGGTTCAGGATCGCGCTCTTGCAAGCCAGATTGACCAGCTCAGCGTGGCGGCTGGTGGCGAGGACGGGCTGCGTCCACTGGGCGACCTTTCCGAAGGCCGCCTGCAGGTCCACCTCCTGGAAGGCGCCCGGGCCCAGCACCTGGGTATCCACCTGACCTGTCAGCGCGACCACCGGAGAGCGATCGACATTGGCATCCCACAGGCCGGTCAACAGGTTGGTGGCGCCGGGCCCGGCAATGGTCAAGCAGGCAGCCGGGCGCCCGGTGAGCTTTCCGTAGGCCGAGCACGCGAACGAGGCCGCCCCCTCGTGGCGAATTCCGAACGAGCGCAGCCGTCCCAACTCTTCCTGGCGCCGCAGGGCGTCGGCGAGCCCCAGATTCGAGTGGCCGACCATCCCGAAGATGACCCGCACCCCCCAGTTGGTGAGCGTTTCGGCCATGAGGTCGCTGACCGTGGGCCGATGAGCGGCGGCCTCGGGAATCGCCACGTAGACGCCGTCCTCCCGCTCTTCGACCGGGTAGGTTTTGACGCCGTCGTCGTAGCCGCCGGGGGGGAGGCCGGTCAGGGGATCGAAATCCCAGCCGTGCCACGGGCAGCGCAGCAGCCCGTTCTCGATCGATCCCTCGCCGAGCGGGCCGCCCTGGTGGGGGCATGCGTTGTCGAGCCCGGCGTAGCGACCCTGATGGTGCGTCATGCAAACGGTCACGCCACCGCAGGTGACGGCCTTGACGCGGCTCTCGGGCAGCTCTCGCGGGTCGAGAGCCTTGTACCAGCGGCGGGGAGTCGGCATGGGATGCTCCTGGGTGGGTCGGGGCTACGGGATGCCCACGCGGTCGCGCCCTCGCGCCAGCTCGGAACCGGGGCTCATCCGTGGTAGAAGGTCTCCCGCACGATCCGGCCATCCCGCCAGACCTGAAGCGCGACCTGGTGTTGGCGCGTGCGCTCGCCCCCCTTCGGCGTGAGGTCGAAGGTCCACTCGACGGCGGCGCGATCGCCGTCCACCAGCACTTCTCCCACCGAGGCGCCGTGGAAGGTGACGTTGGCGAGAAAGGCCTCTTCGTAGGCGCGGTTCGCCGCCTTGCCGACGCGTTCGTCGGCGCCGTTCTCGCTCATCACCACGTCGTCCCCGTAGTAGCGGTCAAAGGTCTCCAGGATCTCGCCCTTCAGGATCCCGTCGATGACGGCCTGCACTTCACTGCGGATACTCACCATTGTCCTCCGATGCCTTCCGGCCGTCGTGGGTTCGAAATTCACCCATTTTCGCCTCGACTCGGCTGGCTCGAAGCATGGCAAAGGGAAGATGCCAGACCACCACCCCGACCCAGAGAAATGTCCGCCCGGGCCTCGGACGCGCGAGAGGTCGGTCGAGGTTGAGGTCGACGCCCAGACCGACGAGCGCGCTGCCGACGACCCACAGGAGTCCGCCCGCGAACAGGACCCACCGATCGCGGCTGACGCCTTGGGGGTTCGTGGCCAGCGCCAGAGCGGTCAGCGCTGCGCCCGCGCCGAACCCCGCGAGCGCACACGCGCGACTCGCGTCCCCGAGCGGGTAGTAGAGCGAGACCGCCCCGTAGAAAGCCAGCCCCCACACTGTGAGCGACACCGCGCTCCGAACCCACCAACGCCGCGCCAGCGCGGGCCACGCCAGCGTGGCGAACGCCAGCCCTGGCACCGTAAGCAGCGCGCCGCGCCGCCACGGGTCCAAGGTCTGCAGCGCGGCAGCGAGCGCGGCCCCGGCGATCAAACTGGCGCCGAGCACGGCTCCCAGCGCCGCGATGCGTCGGCCGTGCGTCACGAGTAGCGGGTCCTCCGAGGTTCGCTCGGGGGCGTCATGGATCGCCTCTAGAGACCAGGATGGCGCATCGGCGATCCGGCTCTGAGCGAGATAAGATAGGGCGCCCGGGCAGGAGGAGTGCGATGGCCGACGTCAGCTTCAAGGGTCCGGGCGGCATCGCCTGCGTGGCGCCCCACGGGTCCCACGACGGGGAGCGGCGGTGAAACACCGCCGCCCGACTGCCTAGGCGGAACATGCAATACGAAACGCTGATCGACGTCGAGCAATGCACCGTGCACCCGCGCGCGTTCTTCGACCCGGACGTGTACGAGGCAGAGCAAGACCGGGTGTTCGGCCACCAGTGGCTCTGCATTGGGCACGAGTCACAGCTCCCGGAACCCGGCGACTTCCTGACCACCACGATGGGCGAAGAATCGGTCCTGGTCGTGCGGGATCCCAAGCGGCGGATTCGGGTGTTCCTCAATTCCTGCCGACACCGCGGAACCCGGGTGTGCCGGGTGGACTCGGGCCGCGCGCGCAACTTCATGTGTCCCTATCACGGCTGGACCTACGATACCGAAGGGCGCCTGCGCGGCGTGCCCCAGCTTCGCGAGGCATACCACGAGGAACTCGACCGCGATGCGTGGTCGCTTGTCGAGGTACCGCGGGTGGAATCCTTCCGCGGACTGCTCTTTGCGAACTTCGACGCCGAGGCCGTCTCCCTGGACGACCATCTGGGCGACATGAAGTGGTATCTCGACCTCGTGCTCCACCGCTCGCGGGGGGGCACCGTCGCGCTGCCGGGGGTGCACCGCTGGCGCCTCGGCGGGAACTGGAAGCTCGCCGCGGAGCAGTTCGGCGGCGACAACTACCACACCGGCGCGTTGCATCAGAGCATGATCAAGATCGGGCTGGGGCCGAGCGGCGACTACCGGGGCGATCGCCCCTGGGAAGTCGATTTCGAGGCGAAGCTCGAAGGCGGCCACGGTTGGATCAACTTCGACGTCCCGATCGGCGAGTTGCCGCCCCCGGTCGAAAAATGGATGGAGACGGTGCGGCGCGAGGCCCGCGAAACGCTGGCCCCGGAGCAACAGGGGCTGGTGCACGGCATTCAGGTCGGAACCGTATTCCCCAACCTCTCGATTCTGGCCTTTCTGGGGTTCGTGACGATCCGCGTGTGGCATCCGCGCGGGCCGCGCGCGATAGAGGTTTGGTCCTACGGGCTGATCGAACGCGACGCTCCCCCGGAGGTGCGCGAGTTCGCCCGCAAGATGCAGACCCTCACATTCTCGTCCTCGGGCATCTTCGAGCAAGACGACGGGGCCGTCTGGGGCGACGTGGTGGACAGCCTCTCCGGAGCGCAGCGCCGCCACTATCCCCTCAACTATTCGATGGGTCATGGCCACGGCCGCCGGAAGCCGGGCCGGCCGGGGTTGCTCCACACCCTCTCGACCGAGATCGGTGTCTTCGGGTTCTACGAGTACTGGCGCCGGTGCATGGCGAAGCCGACATGAGCGAGACCGACGCACGGGCGCTGCGCTTCGAGTTCGAGGAGCTCCTGTACCGGGAGGCCGCGTGGCTCGACGAAGGCCGGTTCGAGGAATGGCTCGAGCTCTTCGACAGCACCGTCCGCTACTGGGCACCGGTGCGGGAGAATGTCCCGCGTGGCGAAGAGCCGCTCGAAGAGTTGCACCGCCTCACCCACTTCGAGGACGACAAGGGAAACCTCGAGCTCCGCGTCAAGCGGTTGCGGACCGGTTTCGCCCACGCCGAAGAGCCCCCGTCACGCACCCGTCACTTCGTCACCAACGTACGGGTGCTGGATGGTGATGACTCGGATCGGGTGTCGGTCGCGTCGAACCTCCTGGTGTTTCGCAGTCGGGAGCGGCGCGACGAAGTGCTCTTCTCCTGCGATCGTCGCGATCGTTGGCGCCGCACGCAGGCGGGATGGCGCTGCGAGGAGCGCCGCATCCTCTTCGACCACGATGTGATCGAGAGCCTCACGGTCCTCTTCTAGGAGTGCGCTTTGGACGTCACGATCCGAGAACTCTTCGACCTGAGCGAACGGGTGGCCCTGGTGACGGGAGCCGCCAAGGGCATCGGTGAGGGCATCGCCGACAACCTCGCCCGCGCCGGCGCCGCCGTCGCCGTCGCCGACGTGGACATCCAGACGGCGCGCGCCACGGCGAAGGACCTCTGCGCTTCGGGCGCCCGCGCGACCGCGGTCGAAGCGGACCTCGGGGACGAAGCGAGCATCGCGGCAATGGTGGAAGCGACGATCGGAGCCTACGGGCGCCTGGACATCCTGGTCAACAATGCCGCCATCTATCCGATGAGTTCGATCGCCGAACTCACCACCGAGCTCTGGGACCGCGTGCTCGGGGTCAATCTCCGCGGCGTCTTCCTGGCCACGCGGACCGCCCTCCCCCACCTCAAGGCGGCGGCGCCGGGTGCGCGGATCATCAATATTTCGTCGATCAACACCGCCAAGAGCTACGTCGGCATGCCACACTACGACGCCAGCAAGGGCGGCCTTGAAGCTTTCACGCGCTCGTGCGCACTGGAGTTCGCCGCCGAGGGCATCACGGCCAACGTGATCGCTCCGGGAGCCGTCAAGACGCCGGGGTCGCTGACAGTGCGCGGCCGCCTCGCCCAGGAACGCGGAGACGCGAGCACCGACGCCGTCGACGCCGAGTTCGCGAGCCGTATCCCAGCGGGCGACTGGGCTTCTCCGGACGAGATCGGCCGCTCCGTGTTGCTGCTCGCGAGCCGCGCCGCCGACTACATCACCGGGCAGACGATCTACGTCGACGGCGGTCTCAAGCTCACCATCTAGAACGAGGAGAGCGCAATGCCCCTGCCCTACGCGAAAGCAGAGGCCCGAGCCTGGGCCCGCGAGAACCTGCACGGCGTCGCCAATGTGTTGACGCCGACCTTTACCAGCGATCTCGCCGGGCTGAACGCCGAAGCGGTACGACACGACGTGCGGCTGGAGCTCGAGTACGGCTTTGCGGGCGCGCTGCTCGTCGCGGAGACCGCCACGACCCTCGACGAGTACCTGGAGTTCGCCGGGTGGGCCGCCGACGAAGCCCAGGGGCGCCTGCACTTGATCCACCACGCCAGCTTCAACACCCTCGACGAAAACATCGAGGCCGCACGGCGTGCCGGCGACGCGGGTGCGGACCTGGTCCTGCTCGCGTATCCGCCAACCTTTTATCCGCGCAGCGAAGAAGAGCTCTACGGGTACACCGCGGCCTTCTGCAAGGCCGTGGATCTCGCGGTGATTCTGTTCCCGGTCCCGCTCTGGGGCTTCGAGCGCATTCATCCTGCGGCCGGCTTCGGCCCCGATCTCCTCGAGCGCCTGATCGACGACCTCCCGAATATCGTCGCGGTCAAAGCCGAGGGCGGCATGCCCTGGATCGGTGGCTTCGTCCATGCGTACCAGCGGGTGGGCGACCGCGTACTGGTCACCGAGCCCCTGGAAGGCAACGGCATTCCCATGGCTTCGCTGCTCCCGATGCCGTTCATGGGGACGAGCAACTACGAGTATTTCGGAGACGTCGTGCCGCGCATGTTCGCACTGGTTCGCGACGGCGATTCCGAAGCGGCCATGGAGCTCTACTGGCGCATCCACCCGGGTCGCCAGGCCAATCTCCAGGCGATGTCGATGTTGGCCGGGAGCAATTTTCTGCATCGCATGTTGTGGAAGTACCAGGGCTGGCTGCAGGGCTTCAATGGGGGCCCGCTGCGGGCGCCGACCATGCGGCTCACCGACCGCCAGATGAAGGGCTTGCGCCAGGGCCTGGTCGCCAGTGGATTCGACCTGGAAGATCTCCCCGACTCGGAATTCTTTCTCGGCAGAAACCCCAAATAGCCTCGTCCGCTTGAGACCCACGCCATGACCTTGCTACTCGGGCCCGATGACGTCGCCGCCTGCACGGCGATGGACGCGATGATCGACGCCGTGGAAGCCGGAATCCGCGAAGAGGCGGCCGGCGACGCGATTTTTCCGCCGCGCCTCAACCTTCCCACCCCGAACGGCTTTTTCCGGGTGATGCCGGCGGTGATGGGCAAGAGCGGCGTGATGGGATTCAAGGTCTTCAACGGCTCGGTCGAACACGGCGTTCGCTACGTGATCGCCATCTACGATGCGATCGAGGGCGGGTTGTTGGCGCTGCTCGACGCCGCCTATCTCACCGCGGCACGGACCGGGGCGACGACGGGGGTCGCGACCCGCTATCTCGCACGGCCCGAAAGCGAATCGATCGGGGTGATCGGATCGGGCCTCGAGGCGCGCACCAACCTCGCCGCGGTCTGTGCGGTGCGCCCGATCCGCCGGGCGCGGGTCTTCAGCCCGACGGCGGCCAATCGAGAGCGCTTCGCGCGCGAGCAGGCCTCCGCGCTCGGGATCGAGATCGAGGCCGCGCCCGATGCCGAGAGCGCCGTTCGGGCCAGCGACATCGTCGTGGTCGCCACCAACACGACGGGTCGGGGCGACCTCATTGCGTATCGAGGGGCGTGGATGGAGCCGGGCCAACACGTCAACTCGATCGGTTCCACGGGCGGCCCGCTCCGGGAGATTGATCCCGAGACGTTCCGGCGCGCCGACCGCATCGCGATGGATTCCAAGCTGCAGGTCGAGGACGAATCCGGCGACGCCATCGCGGCCCGCGAAGCCGAAGCCTACTCCGACGAGCGCGTCGTCGAGCTGACCGACCTCGTGACCGCTCAGCGATCCGAGCGCCGCGCCGACGAGATCACCCTCTTCAAGTCCGTTGGGACTGCGGTGCAAGACGTCATGGCGGGCTACGCCGTCTATCGAGAGGCGCTTCGCCTCGGACGCGGCACGGAGATCGGCGACTTTCTCGAACACAAGGAGTTCTGAGGACGTTGGCCCCGTCCCCGGTACCGCGCATCACGGGTTCGCATCGCGGCGCGCCGTGATCAGCTGCACCGAGCCCAGCATGAAGCTGCGTTTTGCGATCGCGCCGAACCCCGCCTCGTGCAGCGCTGCCCGGAGCCCGGAAAGGTCGGGGAGGTAGGCGGCCGAGGCTGGGAGATACCGATAGGCGTCCCGGTCCGCAAGCCAACCACCGAGCACTGGAACCACATGTTCGAAATAGAAGCTGTGACCGAAGCGAAAGATCGGACGGCGTGGTCGATCGACCTCGAGGAGGGCGATGCGACCTCCCGGCTCGACGACGCGGGCCAGCTCTTGAAACACCGCTGGGAGCGCCACAAAGTTTCGAAGCGCAAAGCCGCACGTCGCACAGGTGGCCCACCCAGCGGCCAGCGGAAGTCGTTCCGCGTCCCCCCGCACCAGCCGACCGGAAAGCCCGCGGCCCGCCGCGCGCTCGAGCATCTGCGCGGCGAAGTCGACCCCCACCACCCGGGCACCCCGCTCCGACGCTGCCGCGGCGAGGTCGCCGGTCCCACAGGCCAGGTCCAGGAGTCGATCGCCGGGACCCACCCCGATCGTTTCGAGCGCGGCGCGGCGCCAGCGCTGGTCGAGCCCGAGGGTGATGAGCCGATTCATCGCGTCGTAGCGCGGGGCGATCCGGTCGAACATCCGCTGGACGACGCGCCGCTTCTCCTCCCGCCCCGGCAGGACACCGGCGCGCGGTGGGTTCAAGGCCAAGAACCTGGGAGGACGGCTAGGAGACGCGCCGGCGCGCCGCGAACGCGGCGAGTCCCACGCCCAGCATCAGGCCCGTAGAGGGCTCGGGGACGGCCTCGGCGCCGACCAGGACATCCCCCGCGTCCGCGCCGGTGAGATCCAGGGTAGTAAGCCCTGCGCCCATCAGGGCCTGCGCGAACTCGGGCGAGACGAGGAGATCGCCCGCGATAACGAGTGAGTTGTCCATCGGGCTCACCATCATCGGATCTATGTCGAAGAGAATGATGTCCAGATCCAGGTTGTCCATGACGACAAAGCCCCGGCTAATCCCGAAAACCGAGAAGTCCCCGACCTCGATCGCGCCCATGTTGAAGAGCACCGAGCCCATGTGCTCGATCGTACCGCTGGCGGAGGCCGCGAAATCCGAAGGATCGTAACTGAAGGTCGTCGGGGGAGTCTCGCTACGCGAGTTGATCGGAAACGCCACCGAGTCGTCCCCCAACATCCCGGGGACCAAAACGGGCCCATTGAGACCTGAGACCGTGAGGCCCGCAGCAGCTAGCGCCTCGGGGTCCAACAGTACGCTGGTGCTTCCGCCGGTCACTTCGGAGAGGGCTTGGGCGGTGTGGGGGAGGGCGAGCACGAGCGCGAGCCACAGGAATCTTCGCATGGGGTGGAATCCTCGAGGCAGCCGGGGGGTCAACTGCATGCAACTTGGGTTCTCAAACGTGAAGATTCTACGCCAATTGCCGGCAATTTGTGTGATAAAGACTACGCCTCCTCCAGAAGGCTCCCGAGTTCTCCGCTTCCCTGGGGGATCGGAGAGAGAATGAGCTCTATGCGCTTCCCCTCGAAGCCCCTGACCGTTGTCGCCACGCTGGGCCTTCTCGTGACGTCGCAAGCCGGCGCCCAGACCATTTTCGCGACCAGCCTGAGCTCGATGACCAGCACCTCCTCGCTCTTCATGGTGAACCCGATCACCGGCGAGGCAACCCCGATCGGCGATACCGGCATGCGCGTCGGTGCCATCGACTTCGATCCCACAACGGGCCTCCTCTGGGGAGCGGCGCGGGGGTCGACAGCGACGACCCTGGTTGAGGTCGATCTCCAGACGGGGACCGCGAGCAACCCGGTCGTCCTCTCCGCGCCGCTCGACGTGCGCGACCTCTCCTTCCTGTCCGATGGGCGGCTCTTCGCGTCGGTCGGCGGGGCGGGGGTCGACAGCGAAGACGTCCTCGAGATCGACCCGTCGAGCGGCGTGGTCACGAGCCGCATGGTGAATTACGGCGGCGGCGGTGGTCTGGGCTCCGTAGGCCTACCGGGCAATCAGGTGCTCTTTCTCTACGAGGGAAACCGCAACGCCGATCCGGGCAGCGCCTTCCTGAGCGCGGTCGATCCCGATGACGGCGCCAAGATGCTCTTGATCGACCTCGCGGGAGACGCCGGCGTGCTGACGCTCGACCGCGACCCGACGGCGAACGTCGCCTTCGGTTTCTTCACGTGCGGGCTCGGGTGCAACGGAGAACTGGCCTCGATCAGCCTGGTAAATGGTCAAACCCAGCTCATTGGAACGCCCGACTTCGGCCCCAACTTCTCGACCGCGACGGGGATCGCGATTGTCCCCGAGCCAGGCGCGTCGTTGCAAGTCGGAGCCCTGTTGCTGGGCGTCCTCGGCTGGCGGCAGCGGTCTCGAACGGCGCGCTCGATCCGCTCCACCACCGGGACGCCGCTAGCGCGCAGGGACGGCCAGCACCGGACACATCGCACGACGCACGACTTGTTGCGTCACGCTTCCCCGGAGCGCGTCGAGAAAACCCTGGCGGCCCTCGGTGGTCATTGCGATGAGGTCGACCCCCTCGCCCTCCTCGAGAATGGCGTCGAGCACCTTGCCCTCTCGGTGCACTTCCCGCCAGGTGCATGCGCCCTCGTTCGGCGGTTCGGGAAACGCGAAACCTGCTCCGTTGACGTGCAGCAGGTTGACCTCCACGGGCCCATCCCCCATGAGCGTCGCCGCGCGCTCGGCGCGGATCAGGGTTTCGCGCGGGTCCGGCCGCTCGTCGACCGGGATCAAGATCCGGTGCAACGTCAGATGCCCGTCCTCTACAGCGACGATGCCCCGGCCTTCGGCGGGTACAAAGAGCGTCATCGCGTCCGAGCGTTCCGCGAGGGTCTCGGCCAACGAGGGCCGTAGCCAGCGCGCGACGCCTTCGCGCCCCTCGGTCGCCAGCACGATCAGATCGGGCCGCGCTTCGCGGACGTACTGGAGGCACGCGCGCAGCGGTTGCCCGTGAGCCATGATCTTCGCGACGCGCACCCGGAGCCGCTCGAACACCGCGGAGCGGGGACTGCCGGACTCCAACAAGCCCCATCGCTCGAGGGTCTGCCGGACCCCGGGAAAACCCTCCCAGTCCTGCTCGTCGGAGCGGCCCCCGTGCAGCACGGCGAAGTCGGCCTGGCGTAGCAGCGCAATCGCCAGCGCGTGGGCAAAGGCGCGCTCGCTCGCCGGCGAGAAGTCGGAGGGGTGGAAAACGGAGCCGATGAAAGGAACTTCCGAAGCATCTGCTTGTGTCACGGCTGCCAGCCCTTCTCGACTCTCCTGGATCATCCTAAGCTAAGCACACGATCAAGGCCGAAAAAGTTCGCGGGAAGTGGATGGCGACGGAATTGAAACTCACGCTTCTGAACTTCGTGCCGCAGTACGAGGTGGAGCCCGACGCCTGCCCGTAGCGTCGAGCCTTGCCACTTCCTCGCGGCGAGCCGCCGTCGCCAGCGGACACCCGCTCGTGACGCGCGCCGCCCTGGGCGTGCTGGCGGAAGGCGGCAACGCCTTCGACGCCGCGCTGGCCGCCGGCTTCGCGGCGGCGTGGGCCGAGCCCATGTTTACCAGCCTGGGCGGCGGCGGCTTTCTGCTGGCGCGCAGCGCAGACGGCCGCGAGGTGCTGTTCGATTTTTTCGTCGACACGCCGGGCCGGGGTCTCGGAGGCGCGGAGGCTCTCGAGCCCCACTTCGTCCCGATCACCGTGCAGTTCCCGGCGTCGGATCAGGTCTTCAACATCGGCCGCGGTTCGGTGGCCGTGCCCGGCACGCTCGCGGGGTTCCTCCATGCGCACAGGCGGCTCGGACGCCTGCCGATCGCCCGGGTGACCGCGCCGGCCGTTGCCCTCGCGCGCGATGGCATCGAGTTGAATGATCACCAGGCCTACGTGATCGGTCTGCTGCACCCGATCAACACACTGTCTGAGGCGGGCCGGGCACTCTACACGCCGGAGGGTCGCAACCCCGAGCCCGGCGAGCGTCTCGCGAACCCCGAGCTGGCCAGCTTCATTGACGCATTGCCCGGAGCCGCCGAAGATTTCTACGGCGGCGCCCTCGCGCGCCGCGTCGAAGCCGACATGCGCGCCGGCCAGGGTCTGCTGACCGCCGAGGACCTGGCCGGCTACCGGGTGATCGAGCGCGAGCCGCTGCGCTTCGACTATCGCGGCCACCGACTGCTTACGAACCCGCCGCCCTCGTTCGGTGGCGGGCTCATCGCGCTCTCGCTGGCACTCTCTGCTGCGCAAGGCATCCGCTCCGTCTGGGGGTCGCCAGAGCAGGTGTGTGAGGTCGCGGCCTCGATGGTCGAAGTCGATCGCCTGCGCGAGCAGGCCGTGCTCACCCCGGACGCGCTGCACCGCGCCCGCGCCAGCGGCGGCACCACGCACATCAGCGTCGCCGACGCCGAGGGTAACGCCGCCAGCATGACGCTTTCGAACGGAGAGGGCTCGGGCACGCTCGTCCCGGGTACCGGCATCATGCTGAACAACATGCTGGGAGAAGACGACCTGCACCCGGAAGGCTTTCACGCCGACCCGCCGGGGCAGCGTGTGGCGTCGATGATGTCCCCATCCATTGTGCTCCGCGACGGCGCCGTTCGCCTCATCCTCGGCAGCGGCGGTAGCAAACGGATTCGCACTGCCCTGGTCCAGGTGATCCGCGCCGTCATTGACTTCGACCAGTCGATCCGCGACGCCGTCGAGGCCCCGCGCCTGCACTGGGACGGCGAGCACCTCCAGCTGGAGCCCGGCCTGGGGCGCGACGCTATGGCCGCCTTGCGCGAACATTGGCCGGTCAACGCGTGGGACGCGCGCAACCTGTACTTCGGTGGCGTCCACGCCGTCGACGCATCCACCGGCGAGGCCGCCGGCGACCCCCGCCGCGGCGGCCATGCCGCGACGCTCGGGTAAACCGGCGATCAGCGCTCCTCGGGGGCGGTGTCCATCGTCTCGGCAGCGATCCTGCTGATCGCCATGGTGATCCAGCGTGCCAGCGGGCTGATCGCGCCGATCCTGCTCGCCCTCGTCGTGACAATCGCGGTCTCGCCGCTCGTCGCCCGGTGGGAGCGGCGCGGTTTGAGCCAGAACCTCGCCATCGCCGCGATCTTTGTGCTCACCGCGCTCGTCATCGCCCTGTGTGCGCTCGCGGTGGTGGACTCGGTCGGCGAGATCACCCACAAACTGGGCGACTACAGGCAGCTGCTCGAACGAATTGGCTGCTCGGGGCGACTGGTGTGTTGCTCGCCATCCCCCTGTCCCCCCTGGTGAAGCGCTTCTAGAGGACTCGGAGCGAACCGAGTGGATCGCGCCGATGATGGGGTAGTAGTCCCCGTCAGGCGTTGAGCTGATCGCCGATCGGAAGGCGTCGAATTCGTTTACCGGTCGCGGCGAAAATCGCATTGGTCAATGCCGGTGCCGCCGTCGGCATGCCCATCTCTCCGGCACCCGACGGTCGAAACTCCGTCGGGAGGATGTGAACCTCGACATCACGCGGGGCCTGGGCCATCTGCAGGAGCGGGTAGGTGGGAAAGTTGGTCTGTTGGATGCGACCGTCCGCCACGGTGATTTCGAGCTTCATCGCCGCCGAGATCCCATCGATCGTCGCGCCCTGCATCTGCGCCTCGACGCCCAACGGGTTCACCACTCTCCCGATATCGGTCACGCAAAGGCAGCGGTGGATGACCGCCCGGCCGTTCTCGACCGACACCTCCATCGCGTGCGCCGTATAACCGCCGAAGACAAAGTGCGCGGCGAGACCCACGCCGTGGCCGCGCGGGACCGGCTGGCCCCAGCCGATCTCCTGGGCGGCGCGCTTCAGCACGTTGGCGAGCCGGCCGGTGTGTAGCGTGGGACCGCCGTGACCGACATAGGGAAGCTCGCGCGGTTCCCCGAGCAGCTCGAGGCGCAGGGCCAACGGATCCTTCCCGGTGGCGCGGGCCACTTCGTCGACGAAACTCTGGGCGGCAAACGCGGCGTAGGTAGGCAACGGTCCGCGCCACCAACCACGCGCCAGCCCAAACTCGAGTGGCAGGAACTCCGCCATGTAGTGCTCGACGCAGCTGGCCGGAAAGCCATCGGGGTCGAGGCAGGTGATCCATTCCGGCGCCCCCGTGAGCGCCGGGGTGCGGTAGCGGCGCGGCGTCCCGGCGACCCGCTGACACCATCCGGTGACGGTGCCGGTCGCATCCAGGGTCGCGGCCATCGCCTGGACGCCGAAGGGCCGGTACCAGTCGTGCTGGAGGTCGTCCTCGCGGGTCCACATCAGCCGGATCGGTCGCTTGACCGCCTGGGCAATCAACACCGCCTCGGCCACGAAATCGTTCTCGAGCCGGCGTCCGAAACCACCCCCCGAGCGCGGGAGCTCGATCTGGATGTTCAGCCGATCGATCCCGGTCATCGCGTGGATCATCCGGGACGCGCCGTCCGGCGCTTGCAGCGGGGCGATCAAGCGCGCGCTGTTCTCACGGAGATCGATCAGCGCATTCTGCGGCTCGAGCGTGGCGTGAGACAGAAACGGCACCACGTAGGTCGCCTCGACCAGCTTGGACGCGCGAGCTTTCTCGCCTCGGAAGTCACCGTCTTGACGGGCGATCCTCCCCTCTCCTTCCAGAGCGACCAGCGCTCGCCGTTCGAGATCGGCCGTCGAGTCGCCGGCCCAGGGTCCGCGTTCCCAGGTGACCTCCAGCGCGTCGCGACCCCGGATGGCCGCCCAGGTGTCATCGGCCACGATGGCCACTCCCGCGGCGAGCGCCCCGGTCAGATCCTCGCCCGCTCGCGGCCCGGGAAGCGGCACGACCTCACGGACGCCCGGGATCCGCCGCGCCGCGGTCGCGTCATAGCCTCCGAGGGTGCCGTCGAAAAACGGGCAACGAGCTACCACGGCGACCAGCGCGCCCGGCAGTTCCGCGTCGATGCCGTACCGCGTTTGGCCCGTCACGATCTCCTGGGCGTCTACCACCCGGGTGGGCGTTCCGATCACGCTGAACTGGCTCGGGTCTTTCAGCGGCGGGTCGACGTCGGGCACGGGCAGCCGGGCGGCGTCAGGCGCGAGCTCGGCGTAACGCAACGTGCGACCCCGGGCATCGCGCACCGTGGCACTATGGGTCGTCAGCGAATCGGCCGCTACGCCCCAGCGCTCGGCCGCCGCTTCGATCAACATCCGCCGGACCCGGGCGCCAACCTGGCGAAGCTCCTCCCAGCCCGCCGCGATGTTGGTGCTGCCGCCCGCGCGCTGGGGTCCGTACTTGGCGGCGACCCCTGAGGGCCTATCGGCGCGGATCAGACCGTACGGCAGCTGTTCGACCTCGACCCTGGACCACGGGACATCGAGCTCCTCGGCAATCAACATCGGCAATGAAGTCTTGACGCCCTGTCCGATCTCCGTCGCTCGGGCACCGATCACGATCTGCCCGTCGGGCTCGATCCGGACAAACACCCCGAGCTCGGCCGGCGCCGCACGATCGATCGCTGCGAGGGCGGACCGCCCGGACAGCGTCACACTCGCCAGCAGTCCCCCGAGCGCTGTCGTCGAGATCTCGAGAAAGTCGCGCCGCGAAAGTGCGACGCTCACGACGCTCGCTCCGTCTTGAGCAGTGCGGCCGCGCGCTTGATCGCTTTGCGGATCCGGACGTAGGTGCCGCAACGACAGAGGTTGGTGATCGTGTCGATGTCCTGATCCGAGGGATCGGGGACGCGCTGCAGCAAATCGACAGCGGCCATGATCTGGCCGGCCTGACAATAACCGCATTGCGGCACGTCCTCCTCGATCCACGCGCGCTGGACCGGGTGGAGTTTGCCGTCCACGGCCAGGGCCTCGATCGTGCGCACCCGCTTGCCTGTGACCGAACGCAGTGGGATCTGACACGAGCGGATCGCGCGTCCGTCGATGTGCACGGTGCACGACCCACAGGCGGCGATCCCGCAACCGTATTTGGTGCCGCGCAGGCCGGCATAGTCGCGCAGGTACCAGAGGAGCGGCATGTCTTCCGCACCGCCAAACTCGACTGGCGCACCGTTCAATACAAAGCGAATCGTCATGGGCCCTCGTGTCGTTTGGCGCGCAACCAAATCCGGACAGAGAATAGGGAACTGGCTCTCGACCGGTCCGGATCCTTTCTTGGTTTCGCAACCTCGCCGCGATCGAAACGACGCGGCCGCCCTCACGGCGATCTCGCTGCGAGCCGCGAGCGCGTGGTGGAATCTGGTGCTGCTGGGCCTCGCCTGGTCGATCACCCGCTCCTGCTCCTCCTCGGCGGGGTCTTCACGACCAACATGCAGCTCGGCTTCTCCTGGTGATCGTGCTACTCGTGACCTGCGTGCCCGGGACGAGTCTTTAGCTGTTGGAGTGGACCGGCGTGGGCGAGGCGCGATGACGTGCCGGCCGAATAAGCTCTCGGGGGGCGTCGTACCCGTCCGCTTCGAAAATCACCGCCCTCTTCTCCTGCTGTTGCGCGCGTACCGGAACTGGGATTTTCCAAAGGGAGAGGTAGAGCCCGACGAGGTACCCCTCGAGACCGCGCGCCGCGAGCTCGAAGAGGAAACGGGCCTCACCTCCGCGACCTTCCGTTGGGGAGAGGACTTTTGTGAAACGCGCCCCTACGCCGGGGGCAAGGTGGCCCGCTACTACCTGGCTCGCTGCGACGTGGGGGAGGTGATGCTTCCCGTGAACCCGGAGCTCGGGCGGCCGGAACACCATGAGTTCCGCTGGGTGTCCCTCGACGAGGCGGAGCGCCTGATCCCCGACCGCCTGCGACCCATTCTCGCCTGGGTGCGGACACGCATCCGCGACGACCCGTGAGAGTGGCGCCCGGCTCGTACGACCCGATCAGCACGTAGCTTGGCGCAGTGCGGGGCCGTCGGCGCAGCGTACGAGCTCAATGGCTACTTGATCGCGATGGTGCGCGGTTTCGATTCTTCGGTCTTTGGGATCGTGAGCGTCAGCACTCCGTCCTTGAAGTTGGCATCGATGTGATCCGCATCGGCGTCGCTCGGCAGCGAGAAGGACCGGCTGAACGTACCGTAATGGCGCTCGATGAAGCGCCGTTTCTCCTTTTTGTCCTCGCGCTCGCTCTTCTTCTCGCCGCGGACGGTGAGAAGTCCTTCGTTGAATTCGATCGTGACGTCTTCTCTCGCAACCCCGGGGAGCTCGACCGTCACCGCGTACTGGTCATCGGTCTCGTGGACGTCCAAGGCCGGTAGCCAGCCACCTCGAGTGGAGGGCCCGTGCCAATCCTCGTCGAACTGGCGCAGCAAACGCTCGAGCCGAGCGGGAAAACCCGCGCCCAACGGCCGCCAATCGCGAAGCTCTCCGAACGGCTCGCGGGCCTCCACCGCCCGGGTCGGCTCCTTGGTGCGCTTCTTCTCTTTTGCCATGGTTGCACTCCTCGGCTTGGGTACATCGTCGGCATTGCAAGGGCGGGGCCAGCCCGGCGCCGCCCCTGGGAGGTACACCGTCGAGAGCGATGTGGCCAGCTGCCACCGACCGTGCCCCAATGTCCCGAACAGTCGACCCGCTCGTTGCCCGCCGTCATCGGACAAGCCCGCTTCGATGCTAGCGTGTGGGCGGGGACGGCCCCGTCGCGCCCAATCAAAGTGCCCGTCCCGCGAAAGGATCAGATCCGTGATTGACGTCTACTACTGGCCCACTCCCAATGGCTGGAAGATCACCATCATGCTCGAGGAGTGTGGGCTCGACTACCACATCATCCCCGTCGACATCGGCGGGGGAGACCAGTTCAAGCCGGAGTTCCTGCGGATCAGTCCCAACAACCGCATGCCCGCAATCGTGGATCACGAACCGCTCGGCGGAGGGGAGCAGCTCGCCATCTTCGAGTCGGGGGCCATCCTCGAGTATCTCGCCGACAAGTCGGGCCGCTTCCTTCCCGAAACGCCCGCCGAGCGGTATCGCGTGCTGCAGTGGCTCCACTGGCAGATGGCCAACCTCGGCCCGATGATGGGAAACGCCAACCACTTCAAGAACTACGCCAGGCAGATCGCCGACGACCCGAAACAACTCGAGTACGGCACCAAGCGCTTTGTGGGAGAAGTCGACCGGCTCTCGGGCGTCATGGACGCTCAGCTTGCCGTCCACCCCTACCTGGCCGGCCCCGATTACAGCATCGCGGACATCGCCGCTTGGCCCTGGGCCATGTTGATGGGTCGCTTGATCGACGAAAATGTGTGGGACGGATTCCCAAATTTGAAGCGCTGGGTCGACCAGGTTGGCGCGCGACCCGCGGTGGACCGGGGATACCGCGCCGGCAGCGAATTGGGAAAGGTCGAACGCACTGAGGAAGAAGAGAAAGCCCGCCGCGAGCTGCTCTTCAATCAGACCAACGAGAAGGTGCGCCAGGCGCGCGAGCAGGCGGCGCGCCTGGCGGTCTCCTGAACGAAACCCGAGCGGGGCGCCGGGTGCGGGGGCGGTTGCCCCTGCGCCCGACGCTCAACCGACCCGTCGCCGACCTACAGGTGTTTGGCGTAGCCGTCGAGTGCCGGCAGCACTTTGGCCGCGGGCGCCGAGGGAAGCCCCAACACCACGCGCTTCACGCCCATGTCGGCGTAGGCCTTGAGCTGGTCCGCCTCGATCGGGACGGGCGCTCCGTAGAACACGCCGAGCTCGATGGTAGAGAGATCCCGGCCGGCTTCCCGGCAGGCCTTCGCGAGCGCCTTCCAGCCCCCTTCGATGTCCATCATGCCGCCCCCGATCGGCATCCAGCCGTCGCAGAACTCGACCACATGCGCCGTTGTCTTCGGGCCGATGGCACCGCCCATGAGAATCGGCGGATGGGGCTTGTGGGAGGGTTTGGGCCAGGCCCAACTCTTTTCGAACTTGACGTGTTTGCCGCTGAAGCTGGCTTCGTCCCGGGTCCAGAGCTCTTTGCACAGCAAGAGATTCTCGCGGAGGATGTCCCGGCGCGCTTTGAACGCGAGACCGTGGTTGCGCATTTCCTCCTTGCACCATCCGTATCCCACCCCGAACAGCAGACGTCCGCCCGAGATCATGTCGAGGCTCGCAACTTCCTTCGCCAGCCAGATCGGGTCGCGCTGCGCGACCAGGGTGATGCCCGTTCCCAGCTTCAGGTTTTCGGTCACGGCTGCGCAGGCCGCGAGGGCAACGAACTGGTCGTGGGTCCGCCAATACTCTTCCGGAAGCGGGGGAGCGCCCTCTCGCCCACCCCAGGGCGTTTCGCGGCTGGTCGGGATGTGGCTGTGCTCGGGAAACCAAAGCGACTCGAAGCCGCGCGACTCCACCTCCTTGGCCAACGGGATCGGTTGAATCGATTTGTCGGTCGGAAAGATCATGACACCGATGTTCAATGGAGACTCCTTTCAGAAGTTGCTGGGCAAAGAAACTAGCGGCTCCAGGGTCCGCTCCGATGGCGAAGCGTGCGTTACGATCCGCCCGAAGGCTCTACCACCAGCTTGCCCATCACGCGGCGGTCGAGCATGGCGCGCAGCGCCGCCGGCACCTCTTCGAGCGCATAGCGGCGCGAGATCAGGGGGCGCAGCTTCCCCGCAGCGGCCAACTCGTCGAGTTCCCGCAGCACCGCCGCGGCGATGTCTGGCTCTTTGGTTTGCGAGGCGCCATAGAAAACGCCGACGATCTGGCAGCCTTTGAGCAGCGTGAGGTTGAGCGGCAGGCGGGGAATTCCCGCGGTGAAACCGATCACCAGAAAGCGACCCCGCCAGGCGATGGCGCGCAGCGCCGCCTCGGCGTGGTCCCCGCCCACAGCGTCGTAGACGACATCGACGCCGTTGCCCTTGGTGAGCTCTTTGGCGCGCGTCTTCAAATCTTCGGTGGCGTAGTTGATCGCTACATCCGCGCCGGCTTCGCGGCAGAGCGCGAGCTTCTCGGGTGTTGAAGCGGCCGCGATGACGCGCGCTCCGAGTAACTTCCCCAGTTCGATCGCGGCGAGCCCGACGCTTCCCGCGGCTCCGAGCACGAGAAGCGTCTCGCCGGGCTTCAGGTCGCCGCGGTACTTGAGGCCGTAGTAGCCGGTGCCGTATGCGTACCCCAAGCCGGTCGCCTCGGCATAGCCCAAGCCCTTGGGAAGCAGGCGGACGTCGGACGCATCCGCCAGGGCGCGCTCGGCGAAGCCGCCGGTCGGGCCGCTGGCCGCGACGACGTCGTCGCCGACCGCGAAGCGCTCGACCCCCGCGCCCACCGCGCTCACCACGCCGGCCACTTCGCCACCCGGGACAAACGGCGGCTTGGCCTTGTACTGGTATTTGTCCTCGATGATCAGCACGTCGGGGAAAGTGATCGCCGCCGCCCGGACGTCGACGACGAGCTGTCCCGCACCCGGCTTCGGATCTTCCACCTCTTCCACGACAAGTTTCTCGGGCGGACCAAACTCTCTACAGACAACAGCTCTCACGCGAACTCCCTTTCGAACGTGAACCGCCGCATCATACACGCTCCCGCCTCGAGAAGCCGCGCAGTTGCGCCAAGTCGCGTTTGGGGCAATGTCTCGCGGTGGGTTGCCTGACCGACTCCGAACTCGACGCGGCCTCCCGCGGCACCGTCGATTACTACGAGCAACACGCCGAACGCTACTGGGAAGGTACCCGGGACCACGATGTGTCCCAGAATGTGGAGGCCCTCCTCGACGCCCTCGGTGGAGGGGGCCCCTATCGCATCCTCGATTTCGGCTGCGGCCCCGGGAGGGATCTCCGAGACTTCCTCGAGCGCGGTCACGAACCCGTGGGCCTCGACGGCTCGGCGCGCTTCGCCTCGATGGCGCGCGCGTTCTCGGGAGCACCGGTTTGGCAGCAGGACTTCCTCGCGCTCGATCTCCCGCCGGCCGCCTTCGACGGCATCTTCGCCAATGCGTCGCTCTTCCACATCCCGACACGCGCCTTGCCCCGTGTGCTGGGCGAGCTTCGCGAGACGCTGCGGCCGGGAGGCGTGCTGTTCGCCTCGATCCCGCGCGGCGAGAATCAGGAGGGTTGGAATCGCGGGCGCTTCGGCGCCTATCACGATCTCGAAGCATGGCGGAGCTTCCTGGTCGCTGCGGGCTTCACGGCACTTCGACACTACTACCGGCCCGAGGGCCTGCCCCGCGACCAGCAACCCTGGCTCGCGAGCCTCTGGCGACAGGGCGAGCCAGAGCGAGCTTGACGCGCTCGGTGCTGCGGAACGGGAGGCAGAACCGATGGCCTTGTTCAAGGAATGGATCGCGATCGTGGGCTATGGCATCGAGGCCTTCGGGGTGCTCGTCATGATGGTCGGGAGTGTCGTCGGAACCCTCTACTTTCTGGCGCGCCTGCGTACGGTGCCCCTGGCCGCGAGCTATTCGCAGTATCGCCGAGGCGTGGGGCGGTCGATCATTCTGGGTCTCGAGTTCCTGATCGCGGGAGACGTGATCCGAACCGTGGTCGTTTCTCACTCGGTATCGAGCGTCGCAGTACTCGCGCTGATCGTCTTGATTCGAACCTTCCTGAGCTTCACGCTGGCGCTCGAGATCGAGGGCCGTCTCCCGTGGCAAGTGTTCGCCGCGAAGGCACCGTCACCGTAGGAACACCCCAAGACCGACCCGGCCGGGGGGATCATGTACTTCTTGCTGCTGATTGGCCTTCTCGCCCTGGGCGCTTTCCTCGCCGGGACGGGCGTGCTCCGCGACCGCCGCCGCCGCACGGCGGCCGGATGTCTCGTGGCTGTGGCAGCGCCGCTTTTCTTCGCACTGCTCTCGTTCTGGGGCGAGCTGCTCTGGTTCGAGGCGGCGGGCTACGGCAGCACCTTCTGGCGACGGGTCGCCGCCATGGTCGTCGCGACCGTCTTCGGGGCGGCAGCAGGCAGCGGGGGCGTCGCGCTGACGTACCGCGGCCTTCCCGGAACCGTGCCCTGGCTCCGCGCTCTCGCTGTAATCGCGGGCGGCCTGGTCGGGGCGGTCATTGGCCTGGGCAGCTGGGAGGAAGGGCTTCTCTTTCTCCACCGGGTCTCCGCCGGCGCGACGGAGCCGATCTTCGGTCGCGACGCCGGCTTCTACCTCTTCGTCCTGCCGATCCTCGATCGCCTCTATCTGTTGCTCATCGCGATCGCATTGCTCGGCTTCGCCGCCACGGCGCTGGCGATCGTGTCCGCGGCGCCGCAAGGGATCCCGGCGTGGCCGGGCGCGGGGCCGCAGCGGGTCTTGGCCCGGGCCGCGGCGGTGGTCGGGGCAACGGGCGCTGCCGGGATGCTGCTGGCCCGCTACCACCTGCTGTTCTCGGAATGGGGCGTCGTGGCCGGAGCCGGTTGGACCGATGTCCACGTTCGCCTCCCGGCCTACTGGCTCGTGGCCGCGCTCACGCTGGGCCTGGCGACAGCGCCGCTGCTACCGCCCCTGGCCGCGCGCCTACGGCTTCCGCTCGGCCGCTTGGGCCGGCGGGAGCCCCTGGGGCCTCTGCCGACGGCCTGGCTCGGGATCGCCGCCGTCTGGTTCACCGCCCTGGTCGTCGCTCCCAATCTGATCCAGTTCCTCGTGGTCGAACCCAACGAGATCACCTTCGAGAAGCCCTACATCGGCCACAACATCGTTTTCACGCGCCGCGGCTTCCGCTTGCATCAGGTGGAGGAGCGGCAGTTTCCGGCCGACAGCGAGCTCACGCGCGACACGCTTCACCGGAGTCGCCATCTGCTCTCCGAGGCGCGGCTCTGGGATGTGCGTGCCCTCGACGCCGTATACCGTCAGTTCCAGGAGATCCGGCTGTACTACGCCTTCCACGACGTCGACATCGACCGCTACGCGTTGGGCGATGGCTATCGCCAGGTAATGGTCTCGGCGCGCGAGCTCGATCAGCGGAATCTCCCCGAGCAGAGCCAGACCTTTGTGAACCGCCGCTTCAAGTACACCCACGGCTACGGACTCACCCTGGCCACCGTGAGTGACTTCACGCCCGACGGGCTCCCCAATCTTTTGGTGAAGGACATCCCACCGCGCACCGAAACCGCCGAGCTTCGCGTCGACCAACCGCAACTGTACTACGGCGAGCTGACCGGCGACCCGGTGGTGGTGAACAGTCGCGAGCCGGAGTTCGATTATCCCAGCGGCGACGAAAATGTGACTACCATCTACAGCGGCCACGGCGGGGTCCGCCTCGCGAATCTGTGGCGCAAGTTTGTGCTGGGATGGCGCTTCGACGGGACGCAGTTCTTCTTCTCTGCCTACATGACCCCCGACACCCGCGTGATGTTCCACCGACGCGTGCAGGATCGGGTGGCCGCGCTCGCCCCCTTTCTCGAGCTCGACGAGGACCCCTACGTGGTGCTGGTCGACGGAAGGCTGTATTGGATTCTCGATGCGTACACGAACTCCTCCTACTACCCGTACAGCGAGCCCTTCTCCGGAAGCGAGGTGATCCAGTACGGGAGTGCCGCCGGTCGTGAGCGGCTGGCGCGCGGCGTCGCGAGCCGACTGGGCGGCGCGAACTACTTGCGCAACGCCGTGAAGGCGGTCGTGGACGCCTACGACGGGACCACCACGCTGTACGTCTTTGACGCCGACGACCCGGTGATCCGCGCCTGGCAGGGCGCCTTCCCGAACCTGTTTCGGGACGCGGCCGAGATGCCCGCCGGACTGCGCGCCCACGTCCGCTATCCCGAGGGATTCCTGCTGGCCCAGGGCCTCGTCTACGCCAAGTACCACATGGCCGATCCTGAGGTGTTCTACAACCAGGAGGACCTCTGGGTCCGGGCGACCGAGAAGTACTACGCGGGTGTCCAACCCGTGGAGCCCTACTACGTCATGTGGCAAAAGCCGGGCGCCGAGCGGGCCGAGTTCGTCCTGATCCTCCCCTTCACCCCGAAGAATCGCCAGGTCTTGATCGGTTGGATCGCAGGGCTCTGCGACGGGGAAAACTACGGCCGCTTCTTTGCCTACAAGTTTCCCAAGGAGCGGCGCGTGCTCGGGCCGCAGCAAGTCGAGACCAAGATCGACCAGGACCGCTTTCTTTCGGGTCAGCTCACGCTCTGGGACCAGCGCGGCTCCTCCGTGATCCGCGGCAACGTCCTCGCCATCCCCATCGAGGAAACCCTGCTCTACGTGGAGCCGATCTATCTCCAGGCCGAAACCGCAGCCTATCCAGAGCTGCGCCTCGTCGTGCTGATGCACGGCGATCGCCTGAGCTACGCGGAAACCTTCGAGGAGGCACTCGAGGGACTCTTCGACGCTGCGCGCGCAGCGCCCGCGGAGGCGGAGGGCCCCGCCGCGCCGTGGGCGGAGCAGGCGCGCGATGCGAACCAGTCTTTCGAACGGTACTTGCGGCTCCAGGGCGACGGACGCTTAGTCGAGGCCGGGCGCGAGTTGGAACGCCTCCGAGGGCTCCTGCGGGAGCTCGCGGCGACGGCACGGGAACCCAGCGAGTAATCCGTTGCGGCGGGGTCGCACAGGGGCAAGGTACGCACGCAGGAACGCCACCTTGGCGTCGAGCCCACCCCCGTCACGGCGTCGGCGGCGTGATAGAACCCCCGGTTCGGGCCGTAGCTCGATCCATCAGCTCGCGGACCTCCTCGTCCGCGACCTGATGGAAGTCCTGGTAGAAGCGTCCGATGGCGCCGAACGGGTACGGCGTCTCGAGGCACACCACGCGATCGACCTCGTGGCGGAGCGCGTTCACGGTCTCGGCGGGAGCCACGGGAACCGCCAGGACGAGGTGAGCCGGCTCGCGGCGCCGTACCCCGCGCAGCGCCGCGCGCATCGTGGCCCCGGTCGCGATGCCGTCGTCGACGACGATGGCAGTTTGGCCTCGCACCGAGGGGCGTTCGCGCCCCCCCAGATAGAGCTCGCGGCGGCGGTCGATCTCCGCAAGTTCCCGCTCCGCGCACTCTCGGACGTAGTCGACGGAGAGGCCCAACATCGCCAGGAGGTCCTCGTTCAGCACGAACTCCATCGATTCTCCATCGACCACCGCGCCCACCGCGAGCTCCGGCTGATGGGGTGCACCGACCTTGCGGACCAGGAGCAGGTCGAGCGGGGCGTCGAGCGCTCGCGCAACCTCGAAGCCGATCGGAACGCCGCCGCGGGGGAGCGCCAATACCACGGGCTGACGGTCGCGTAAGAAAAGAAGTTCCTTCGCCAGCCGCTCTCCCGCTTCGCGGCGATCCTTGAACATCAAAGCTCCTCCTTCTCGATCAGTTGCTCCACGAACCATCGACGGGCCAGCTCGGCGACCCGGTCCAGCGGACCGAGTGCACCCAACTATGCACCTTCCCGGCCGAGCCGAAGGTCGACCGAAGTGCGCAACAGCTCGTCGGCGATCTCGGCCCGCGATCGCGCGGCGCCCAGCGGACGCCCTGCGCCGGGGAGGTCCGACCAGATCGCCGTCCGGATGCTTTCCGGGAGCGTCGCCTGGAGATACTCGAGCGCTGTCCCGCGCAGGTGGGCGTCCTCGCTGTAGAGCGAGCGCAGCGTGGCGGCCATCAGGTCGGGGCCGAGCCCGAGGGCGAGGACCGTGAACACATGCTCGATCCGCCGATCGACGCGCGCAGCCTCGAAGCGATCCAAAAGAACAGGATCCTCCCGGGTCCCTCGAGTGCGCGGAAATCCCGCCGAGCCGCTCATCGCGAGCTGTCGCTCGAGCAGCGCGTAGACACGGTCTTGTGGCAACCGGAGCGAGGCGTCCCTGCTGACCAAGCGGGCCGCGCCGCGCGCGCACGCAATGCGGACTTCGGCGTCCGGATCGTCAAGGCCGAGGACGAGTCCCTCGAGACTCCGCGCACTCGTCTCGAGTTCGAGGACCCTCGGCAGCGCGCGTCTCACGTCGAGAGACTGGGTGCGATCGACGAGACAATCGGTCAACTGTCCGATCGCCGTGGCGCCGAGACTCCGCACGAAGCGGAGCACTTCGTCTTCCAACGAACGCCGGCCCAGCAAAGGGATCACGAACGGCACCAACCTCGAATCTCCGCGGGCCGCCTGGAGGGCGTTGCGGGTGCGTTCGAGATCGGTCGATGCCACTGCCTCGATGCGTGCGAAGAATTCCCGACGCTCGACAGAGGCGGCGGCCAACGCCCCCGCGTTGGGCGTCGCCGCGGCATCGGCGGCGCGCTCGGCCGCCTGCCGTTCCTCGACGGCGCGGATCTGCTCGAGCAGTTCACCGCGGTCGATGCTGGTTCGTTCCGACCAGAGCGTCCGCGTGGTGAGGGCGTCGAGAGTTTCGCCTTCGTCGTCGAGGGCGACGACCCCGGCGCGGAGGTTGTCCGCGAGCTGCGTGACGTAGCCGCGCTGCAGCCTCACCAGCAGCAGCATCCCGACCGCCGCGGCGAGGCCCGCCGCGGTGAGGACCCACTCGAGGGGAAGCACCGGCAGCAGCGCCAATGAGGTCAGCACGAGCGCCGACCCCGTCATCTCGCCCAACCGGGTGGCACCGATATCGATATAGGCCTTGGTCGGTCGTTTCTGCTCTGCAGTGAGCGGCGTGTAGAGGAGCTCGAAACCGGTCGAGAAGGTCGAGGCGTTCGAGACCAGGTCTGCCGCGCGCGCCAACACGACGGTCCAGAAGCGCGCCAGCGCGACGGCCAGGACGGCGGCGAGGAAGACGGAGACGGGGCGCAGCGCCATGGCCCAAGCCAGTCCAAAACGCCGCAGCAAAGGCCCGGCCAGAGAGGCCTGGAGCACAAACGCCAGCCCGTTCACGGAGACCTCGAAGAGGGCGAAGAAGCGGATCAGCGAGGGACCGTCCGCGAACACCCCGGAAGCGGCGGCCTTGAAGGAGTACTCGACGAGCGAGTTCATGACCGCGAGGACGACCATGAGTCCCGCCATCGACCGCAACAGCGGGACGCGGCGGAGCACCGCGAGTCCGGACTCGGCCGACGCCTCGAATGGCCGGCGCCCCGCCGAGACCGATCGGGGTGCGCCCACCGCACGCACACCAAAGGCGCAAACGACGTGGAACGCTGCGAGCACACCCAATACGGCCGGTACGCCGAGAAGGACACCGACGCGCTCCGCTGTGAGCCCGCCGACAACCCCTCCGAGCGCGGCGAAGGCACCGGCGCGCGCCAGCACCGTTTTGCCGCTGTAGGGGTCGAAGCGTTCGCTCAAGACCGACCAGAAGCCACTCAGGAGAGCCACCCCCAGCGCCCCCGGGTGGAGATAGAGCAAGACCGCAGCCAACCGCGGCGCGGCCCCGAGCAAGGCCCATTCCACCAGAAACAAGACGGCGCTTATTCCAAAGGCCGGGGGGATGAAGCGCGCCGGTGCGAGGCGACCCAAGCCCCGCGAGAACAAGGCCGCGGTTCCCAGCGAGAGCGCGGCCGAGGAGAACATCATCGCCGGGAGCGTCTCCACCGCGAAGGTGGAGAGATAGAGGGCGTCCCGGGTCGCCCGGGCGCCGACCTGGGCGGCCATAATTGCGAGCGCCGATCCGAAGGCGAAAAGCGGCGCCGCGTCCTCGCCGGCCAGCCGTTTCAACAAGTAGTCAACTCTACCGCGGGTCCCGCGAGAAGCCCGAGCCAAACAGGGTCGGCGAGCTCCGGTAGCCGGGGCGGGCGCCACGCTAAGCTAGGACGCCGGATCAGCCGGGGCGGGCCCTGGTGGGCATCCGGGAGGAGGGAAGTATGGCCGCTGGCACCGCTGCCGGAGAGACGGGTGCCGGTCCCGATCCGGACGAACTCCTGGCGCTCTACGACATCGCCCCGGGTGATCTCGAGCGAGTCCGCCGCTGCGGCGAGTCGCTGCTCCAACGCCTCGACGAGCACATCGACGCCTTCTATGCGTGGCTCGAACGCCAGCCTTTCTTCGGGGATTTCTTTGCGGACCCCGAAACGCTCGGACGCGTCAAGGATCTGCAGGACGGCTACTGGCGCGTCTTCTTCTCGGGCCGGGTTGACGACGGATACCTGCTCTCGCGCCGCACCATCGGCGCCACCCACGCCCGCATCGGCCTGCCCCCGCAGGCCTACCTCTCGGCGATGAACACGATCGAGAACATTTTCGCAGACGCGATGGCCAAGGCCGGCCGCGAACCCACCGAGCTGGCCGAGGGCCTCCGTTCGGTGGGCAAGCTCTTGCGGCTCGACACGACGGTCATCATCGAAGAGTTCATGCGGATCACGGGTGAGATCATCGGCCAACAGAGCAAGGCGCTGATGGAGATGTCGACGCCGGTCACGGCGATCTGGCAGGACATCCTGATGCTCCCGATCGTGGGCTTGATCGATTCCCAGCGCTCGATGGACATCATGAACGCGATGCTGACCAAGATCGCCGAGACGCGTTCGCGGGTCATCATCCTCGATATCAGCGGCGTCGGGGTCGTCGATACCGGCGTCGCCAACCATTTGATCAAGATCACCAAGGCCACCAAATTGATGGGCTGCGAGTGCACCATTTCCGGGGTCTCGCCCGCGATCGCACAGACCATCGTGGAGCTGGGGATCGACGTGGGGGATATCAAGACCAACGCGACGCTACGCGATGCGCTCGAGGACGCGTTCCGAACCACCGGCATCGATCTGCGGCGCTCGGATTGACACCCCCGCGCCCATGGAAACGGACGTCCCCCGCGTACCGATCCAGCTCACTCACGGCTGTCTCATCGCATCGATCCAGCTCGAGCTCGATGAGGAGATCCTGGCGCAGTTTCGCCGCGAGCTTCTGGCGCGCATCCAGGCCGACGCACCGACGGGAGTGATCCTCGATCTCTCCGGGGTGGAGCTGATGGACGTCGAGGACTTCGAGGCGCTGCGCGGCTGCGCTGCCATGGCGCGGGTGATGGGCACGCGGTCCATCGTCGTCGGGCTCCAACCCGGCGTGGTCTCAGCGCTGGTCGATCTCGACGTCGACACGGAGGGGATCGAGGCAAAGCTCGACCTCGAGGAGGCCTTCCGCGCCCTCCAACCCGAACCCGCCCCCCCCGAAGCGGTGCCGGCAGATGACCGCGGGGACGGGGCCAGCCCCAACTCCGAGGGGTCGGGAGACGAGCCGTGAGCGAAGCGGCGGGCGTGCGAATCGCCATCTCCGATGAGGGTGGCCTCAAGCGGGCGATCCTCGAGACCAGCCGGCTCTGCGACGAGCTGGATTTCCGCTCCGATCTCAAGAGCCGGGCGACCACCTCGGTCTCCGAACTCGCGCGCAACATCCTCAAGTACGCTGGCCGGGGCGAGATCCGGCTACGCCGGATCGGTGAAAGCCAACGACCGGGGGTCGAGGTCACAGCCTCCGACCGCGGTCCCGGCATCGAGAGCCTCGAGCGGGCACTCGAGGACCACTACAGCTCCTCTGGCACCCTGGGGCTGGGGCTTCCGGGTGTCCGACGCATGATGGACGACTTCGCAATCGAATCGACCCCGGGCGCTGGAACCCGGGTCTGCGCGGTGCTGTGGCGCTAGTGGTGCCTCGCTTGGAGCACGGCAGCCGGGTGAGACCGTGTTTTGGGGAGGCGCGCAGCGGCGACGCGATCTTTTACCAGGATCTCGAAGCGGGGGGGGTCTTCGCCGCGGTGATCGATGCATTGGGACACGGCCCGCGCGCCCACGAGACCGCCCAACGCGCGATCGCCTTCCTGCGCGGCGCCGCGGCGCCCGAGGTCGCGGTGGTGATGTGCCAACTCGACGCGCACCTCAAGGGTTCGGTGGGTGCCGCCGCAGGGCTTTGTTTCGTCGACCCGGCGACCGGGGCGGTACGCTATGCGGGGGTGGGCAATACCGTGATTCGCCGCTTCGGATCGAGCGACACTCGCCTGGTGTCGCGCGACGGGCTTTTGGGCAACCTGAGGGGGAAGCCGAGGGAAGAAACCATGACGCTCCGTGAGGGCGATGTCGTACTCCTCTACACGGACGGGGTGCGCGCGCATTTCTGCGCCACGGAGTATCCCGAGCTTCTCGGTCACGCTACCTCGACGATCGCCGCCCAGGTCGTGCGGCGCTTTGGAAGACAACACGATGACGCGGGTTGCCTCGCGCTGAAGTATCGGGCGTAATCGCATTGATCGAGTTGGGAACCATCGGACTCGAAGGGGGGCGCGCCTCCGTGCTGACGGCACGCCGGCGGCTCCGCAATCTGGCGGGGGCGCTCGGGTTCGATCCAGTCAGGGCGACGCGCCTCGGCACGATCGCGTCGGAAGCGGGCAGGCTTCTGCTCCGCCACGGCGAGCGACCACGGATCTCCGTAGCGCTGCTCCCGGAGGACGGAAGGCACGCCCTCGTGATCCGCTTCGAGGGCTGGCTCCGGCCCCCGGATACCCGGTTGCTCGAGCGCTTCTTCGACGCCGTGCGTCTCGAGTCCGGGGAAGGCGAAACGCGGGTGATCGCCTCGGCCGAACTCCGCGAAGTCTCGGTGCGCCTCGACGAGGCGTTCCTGAACGCACAACGCGAACGACTGCGCGAACGCTCCCGCGACGAATTGATGCGCGAGATCCAGGGGCAAAACGCCGAGCTCGAGCGCCATCGCCATCAACTCGAAGATCTCATCGACGAGCGGACGACGGAGCTGCAGGAAGCGCAGAAGGTGGCCGAGCAGGCGAACCGCGCCAAGAGCCAGTTTCTCTCCAGCATGAGCCACGAGCTCCGCACGCCGCTCAACGGGGTACTTGGCTACACGCAGCTGCTCCAGCAGGACGCGGCGCTCTCGCGCGAGCAACGCGACAGCCTAAACGCCATCGAGAACTGCGGACGCCACCTGCTCACCCTGATCAACGACGTGCTGGACCTCTCGAAGATCGAGGCCGGCCGCCTCGAGCTTCGGCCGGCTCCGTGCGACCTCGAGAAACTACTGCGGAGCGTATTCGACATCGTGCGGCCGCGGGCGGAAGCGGCGGGCCTCGCCTTCGAGCTGGAGATGGATTCGGGACTGCCGCGGGGCGTCGAAACCGACGACACCAAAGTCAAACAGGTTCTGCTCAATCTGCTGGGCAACTCGGTCAAGTTCACGGAAACGGGCCGGGTGTGCCTTCGCGCGAGTGTGCAGAGCGCGTCGCTTTGCTTCGAGATCGAGGACACCGGGATCGGCATGACCCCCGAAGAGCTCGCCCAAGTATTCGATCCCTTCAAACAGGCAGAGGGAGGCCACCGTCAGGGGGGCACCGGCCTGGGGCTCGCGATCAGTCGCCGCATCGTGGAGGCGCTGGGCGGCCACATCGACGTCCGCAGCGAGAAAGGCACCGGGACGCTGTTCGTGGTCGATCTTCCGCTCGTCGAGGTGCCGCTCGAAGCGACGGGGATGGGAGACGATGTGTCGCTCTCCGGAACCTGGGACCTGCGGCTGGCACCAGGCCAAGCCGTGCCGATTCTCGTCGCCGACGACAACGAGGTAAATCGCGACATCCTGCTGCGGATGCTGGAAAGCGTGGGGTTCCAGACCCTTGCGGCCCGCGACGGGGTGGAGGCCCTCGAGCAGATCGAGGCGCACCGACCCCCGCTCGCACTCCTCGATATTCGCATGCCGCGCATGGGCGGCATCGAGGTAGCCCGCAAGGTTCGCAGCGCTGCGGAGATCTCGAAGATGCGCCTGGTGGCGGTCTCGGCGGACGTGCTGGCAGACCGGGAGGAAGAGATTCAGGAGGCGGGATTCGACGACTTCGTGAAAAAGCCGGTGCGCGCGGGGGAGTTGTTTCGCGCGCTCGAGCGACTCCTCGATGCGGAGTTCACCGTCACCGCCTCCGAGTCCGCCAAAGGCTCGGCCGCCGCGGCGCTCCCGCGCGAAGAAGCTGCGGAGGCGATCGCAGGCGAAGTGCTCGATCGGATTCGAGACGCCACGGCGATAGGCGATGTGACCGCGCTCTCCGCGATCGCGGCAGAGCTCCAGGGAGCGGGCGGTGCGAACGCCGCAGTCGGTGCCGAGCTCGACCGCATGGCACGCGCCTTCGAGCTCGAGGGCATCGAGAAGCTGGTGGCACGCCTCGCAGCAGCGGTGGAATAGGGAGAGCGACGGATGGCGGAGGAAGTGGTTCGAGCGGCGCAGACCGGCGAATGGGAGCCGGTCGTGCTCCTGGTCGACGACACACCGACCAATCTGCAGGTGCTCTTCAAGACCCTGGGCGGCAGGGGCTACAAACTCCTGGTCGCCAAGGACGGAGAGAGCGCGCTTGAGATCGCGTCGAAGGCTCGCCCCGCACTGATTCTGCTCGACATCATGATGCCGGGGATCGATGGCTACGAAACCTGTCGACGGCTCAAGGAGCGGCCCGAGACCGCGGACGCCGCGATCATCTTCTGCTCGGCGCTCGGCGAGGCCTCCGACAAGGTCAAGGGCTTCGAACTCGGCGCGGTCGACTACGTGGCCAAGCCCTACGAAGCGTCGGAGGTCGTGGCCCGCGTTCAGACCCACCTCACCATCCAGCGGCTCCAAACCGATCTTCTGGCCCGCAATCACGAGCTCGAACGGCAGCTGCGCGTCTCCCAAGAGCTCGTGCACGATGCCGGAAGCCGCGTCGAGGGTCCGCTGCTCGGCGAAAGTGCGGCGGTGCGCGGGCTCCGCGCCGAGGTCGAGGCGAGCGGCGCCGACGCCCGGCCCGCGCTCTTGCTCGGGCCAGCGGGTGCCGGACGCGAGGCGGTCGCGCGCGCCATCCACGCCGCATCGCCACGGGGCCATCGCGCCTTCATCCACGTAAACTGCATGGCTCTCGGAGGCGACGGGGGGGCCACCCTGTTCGGCATCCGGGGATCGTTGCTCGGGCTCGGGAGCGAGCGCAAGCCGGGAAAGTGCGACAGCACCAACGACCCGAACCCGACCATGGT
>CAZTOE010000005.1:0-41837 GCA_964615045.1 uncultured Spirochaetales bacterium
CTCCCCGCGCGAGAGATACGAGGGGCTCGCCTCGCCGATAAAGGAGAGCCAAAGCGGCTCGGTATCGACATCGAACGAGAGCCCGACAGCGACGCGGGCGCCACCCGGCCACTCGCTCGGGGTGAGGTCGGGCCCCGCCCGCACCGCGTCGACGCGCTGGCGGAGCGTCTCTTCGCTCCACTGCCAGGCCGGTTCGGCGTCGGCTTTCGTGACCCCTGCGGACATCAGCAACACGACGCACGCCGCCGCCGCAGCCCGCATCAGTCGCGCACCGATCCGTAGACCGCGCGGATCGATTCGCCGCTGTCGAAGCGATCCTGGATGCGTTTCATCTGGGCAATCGCGTCGGGTGTTCCCGCAACCGCCTGGAAGCCGCGCTGCTCGTTGTGCAGCGCAAAGGTTTCGCCCACATCGTCGTTGTCGTTGAGAATCTGCTTGAGCGCCGCGAGGGCGGCCGGCGGCCGGTTGGCGATGCGCTGCGCCCAGGCGAGGGAGTACACCACGGCCTGCCCGTTCGGGACCACCCGATTGACGCCGCCCAGTTCGTAGATTCGCCGCGCGGGGACGGGAGCGCCGTCGAGCACCATCTCGGCGGTGACACAACGTCCGATGAGGCGCGCCAGTCGGCTCGTGCCTCCAATTCCCGTCGTCAGACCGATCATGATCTCGGGCTGACTGAACGTGGCCTGTTCTTCGGCGACGCGCAGGTCGCAGGCCCAGCCCAGCTCGCAGCCCCCGCCCGAGGTATCGCCGGAGACGGCGGCGATCGTCACGACCGGCTGGCGGCGCAGCTCGTCGAGTGCTTGGAACCAGCCTTGGATGTCCCCCGCGGTGGGCTCACCGAGGAGCGTCTTGCGAAGGTCGGTGAGCCATGCGTGTTCGAGCCAGTGTCCTGGGACATCCGAAGCCAACACCGTGACGCGCGCCCCGCCTTCGCGAGCCGCGGTGAACGCCTTGGCGAGTGCTTCGATCCCCCGCCACGACACGTGGTTGTTGATCTCGGGGTCCCGAAAGGTCACCAGGGCGACGCCCTCGTGCGGGCGCTCGAGGGTGACGTGGAGGCTCATGCCGTCTCCTAGCGCTTTGGGGTGATCGGGGGCTCGCTCTCTGAGAGCTCTGCTGTCACCTCGTCGTCGCTCATCTGGTAGGCCGGATGGTTCGCCGGGAACGGGATGGGGCGGACGGCCGGGTCCACCGGCGGCTGCGCGACGTTGCCATTTTGGGACACGAACGCAGGCGGGTTTTTGTAGCGCTTGAGTTCCCGGGCATCGATCCCCGCGAGCTCCAACACCTCGGGATCGATCCACGCCTCGGGATCGATGGAGCCGCCCTCGGAAGTGGCGAACTCGAGCATCAAGCCCTCGGGGCCGGCGAAATAGATCGACTTGCAGAGACCGTGGTAGAGCGGTCCCACCACGGGATAGCCGTGCGAGCGCACGCGGTCGCGCATCGCCAGGAGCTCCTCTTCGCTGTCGATGTTGAAGGCGACGTGCTGCATCGTGCCCGGGGCCACATCGCCCGCGGTCCATCCGGCGTGAGAGACGCCGATCTGGCCGTCGATCTCCTGCATGCCGGGCGATTGGCAGAAGGCGATCGATGAGCTGTCGTTGAGCTTGAGAAAGCCGTGGAACGTCTTCTCCACCCCGTGCATCCAGTAGAGTGCGACGAGCTCGCACCCGCACACCTGCGTGAAGAATTCGATCTGTTGCTTGATGTCGCGCGTGGCGATTGCGAGATGGTGGACGCCGTTGGGAAGGCCCATGAGATTCCTCCTCCGCGCGGGTGATTCGGCCCCAAGGGAGGCCGTCGGATTGGCCCGCTAGCCCAAGCATAACCCAGAGCGGACCCACGCTGGCCGCTGTGGGCGGGATTCGGCTTGGCCCCCGCCCGGACGAGCCGGACCCGGGGCGCGCCGCGTTCCTCGGCTCGTTGCGCACCACCCGCGGCGGGGTTGCGGAGTCGCCGCGCGCGAGTTGCGGCCGGCGGCTGCGGGGTGGGATCGGGGAGCGCCGCTCCCCGGATTCCGGCATCGCCTTTTTGGCTCCCGTGGTCACTCACTCGGTATGGAATCCCAGCGCGAAGCACAGGTTCACGATCTCGATCGCGTCCGCCGCAGCCGGGTGCGCCCCGTGATGGGGGTCCGGCGGGCCGAGACCCCGGCGCAGGCGGCTCCCGGCACCGCGCGGTCACCCCGCGTCTGGGCCGTAGGGGGCGGCAAGGGAGGCATCGGAAAAACCGTTGTCGCATCGAGCCTGGCGCTCGCCTTCGCGCGCCGGGGTCGTCGCTGCGCGCTGGTCGACGCCGATCTGGGGGCGGCGAACCTCCATACCGTGTTCGGCGTCGAGAGACCCCGCTACACGCTCTCGCACTTTCTGAGTCGCGAGGTCGCCGAGCTCCGCCAGATCGCCTGGCCTACCGGGTTCTCGAATCTCTGGTTGCTCAGCGGGGCGCGTGCGCTTCCCGGCATGGCGAACCCGAATCACGCGCAAAAGCAGAAGCTCATTCGTCAGCTTCGCCGTCTTCCGGTCGACGACGTGGTGCTCGATTTGAGCGCCGGGAGCGCCTTTACCGCGCTCGACTTCTTCCTGGCCGCCGACCGCGGAATCCTCGTTGTGGTTCCGGAACCCACTGCGATCGAAAACGCCTACCACTTCCTTCAAGTGGCGTGCTTTCGCGCGCTGCGCAACGCGGCCGCCGAACCGCGGGTGCGCAAAGCCATCGATCAGGTCCTCGCCACCCCGGCGCGCGCCGAAGATCGTCTTCCCGCCGCGCTGATCGAGGAGGTCCGCCGGATCGATCTCGAGGCGGGCGAGCAGCTCCGCCGCGAGTTGTTTCATTTCCGCCCCACCCTGGTGCTCAACAAGACGCGCCGCGGGAGCTCCCTCGCCTGGGAGATGAAACGCAGTTGTAGGCGCTACCTGGGTGTCGACCTCGAGATCCTCGGGGAGATGCCCTGGGACGACGGTGTGCGAGTGGCGATCGAGCGCAAGCAACCGGTGCTCGAACTCTTCCCGCAAAACCCCTTCTCCGTCGAGTTCTCGCGCATGGTCGAGAAGCATCTGCATCAACCGGCGCCTCCGGAGAACACCGGTTCGCCGTTCATTCTCGCGCCGGGCCCGTTTCTGGCGTGGTGGCGCAAACACCGGGGCAAGAGTCGGGCCGAAGTCGCCTTCGACCTGGGCATCCGCGAAGGCATGCTGGCGGCGATCGAAGAAGAAAATTTCGGCGCGCTCCCCGACGAGATCTACCTCCGGGCCTGGCTTTCGCAGTACGCTCGGCTCCTCGAGCTCTGCGATGCGGAGGCCGTGGTGACGCGATACCTGGCGCGCTTGAAATCCCGGGGTTCGGACGTGCCGCCCAGTCCCGCCTAGCGCTCCTTCGCCGCGCCGGCCCAGCTCCCGCGCCGCGCCAGGTCGACACCGGCCAGCACCGTGAGTGCGCCCAGCGCCTGGAGCGCACCGAGCGCTTCTCCGAAGAAGCGCCACGCCAACAGCGCCGCAACGACCGGCTGCACGAGCAGCGCCACCGCGCCGAAGGATGCGGGCAGTTGAGCCAAGGCGTAGGCGATCAGTCCCTGGCCGGCGACCTGCGCGACGAGTGCGAGCGCGACAAGCGGTGCGAAGGCGGCGGCCGTCGCCGGGAGCCAGTCGCTCTCGGTGGCAACGGCCAGCGGCCCCAGGACGAGCGCCGCAGCGAACGTGGCAGCTGTCATGATGTAGGGCGTTGCCAGTCGTTGTCGGAGGCGGTTGACCGTCAACAGGTACGCCCCGTAGGCGATCGCCGTCGCCACTCCCAGCAGATCGCCTCCGAGCCGGTCGCCGCCCGCCGCGGCGCTCGTGCGCAGGAGGGCAAAGGTGCCGGCCACCGCCAGGCCCAGACCGAGGTAGAAGCTGCGGCGAAAGCGCTCGCCCCACCCCAGGTAGGCGCCGAGGGCGACGAAAATCGGCGAGAGATTCGCGAGCAGCGTTGCGTGGGCCACACTGGTTCGCCAGATGGAGGCGTGCCACAGGGCCAGGTCTGCCGCAAAAAAGACGCCGGCCCAGGCGAGCCCTGGGCCGGCGTCTCCCGACGTCGGCCCACGGTGATCTCCCCGCCCCGCCGTCCGCCAGAGCAGCAGCGCCCAGCACGGAAGGGCCAGGGCCACGCGCCAGAAGGCAGTCGCGGTCGATCCGACCGGGCTCCAGCGAACCAGGATCGGCGCCCAGCCGATTGCCACCGCGCCCATCAACAGTGCGATGAACGCTCGCCTCTCCGGGCGCGAGATCTACTCCACCACGACGTGTTCTTCGGTGAGCAGGATCACCAGATCACCGGAACCGCTCGTGGCGCTTTGCCGGGCGCGCTGTCCCTCCGGCTTGGAGAAGATCGCGTCCATCTCCTCCCGCGTCTTGAACCACACTTCGGCGACCCCGTCGTACTGCTGATCCGGCGTCGTGCAGAGATTGATGCGGTACTCGACGAGCCCCGGCCACTGCTTGACGCGTTCGGCGTGTTCTTCGAGCCACCACTTCTTGAAGGCCTCGAAGCCCATTCCGTCGGGTCGTTTGAGGATACCGATCACCTTGTACATCGGGGGTCTCCTAGCTGGGCGATCATTGGCCCCGCCGCACTTCGCCAAAGGCCTCGTCGGTCCGTTCGAGAACGCTGCGGATGGCGTCCGCGTCGTGGGCAGCGCACAGGAACCAGTTGTGAAACGGATGGACATAGACGCCGCGTCGCACCGCGGCGGCACACCAGGCGCGGCCGTTGGTAAACCCGGGGTCGTCGTCAAACAGCACCATGGGCATCACCTCGGGACCGGTCTGACGGAGCTTGAAGCCGTGGCTCGCGGCTTGAGCCGCGAGGCCCTGCCGCAGCGCAGTTCCCGCTTCGCGCATACGCTCGAGTGCCTTTTCCCGGCGGAGCGTTTCGAGCGTGGCGAGTGCCGCGACCATCGGCACCGCGGAGAACCAGAACGAGCCCGTCGCAAACACGCGGGTTGCGGCTTCGCGCAGCGGCTCGCCTCCGAGCACCGCGGCGATGGGATGACCGTTGCCCAGCGCCTTGCTCCAGGCGCTCAGGTCGGGCGCCACGCCCAGCCCTTCCCAGCTTCCGCCGGGCGCGATGCGAAAGCCGGTGCGCACTTCATCGAGGATCAGCGCCGCGCCGCGCTCGTTGCAGAGGCGCCGCAACCCCCGGGCGAAGTCGGGATCTACGAGCTCCTGATCGACGAAGACATCGTGCTTGTGGGGGCAAACGATGATGCCGGCGAGATCGCCACCCGCTTGCGCCGCCGCCGCAGCCGCGCTCTCGAGGTCGTTGTAGACGAAGGGCAGGAGGTTTACGCGATCCTCGTCGGTGACCCCGCCCGGGATCGGCGTGCACCAGGGCGCGGCGCCGTGGTACGAGCCGTGGGCGGTCAGAATCTTGCGGCGGCCGGTCGCAGCGCGGGCGATGGTCAAACAGAGGGTGGTGGCGTCGGTCCCGTTCTTCTGGAACATCGCCCAGTCGGCGTGGTCGACGGTGTCGACCAGGCGTTCGGCCAGTTCGACGAAGGCCGGCGAGGGACCGTTCAGGCAGTCGCCGGTAGTGGCCTGCTTGGCGGCCGCGGCTTCGACCGCCGGATGGCGGTGGCCCAGAACTACGGGGCCGAAGCTGCACATCAGGTCGAGGTACTCGTTGCCGTCGACGTCCCACACCCGGCAGCCCTCGGCCCGTTCGAAGAACTGCGGGAAGCCGGCGGGAAGCTGCATGGCGTTGAGGTGTCCGTACATCCCGCCCGGGACGACCCGCGCGGCGCGCGCGCGAAGGGCCGCGTCGCGCGCTAGCGCCCGCGTCACGATGAGATCTCCGAACGCGCGCTCTCGGGCTGTCCGTAGCTCTCGAAGCGTTCCACCACCTCGCGCAACTCCGCGGGTTCGAGCAGCGTTGGGCCCCCGATCGCGAGGGTTCCCCAGTAGGTGCGCGCCAACACCTCGACCTCCCGGGCGACGCGCAGCGCCGCGTCGAGCGAAGCTCCGCAAGCGATCTGACCGTGGTTGGCGAGGAGCGTCGCCCGCCGGCCCCGCAACCCCTGCACCGCCTCCCGGGCAAGGGCGTCGCTGCCATAGGTGGCGTAGCCGACGCAGGGGATCTCGTCCGCGGCGGCCACGGCGAGCATGTAGTGGAGCGCTGGGATGCCGCGCCGCGCGCACGCGAGGATCGTCGCGTAGGGGGAGTGGCAGTGGACCACGGCGCCGGCGTCGGCGAACTCGCGGTAGATCGCGGCGTGCATCGGCCACTCGCTAGACGGCGTTCGGGATCCGCGTTCGCGCCGGCCGTCGAGGCTCAGCAACACCAGGTCCTCGCGGGCGAGCGAGACCGGAGCGATGCCGCTCGGCGTGATCCACATCCCCGCGCGGTCGCGTACCGAGAGGTTGCCCGAGGTTCCGGGATTGAGCCCTTCCCGTTCGAGCGCGCGGGCCGCGTCGATCAGCGCATGGCTCACACTACGCGTCTTTGACCAGGCGCCGATAGCTGTGCTTCTCGCCCGTGGTGCCGCGGTTGACGCCGACCATCACACCCGCCACGTCGGTTCCGGCCACGCGACCGAAAAGGCGGGGGCCGCCGGCCATCAGTCCGCCGTCGACGGTGATCGACTCGCCGGTCACAAACTCGGCTTCGTCGCTCGCGAGAAACAGCGCTGCGTTGGCGATGTCGCTGCCTTCGCCCGCCCGCGGGTACGGCTGGAGCTCGAGCATGGTCTGCGTCGCCCGGTCTGGATCGCCCTGGTGCATGAGCGGCGTCAGGATCCCGCCCGGGCAGATCGCATTGACGCGAATCCGGTGGGGTCCGAGCTCCACCGCCGTCGTCTGCGACAGATTCACCACCGCCGCCTTGGCGGCCGAGTAGGCTTGCGGTCCCGCCCCGCCGCAGAGTCCCGCCACCGACGCCGTGTTGATGATCGATCCACCGTCGCCCTGTGCGATCATCGTCCGCGCGCCGTGCTTGATGCCCAGAAAGACCCCTCGCGTCAGCACCGCAAAGGTGAAATCCCAGTGTTCGACTTCGATCTCCGTGATCGGGCCGAAGGCGCCGCCGAGTCCGGCGTTGTTGAACAGGACGTCGAGGCGGCCGAAGCGTTCCGTGGCCCGCCCGATCATGCGGGCGACGTCCTCCTCGGCCGCGACGTCGGTGCGCACGAAGTCGACCCGATCCCCGAGTCCATCGCGCGCCAGTGCGTCGACCAGCTCCTTGCCATTGGTCTCGTTCAGGTCGCCCACCACGACTCGCGCGCCCTCTTCGAGAAAGCGCAGCACGCTCGCCCGCCCCATTCCGCTGGCTCCGCCCGTGACGACGGCGACCTTTCCCGCGAGCCTTCCCGAGCCCTCTGCCATTGCGGTTCCCTCCTCGCAGCGCCCCGCCGAGCGGGCCGCGAACGACTCCCATCATACCCTGAAGCGGATGCCCCGCGCCGACGCCCTTCCCGCGCGACGCGAGCGGTGGGCGCCCGTCAGGCCAGGAGGCCCGCCTTCCGCAGAAGCCCCGCCACAGCGATCAGCGGAAGGCCGATGATGCCCGTGTAGTCGGAACCCTCGAGTTTCTCGAAAAGCGCGATCCCGGCATCCTCGATGCGATACGACCCGGCGCAGTCGAGGGGCTGGTACCGGTCGACATAGCGCTGGGCGTCGCTTCGGCTGAAGGCGCGCATGGTGAGGCGCTGGCGGTCGACGGCCTCGAGCGGCTCGCCCGCGCCCGGGGGCGCGACCAAAACGCCGGTTACCAGCTCGTGGGTGCGCCCCGCGAGGCGCATCAGTTGCTCGACGGCGGCTTCCGCCGAGCCCGCTTTGCCGAGTACGAGTAGCCGGCCGGACGGCTCGGCGAGGACCCCGATCTGATCGGCGGCCAGGATCCACGCCGCGGGATGGGCAGGCCGAACGCTCTCCGCCTTGCCGCGGGCCAGCGCCAGGGTGATCGCCTCCGGGTTCTCTCCTGCCGCCGCCCGCTCGGCGAGATTTTCCTCGAAGGTCGGGGCGGCGGTCGCAAAGGGCAGGTCGAGGCGCGCCAGGAGCTCGGCCCGGTAACGGGAGGTCGAGGCCAGCACCAGCTGGGGAGCTTGGCTCACGCGAGGCCGAGAACGTCGAGCGCATTGCGCGTCGTGCGCGCGAAGACTTCGGCGGGCTCCAGACCCCAGAGGGTGGCGAGGGTCTCCGCCGTATGGCGCACCAGCGCGGGCTCGTTGCGCTCACCGCGGTGGGGCGTCGGCGCGAGGAAGGGGCTGTCGGTTTCGACGACCACGTCGTCCGGACCGAGTGCCCGCGCGGCCTCGCGAATCGGGTCACAGCTCTTGTTCTTGAAGGTGATCTGTCCGGCGAAGCTCACCTTGAAACCCAAGGCCTTCCAGCCGAGGGCTTGCTCCACACCGTCGCTGAAGCAATGCGCGAAGCCCTTCCAACCGTCGGGACAGACCTGCCGGATCAGACGCTCGCAGATCGGGAAGGCATCGCGGCTGTGGATGCAGACGGGTCGGTCGAGGGCGCGGGCGAGTTCGAGTTGGCGCACGAAGGCCCGCTCCTGCACGGCGAGGGGCGCTTCGGCCTTGACGGTGTCGATTCCCATCTCCCCGACCAGAACCATTTCGGGTTCGCGGAGCAGGGCCTCGAGGTCGGCGAGCACGGCGTCGTCGAGGAGCGCAGCGTCGTAGGGATGCACGCCGACCGAAGCGTACACGCGTCCCGGGTATCGCCGCGCCAACGCGAGGGCCTCGCGGCCTCCCGTGGGCAGCATCCCGATGCAGACCACGCGTTCGACGCCGGCGCCGCGCGCGCGCTCGAACATCGCGTCGCGGTCGGCGTCGTAGTTCTCAAAATTGACGTGGGCGTGGGTGTCGAAGAGCATCGTCTCGCTGTGAAGCCGCACCGGGAAGCGGTGCCAAGCTGAAGCGCCTACTCGGAGCGGATCGGATGCACCGTCGCGGGTTCGCGGGGTGCCGACCCGAGCGGCACCGTCTCCACGACCTCGAGGTCGAAGCCCTCGAGACCCACGATGCGGCGAGGGCGATTCGTCAGCAGACGCATCTTGCGGACGCCGAGATCGAGCAGGATCTGGGCTCCGACGCCGTAGTCGCGCAACTGCGGAGCGTGATTGGCGGGCGTGGGCGCAGGCGCCGGGGTCGGTGCCCCTTCCGCCATGCGTTTCAGCACATCCCCCATGCGCTCACCGCCTCCGCGGTGCCCGATCATCACGATGACACCGCGTCCCTCCTTCTCGATGGGTCCGGTCACGGCTTCGAGGGAGGGGCTGCGCCCGAGGTAGAAGTTCAGCAGGTCGACCGCCAGATTTGCAGATTGCATCCGCACGAGCACGGGGCTGCCGTCGGCGACGTCGCCTTTGACGAGCACGTTGTGCTCGGCGTCGTCCATCTCGCTGCGATAGATGATTCCCCGGTAACGCCCAAAGGTGTAGTCGAGGTCTATCTCGCAATAGCGCTTCACGAGTTTTTCTTTGGTGCGGCGGAACGCAATCAGGTCGGCGATCGACACGATCTTGAGGCCGTGCTGTTCGGCGATGCGGTCGAGATCGGGGCGGCGCGCCATCGAGCCGTCCTCATTCAGGATCTCGCAGATCACTGCCGCCGGACCCAGACCCGCCAGCCGCGCCAGGTCGACGGAGCCCTCGGTGTGGCCCGCGCGAACCAGCACACCGCCCTCACGCGCCACGAGCGGAAACACGTGGCCCGGCCGCGCGAGATCCCGGGCGCCGCACTGGGGGTTGACCGCGGTCGCGATCGTGGTCGCGCGGTCGGCCGCGCTGATCCCGGTGGTGACCCCGCGCCGCGCCTCGATCGAGACCGTGAAAGCGGTCTCGTGGGCCGAGGTGTTGTCGCGCACCATCATCGGGAGATCGAGTTCCGCCGCGCGTTGTTCGGTGAGCGCCAGGCAGATCAGGCCGCGACCATACCTGGCCATGAAGTTCACCCACTCGGGGGTAATCTTTTGGGCGGCGACGACCAGGTCGCCCTCGTTTTCTCGATCTTCGTCGTCGACGAGGATAATCGCGCGACCGCGACGAATCTCGTCGATAGCCTCGCTCACGCGGGAAAGCGGCATGCGAACTCCGTCCCCCTCCGGTCTCCGGTAGAGTAACCGAGCTGCCGCGCGTGTGCCGCGGCAGTCGCGCGCGGGCTCAGGGGTTCCGGAACAGCGCGCCCAAGCGAGCCATCCCGCGCTCAATCGCCTCTTCGGCCAAGTAGCTGTACGCCAAGCGCAGTTGATGGCGGCCTCGACTCCGGTCGGCGTAGAACGCATTCCCCGCCACGTAGGCGACCTGATGTTGTTCGACGGCGTGCGGCAGCAACGCCGCGGCGTCGAGTCCTTCCGGGAGCGTCACCCAGGTATAGAAGCCGCCTTCGGGACGGGTCCAGTGCGTGCCCCGCGGCATCTCGGCCGCGAGGCTGGCCAGCGTCGCATCGCGACGCGTCCGGTAGAGCGCGCTCGCCTCGGCAATCTGGCGATCGACCAAGCCCGTCGCGAGAAACTCGCGCGCGACCAGCTGGCCCAACGTCGGTGAACACTGATCTTGGCCCTGTTTGCAGAGCAGAAGCGCCTCGAGCGGGTCGGCGGGCGCCGTGATCCAGCCCAGGCGAACGCTCGGGCTCATGATCTTGGAAAGGGTATTGATGTGGATGACGTGGGTCGGATCGAGAGCGGCGAGCAGGGGCGGTACCGAGCCTTCGAAGCGGAGATCTTGATAGGCCCCGTCTTCGATGACCCACACATGGTAGTGTTGAGCGAGTTCGAGAATGCGCCGCCGCCGCGCTTCGCCGAGGGTGACGCCGGCGGGGTTCTGGAAGGTCGGAACCAGATAGATCAGCTTCGGGGTCGGTGCCGCGCCGCGCAGCACCTCTTCGAGGGCATCCGGGTCCATCCCGCCTTCATCGACCTCGACGGAAAGCAGGCGCGCCTCGTAGCTGCGGAAGACGTGGAGTGCGGCCAGGTACGACGGCGCGCCCACGACGACGGAATCGCCCGGGTCGAGAAAGGCCTTGGCGACGAGATCGAGAGCCGCGATGCCCCCCGTCGTGACGAGGATTTCGTCGGGCCGGGTGGGCCTCCCGTGACGCGCCATCCAGGTTCCCAACGTTTCGCGGAAGCCCACGATCCCCGCCGTCGGTCCGTAGCCGAGCGCGGCGCGCCCCGTCTTGTGCAACACTTCGGCGTACAGCGCTTCGATCTCTTCGAGGAGGAACGCCTCCGGCGCCGGCAATCCCCCGGCGAAGGACAGCACGTCGGGACGTTCCGCGAGTCGCAGGATCGAGGCGACGTCGCTGTGCCGCATGCCCTCGAGACGGGTCGCGAACGTCGGCCGCCTCGCGCTCATGGGAGGAAGCGAAGCGAACTCGCTTCGCCGCGCTGGACGTGGCGCGCGTGTTCTTCGAAGTTGGTGAGCTCGATGAGCGAGGTCCCCACTTCGATGCGGGCGCGGATGCGCGCTTCGGTCGCCTGGATCTCGCGGGCACGGGGGAGGGCGGCGAGGAGTTCGTCCTCGCTGGCGACGATCACGCCGTCGGCGTCGCCGAAGACCAGCTCGCCCGGGGCGACGCGCACGCCACCGCATTGCACCGGAACCTGGTGGTCTCCCCAGGCCATGGCGGTGCCGGCGCGGGGCGTCGCAAACCGCGCGTAAACCGGAAGCGACAACTTCCCAATCGCCGCAGTGTCGCGGCAGCCGCCATCGATCACGATGCCGGCGAGCCCACGACGCACCGCCTCGGTGGCGAAGAGCTCGCCTGCGACGGCGAGACGGCTTCCCTGCGTATCGACCACCAGGACGTCTCCGGCCTCCGCCTCGCGTAGGCTCCGCAACACGGCCAGGAAGTCTTCACAGCAGCGCACCGTGTGAGCGCGGCCGAGCAACGACAACCCGGGGCGTACCGGGCGTAGCCCGGGATCGAGCACGCGGATCTGGCGATCGGCGTCGGCAAGCGAGGCCGTGTCGATCTCCGCAAGCGCTTCCCGCCATTCTTCCGGTTTCATCGCGACCTCCGCTCCGGTATCTTCGCACGATCCCGGCGCCGCGTCGGCACCCACCGGCAACACGCGGCGCCCTCGGAGGCCTCATGCTAATCAAGCCCGACAAGGAAGCCATCGATATCGGCGTGATCGTGAGCGATATCGCCAAGAGCCTGGCCTTCTACCGAGATCTTCTCGGAATTCCCAAGACCCAGGAGCTCCCGACACCGCTGGGAACCATCCACCGCCTCGGGTATGGACAAACCGACCTCAAACTGGTGGTTCCCAACGAAACGCCTCCGGCTGGCCGGGTCGGTCTCGATCAGCAGCTCGGCTTCCGATACATCACCTTCCGCGTGAAGAACATCTCCGAGGTCTGTGATCGATTGCGGCGCGAAGGCATCGAGTTCACCATCCCGGAGAACGAGCTGTTGCCGGGCGTGCGCATCGCGATGGTGAAAGATCCCGACGGCAATATCGTCGAGTTCGTCCAGCGCTAAGGCGTTCCCACCCCCGGGCGCGCCAAGAACTCCCCGATCACCCGCTGAACCTCCTCGCGATGGGTGCGGTTCGGGAAGTGGGGCCCTCCCTCCACGATGTGGAGCTGCGCGCCGGGGATCAGCGCCGCCACGCGTTCGGTCATCTCCCGGGTCGGCCACCGGTCTTCGGAACCGCCCAGCACGAGCGTGGGGCAGCGGATCTCGCGGCAGCGCTCCGACCAGTCATCTCTCGAGTAGGTCTCGTCGAGCAGCGCCAGCAGTGACGCCACGCTGTGTTGGCGCAGGGGTGCGGTCAGCTCGTCATAGCGTTGCGGTCGCGCCTTGAGACGGGCGAGCGCCGCGTCGCCCATGCGGCGCCGGACGTTGGCGTCGAAGTACCCGGCAAAATCGCCCCTCTCGATCAGGGGTCGATGGGCGGCGTAGTACTCCCTTTCCTGGGCCCGCGGCGCGAAGGGCGGGCCGCTGATGGAAATCACCCCACGCACGCGCCGCGGTGCGTGGACCGCTGCCCAGAGCGCCAGCGCGCCTCCCATCGAAACGCCGCCCCAGATCGCCTGCTCGAGCCCCAGGTGATCGAGCCAGGCGAGCAGGTCGCCGCACTTGCGGGCGTACGTGTAGGCCTCGGGGCGCTCGAACTTGGCGGAGCGGCCGTGGCCGCGGACGTCGGGATAGAGGCAGCGGAGCGCACCGAGAAAGGGCGCGAGGTCTTCGGTGACGTACGAGGAATCTTCGACGGAGCCGCCGTGGATCCACACCACGGCGGGCGCGTCTGGGCGTCCGGCCTCACGCCAATAGACCGGAACTCCTTCAGCCACGGTGCAGATCGGCACGGCGGCCGACGATAGCGCCCCGGCGGCGGAGGAGTCGGGCTAGACTCTCATCCGCCTTCCAGCCAGGAGTTTCCATGAGCGCCGAACGAGCCATCGACACCGGAACCGATCACCTGCTCGCCAGCGTCCGGTCCGGCGTGGCGACGCTGGTGATGAACCGCCCCGAGCGCCGCAACGCCTTCTCGAGCGAAATGCAGACCGGTCTCTCGCGAGCCCTCCACGAAGCGGAGTCCGCTTCGGACGTGCGCTGCGTGGTCCTCACCGGGGCCGGCGGCGCCTTCTGCGCGGGGGGCGACGTCAAGGAGTTCGCCAAGGGCGCCGCTACCGGGGGCGGCAGTTTCGACGAACGAGTCCACCAGCAGCGCCTCAACCAACGCGCCACGTCCGGGGCGCTGCGCGCCATGCCCAAGCCCACCATCGCGGCCCTTCCCGGCCCCGCCGCCGGCGCGGGGCTCTCGCTGGCGCTGGCCTGTGACCTGCGCGTCGCCGCCGAGAACGCGATTCTCACCACAGCCTTCGCCAAGGTCGGCTTTAGCGGCGACTACGGCGGCGCCTGGTTCCTGACGCGCCTCGTCGGCGAGGCCCGGGCCAAGGAGCTCTATCTGCTGTCCGAACGCATCGACACGGAGACCGCCGAGCGGCTCGGCATCGTCAACCGAGTGTTCCCCGCGGAGACCTTCGCGAAGGAGGTCGAAGCGCTGGCCCTGTCGATCGCGTCGGGCCCGAGCATTGCGTACCGCTACATGAAAGAGAACATCAACCGCGCGGGTGGCGAGGAGCTCTTCTCCTATATGGACCGCGAGGTCACCTATCACCTGCACTGCGGGACCACCGAGGATCACCTCGAGGCCTCGAAGGCCTTCGTCGAGAAACGCTCCCCCGTCTTCCGAGGACGTTGAACCATGCCCAGTACGCGCCCGCCCGTGGACTACATCGAGCGCACCCGCGAACAGTATGCAGCCCTCGGCTACCCCCCCTACCAATGGGTGCACAGCGAGACGCCGCCGCCGTGGGCGCCGCTGCGCAAGCCCCTCTCCGAAGCGCGTCTCGGCCTCGTCGCTTCGGGAGGGATCTATGTCGAGGGGCAGGTCGCGTTTCACTACAAGGACGACACGTCGTTCCGCATCGTCGACACGGCGACCCCCACCGATCGACTTCGCGCCACGCACTTCGCCTACGACCTCGCCGACGCGCGCAGTGATCCGAATGTGGTATTTCCCCTCGATCCGCTCCGCGAGCTGGTGAAGGACGGAGTCCTCGGCGAGCTGTCGCCCCGCGCCTACACGTTCATGGGGGGCATTTATTCGTCGCGCAAAGTCCGCGAACTGCTCGCCCCCGAGATCGCGCGGCGCCTGGTCGAGGATCAGGTCGACCTCGTCCTGCTCGTTCCGGTCTGACCGGTGTGTCATCAGTCCGTGGGACTGATCGCACGCGAGATCGAGGGTCGGGGAATTCCCACCCTCTCGATGAGCAGCGCCTGGTCGATCACCGCGGCAGTCAATCCGCCGCGCGCGCTCTATCTCGACTTTCCCCTCGGTCATACCACCGGCAAGCCCGCCGACCGTGCCTTGCAGCGCGCCATCGTGTCGGACGCCTTGCGCGGCTTCGAGCGTTTTCGAGAGCCCGGGAGCATCGAGAGGCTGCCCTATGAGTGGGCGGCGGACGACGCCTGGAAGGACCGCGTGATGCGCCCGCGTGCCGGCGAAGCAGCGGACGACGCGGATGCCTACGAAGACGACCGCGTGGAGCGGTTCGACACGCCACAGTATCAGTGCGAGCGCGATCGCGAGCTCGCCGAGGCGGCGCTCGCCGAGGGCCGCTGCGAAACCTGCGTCTGGGTCGAACCGTAGCGGGTTTTGGTCCGAGCCAGAGCGGTCTCGCGGCGACCGCCTCGCCGCTCCGCTACCGGTCCACGCGGCGGTGCCGATGCCTCGCAAGATCTACATCACGCCCGAGGGCGCCCAGAAACTCCGCGAAGAACTCGAGCGGCTTTGGAACGTCGAGCGCCGCGCGGTGACGCGCGAGGTCGCAGCCGCAGCCGCCCAGGGCGACCGCTCGGAGAACGCGGAGTACATCTATGGCAAGAAGCGGCTTCGCGAGATCGACCGGCGGCTGCACTTTCTCCGCAAACGCCTGGACGAAGTGGTCGTGGTGAAGAGCGGCGAGGTCGGGGATCGCGAGCGCGTCTTCTTCGGTGCCTGGGTGACGCTCGAGGACGATGCTGGCGAGCGCCGCGGCTATCGGCTCGTCGGACCCGACGAGATCGACGCCGAACGGGGCTACATCAGCATTGATTCGCCACTGGGCCGTGCCCTGGTCGGCAAGCGGTGCGGCGACGAGGTAGGCGTCGAGCGACCCTCCGGCCCCGCCAGCTACACGGTGCTCGAGGTCGCCTACGAGGGCGTTGCGACGCAGGAGCCTTGATGATGGGCGCGCAACCGCGGGACCTTCCGCTCGACTTGTCGCTCGATTCGCCCCTCGATCTAGACGGGGCGCTCGGCCGCTTTGGGCACGCCTGCTTCCGGGCGGGACAGCGCGAGGCGATCGAGACGCTTCTCGAGATCGGTCGGCTTCTCCTCGTGGCGCCCACGGGGGGTGGAAAGAGCCTCACATATCAGCTCCCGGCGAGCCTATTGCCGGGGACCACGCTGGTCGTCTCGCCGCTGATCGCGCTCATGCACGATCAGGTCGAGTCCCTGCACCGGTGCGGCATCGCGGCGACTTATCTCGCGTCGACGCTCGAGGGGGAGGCGATGCGCGGGCGCATGCGCGGGGTCGCGCGGGGGGAGTATGACCTCGTCTACGTCGCGCCCGAACGGCTGGCGGCGGCGGGCTTTCGCAGCCTGCTCCGCGATCTCGACTGCCCGCTCGTCGCGGTGGACGAGGCGCATTGCATCAGTGAGTGGGGGCACGACTTCCGGCCCGAATACGGGGCGATCGGGGCGCTGCTCGAAGCGCTGCCGAAGGCCCGGATATTGGCCTGTACAGCCACCGCGACCCCCATCGTGCGCGATGAGATCCTCGCGAAGCTGGGTCTCCCGCCCGATACACCCCAGCGGATCCACGGCTTTGCCCGGCCCAACCTCGCACTGCGCGCCCGCTCGGTCGGGAGCGCGCGGGAGCGCACCGCAGCGGTGGATGACGCCCTGGCCGAGGCGCTTGGGCAACCCGGGGCGGGACGCGGGACGGCGATCCTGTACTCCCCGACCCGTAGGGGCGCAGAGGAACAGGCGGCCCGCCTCGCGAAACAGGGCTGGCGCGTGGCGTATTACCACGCGGGTTGCAGCCCCGAGTCCCGCGAGGCCAGTCAGCGCGATTTCATCGAGGGGAAGCTCGAGATCGTGGTGGCGACCAACGCATTTGGGATGGGAATCGATCGGGCCGATGTGCGGGCGGTGGTGCACCTCGGTCCACCGGGGTCCCTGGAGGCCTACTACCAGGAGGTCGGACGAGCCGGACGCGATGGTGCGCCGGCCCTCGGGTTGATGCTGCACGCGGCGGGTGATTTTCCGCTGCGCCGCAGGCTGCTCGAGCGCGGCGGCGACACGGCGCCGCCCGGCGCCGAGATTGTGGAACACAAGTGGAATCTGTTCCTCGAGTTGATGCGCTGGGCGGATGGCGGGAGCTGTCGGCACGACGCCGTCCTGCGCTACTTCGGCGACGAGGAGGAGACCATCTCCGGATGCGGCGTGTGCGATGTCTGCGTCCGCCAGCGCGAGGGGTCACAGGGCGCGCAGGATCCGGAGTACGTGACCTTGGTGGTGCGCAAGGCGCTTTCGGGTGTGGCGCGGGTCCAGGGACGCTTCGGCTTGGGCGCCGTCGTCGCGTTGCTGCGCGGCGACGGCGACAAGCGCCTCGAGCGCGCGGGACTCGATCGCGTGTCGACCCACGGCGTGCTTGCCGAGTATCCGGCTGCGTGGCTCCAGCGGCTCCTGCTGCGCCTGGTGACCGCGGGTTGGGTGGGGTTTGCCGGAGGCGATCGGCCCGTGGTGACTCTCACGGCCGCCGGTTTCGGGGTGATGCGCGGCGAACTCCCCGCCCGGGTCGAGCTCCCGTCGCGGGGAGCCGGTCGGACCCGGGGTCCGGCCTCCCGCCCGGGTCCCGAGACCGGAAAGCGTCGCACCGTGGTGGCAGAGCTCGACGCGGCCGGCCGGGCCCTGTTTGACGCGCTCCGCGCCTGGCGTCTCGAGACGTCGCGACGGGAAGGTGTGCCGCCCTACGTGGTTGCGAGCGACCGCACGCTGCGCGATGTGGCATTGCTCCAGCCGCGGGACGCCGAGACCTTGCTGCTCTGCCACGGGATGGGACCCCGCAAGGCCGAGCGCTACGGCGAAGCCATGCTCCAGGCGCTGGCCCGAACGCAAGGTTCCTGACCGGGCCGCCGTCAGCAGACCGTTCGACGGGACCTCAGTCGCGCACGAGACCGAGCCGCTGGTGCCACTCCGCGATCGACTCTTCGGGGTACTCCTCGAAGCGCCGATCGCGCGGCCCGAACTCGACCGGAACCCACGGAGCTCGCGAGCCGAGCATCAGGTGGGTGCGCTCGGGGGCGGCCGGGAGCTCGGTGTCGATTGCCGATGCGAAAGGATGAATCAGGTCGGGCCAACGCGGATCCCACACCCAGAGCGCGCTGCCGCAGAGGCCGCAGAAGTTCCGTTCAGCCGGGCTCGACCGAGTGCCGTCGCCGATCCGCGCGCGATAGACGCGCAACGCCTTGCGGTCACCCACCTGAAGACTCGACGCATCGCCGCCGAGGTTGATCGCGTAGCCGCCGCCCCCGGCGGTCTTGCGACAGATCGAGCAGTAGCAGAGGTTAAAAGGGTACGGGTGAGCGGATTCCAGCGAGAAGCGCACGGCCCCACAATGACAAGAGCCTTCGAGAAGCATCAGGAACCCTCCCGCCGATCGATCAGTATTTCGCCCTCGCCCGGCAGCCGCCGGCAGTCGGGGAACACGCGGCCCGAGCGCGCGGTGGCGAGCATCGGCTGAAACTCGATCTCGTGGCCGCTTCCCTGATACGGCACGACGACATCCACGCAATACCCGTCGCGGTGTTCCAGCGAGACCTGTACCGCCGGGTGCGGCGAACGCTCCCCCTCGATTTCGAAGCGCACGTCGGACACCACGGCAATCGCCTTGTACCCCTCGCGGTCGAGGGTGTCGCGCAACATGCCCTCGAGCAGCTCGACGATCTCCCGGGAGCGTTTGCCCTCGGCGTCTGGCACCTCGCTCAGGTGTTGGATTTCGCCGGCGTCCGTGAGGCCCGAGGCAAAGGGGAGGAACTCGCCGTGGCGGGCCAGGAGCAACTGTGCCAACCCCATGCTTTCGTTCAGGAGCAATTCCGCTTCGAGCTTGGCCCGCAACAGCGGGTGATCGGGGAGCGCGGGCGGCTCCGCGGGGGCACCGCCACGCATCCGCGTGGAATAGGCCCACAGCAATAGGCCGAGCGCCAGAAACAGAACGGTGTAGCGACCCATCGCCATGGAACCCGCCTAGAATTTGTCGAGTTCGAGGCCCAACACGTGACGCCCCAGTTGTTCGCTCACCCGATCCTGGTGGGCGTTGATGTGGAGCGGCATGGCCTGAAAGTCGCGATAGCGGCGCTCGAAGCTCGAACCCTCGCGCAGCCCGTTGCCCCCCAGCACGCGCAGGATCAGCCGCATCGCCTCGTCGCAGTGCTGCAACGCGGCCGTGCTGTGGCCCATCTGGCGCAGATAGTCCGCCTCGCTGGGCAGCGTCGTGCAACCGATGCGGCGGTCGACCTCTTCGCACCCGGTGTACACCGACGCCCGCGCGGCCTGCACCAACCACGCGGCGCGGCCGAGGTTGAGGTGGATGGTAGGCCGTTCCACCATCTTCACGCCCAGAATACCCCGCCGCGTTTGAATGTCCGCGCACGCCTCTTCGAGGGCCGCCTGCGCCACGCCTACCGCCTGCGCGCCGAGCCACAGGTCCGACAGCCCGACCCAGTCTTCGCGATAGCGGGCATGGAGCACCGGAAACGACGCGCGTCGAAACTGCTCGGCTCGCTGGGCACCGAACCACGGCGCCCAGCGATGGGCGGGAATTTCCGCCTCCTCGTAGTGGATCGTGTCGGTCGCCGAGGCCCGCAGGCTCATGCCGTCCCAGGTGGGCTCGACCCGCACCCCCGGGCTGTCGCGACGCACGATCGTAAAGCGCAGATCGGGCGGGTCGCCCACCCTGCCGTCGCCGCGATCCATCCCGAAGGCGACACCGATCCATTCGCCGTAGCGGGCCCCCGAGCCGAAGTGAGCTTCGCCGTGCAGGGCGATGCGGTCGCCGTCCAGGCGCCCCAAGACCCGCGTGCCCGCGCCACCGGGGAAGCACACCCACTCGTGGGCTTCCACGATCGAACGCAGCAGCTCGGCGTGCTCCGGCCCCAACGCTCCGCAATAGAGGTGGAAGACGCAGAGATGGTTCCACAGGCACCACGCCGTCGACCCACAAGCCGTCGCCACGGCTTCGAGCTCGCGGGCGATTTGCCGGATCGATTCCTCGATCCCGCCGATCTCCCGCGCCGCGGAGAGCGCCATCAGCGGTGACGCCTTGATGGCGCGGATCACCTCAGGTGCCACGTCGCGGCTGCGGTCTGCCTCCGCCGCCTGCTCGGCGATCGCCGGGAGAAGGTCGCGCGCGCAGAGCTTGCCGGCCTCTGGGTACAAGTATCCGCGCAGCGGGCCTTCGCTCAACCCTCCTCCCCGGCGGTGGGAAAGGCGGCGCCGTAGCGGTCGAGGAACGCGATGTCGCGCACCGGGCGGCGCGAGAGCTTTTTCGGAAAGGGCTTTTGCGGGTAGCCCACCGCGAGCGTCGCGCACACCGCGATGTCCTCGGGGATGTCGAGCAGCTTCCTCAGGGCGGGTTCTTCGTGACACATGAGAGTGGTCAGGGCCGAACCGAGTCCTTCGTTGCGGCAGGCGAGCAGTAGGTTCTGCACGGCCGGGTAGATCGATGCGCCGCCCACCACCGAGAGCCGCCCGAGCTGGTGATCGGTCGGGTGGACATCGGAGAGATCGGCGCACACTACGATCAGCGCCGGGATCTCGTCCAGGTGGCGGGCGAAGTGATCCGCCGCGCCGAGCATGTTGCGGCTTCCCTCCGCCCGGATTTGGCCGCCGCCGAGACCCTTCACATAGGTCTCCCAGTAGGGCAGGTAGAGGTCTCGAAGCGCCCGTTTTTTGTCGCGGTCGCGCACCACCAGGAAGCGCACCGGCTGGCGGTTGCCCCCGCTCGGCGCAAAGCGCGCCGCCGAGAGGACCCGCGTCAGCACCTCGTCGGGGATCGGGTCGGGTCGGTAGTAGCGACACGTTCCGTTGCTCTGAATGAGTTCTTGAAGTTCCATCGATGCTCCGTCGCGTTCAGGGCGTCCGCTGCAGCGGCTCGCCGCTCTCGGCGGCTTGCTGGATGCCCGCATCGAGCTCCAAGCCCAACCCATCCGCCAGCCGCGTCAGATAGTTGAAGATCCCCACGATATGGGCGACCTCGAGGCAGGCGCGATCGTCGAAGCCCATCTCGCGCAGCGGCTGCCAATCGCCCTCCACCATCCGCGTCGGTTGGGCGGAGAGCTTCTCGGCGACCTCCAGGAGCGCGCGCTCCCGCTCGCCGAGCCCGGCCACCTCGCGCCAGCGGCGCTCCGCGATCGCCCGCGAGAGTCCTCGCGATCCGCCCTCGACACGCAGAAACTCTGCGTGGGACTGCGTTCAGTAGAAGCAATCTTGCGCGGCGGCTGCGACCCCGGCGACCATCTCCCGCTCGCGCCGGCTGAGCGTTCGCTCGGGCGCGAACATGATCGCGTTGTAGAGCTGCATGAAGGGCGGGCCGATCTCGGGGTGACTGATGATCAAGCGCCCCATGGCCGGCACGAACCCGAAGGAGTACGGCGATCCCGCCATGGCCGGACGGAGCTGCGCCTCGCTCGGAAGCCGAACCCACGCTCCCGGCTCGCCCTTCGCGACGCGGTTGCTGTGTACGCTCATCGGATGCCTCCCCGCGAGCGGCAGGCTCGCGCGACAATCGGAGGCCTGCCAGGGTACACTTCCCGGCCGCCGGCGCTCGACTGCGCCGCACAGCCAGCCGACGTCAAGGGAGAACCGATGAGTCAAGCCATGAGTCAAGGCATTCTGAGCGGGCTTCGGGTGATCGATATGGCCACCTATATCTTCGGGCCGGCCAGCACCACGGTGATGTCCGATTTTGGGGCCGAAGTCGTCAAGATCGAGAGCCCCGGGATCGGGGATCCCTACCGCTACACGCACCTGATGCCGCCCTTCGAACCCAACGAGCTCGACTACATGTTCCAGCTCGACAATCGCAACAAGCGAGGAATCGTGCTCGACGTGCGGGTCGATGCCGCCCGCGAGGCGTTGCTCGAGCTCGTGCGCGGCACCGACGTCTTCGTCACCAACTTTCCACCCCGGGTGCTCGAGAAGCTCCGGATTCGCTACGAGGATCTGGCGCCCCAGAACGACCGCTTGATCTACGCCCAGGTGACCGGTTACGGCGAGAACGGTGATGAGATCGACAAGCCCGGTTTTGACGCGACGGCCTACTGGGCGCGCACCGGTCTCATGGACGGCGTGCGCCCCCCGGACGCCGAACCCGCGCTCTCCGCTCCCGGGATGGGGGACCATCCCAGCGCCATGGCGCTCTTCGGCGGCATCATGCTGGCGCTCTACAAACGCGAGAAGACGGGCAAGGGGTCCAAGGTTTCGAGTTCCCTGATGGCGAACGGCGCCTGGGCGAACGGCTGCGCGATCGCGTCGGTACTCGCCGGCTGCCCGCAGATCCGCGGCGTCCGGCGAGAAGCTCCGCCCAACGCGCTGATCAACCAATATCGGACCCGCGACGACCGTTTCTTCCTGCTCGTCGTCATCACGCCCGACAAGGACTGGGTGCGCTTCGCGCGAGCCATCGGTCGCCCCGAGCTACCCGAGGATCCACGCTTCGCGACCAAGGAGGCGCGCAGCGAGAACGCCCGCGCGTTGTTCGAGATCCTCGACGACGTTTTCAGCTCCCGGGACTTTGCGGACTGGAAGAAGATCCTGGACGACGCCCAGATTACCTTTGGCGTCGTCGAACGCACCGACGAGACGCCCCACGACAACCAGATGCGCGAGAACGATCTGTTCGTCGAGGTGTCGCACGAGGAGATGAGCAAGGTCCAGGTCGTGAACAGCCCGATCTGGCTCGGCGGGGAGTCCAAACGGCCCAGCACCCGTGCCCCCAAGCTGGGCGAACACACCGAAGAGGTGCTGGCCGAGATCGGCTACGACGCGGACCGCATCCGGGCGCTGCGCGAAGCGGGCGGCCTGGGATAACACTTGGCCCAGCTGCGCTTTGGGGTTGCCTACGATTTTCGCAACCCGCCCGACAGCGGGATGACCCTGCCCGAGCTCTACGCGCGCTGCCTCGCGCAAATCCGCGCTATCGACCGGTTGGGTTATGACGCGGTGTGGATCACCGAGCACCACTTTGTTGAAGATGGGTACGTCCCTTCGTTCGTCGCGGTCGCGGGCGCGATCGCGGCTGCCACCCAGCGCGTTGCGATCTCCTCCAACGTGCTGCTCATGCCCTTCGCGCACCCGGTGCGCTTGGCCGAAGACCTCGCGGTGCTCGACAACCTGAGCAACGGGCGCATGATGCTGGGCGTAGGTCTGGGCTACGCGCACCACGAGTTCCGCGCCTTTGGGGTCGATCGCCGGCATCGCGTTTCGCTGACCGAAGAGGGGATCGAGATCCTTCGCCGCGCTTGGAGCGAGGACCGCTTCGATTTTCACGGCACGCGCTTCTCCTTCGAGGGTGTGGCGGTGCGACCGCGGCCGGTACAGCCGGGCGGGCCACCGCTCTGGATCGCCGCCATGAGCGAAGCGGGGGCGCGGCGTGCGGCGCGACTCGGCGCGCACCTGCTGCCCCAGGGTCGCCGCCCAGTGGTGCTCGATCCGTGGTACGAAGAGCTCGAGGCGCGGGGCCGCCGGGTGGAGGACTACCGTGTCGGGATCCTCCGGCCCTTCGTCGTGACCGATGATCGTGCGGCGATCTGGCCGAAGATCCGCGCTGCGGAGCGTTACCGCATTGCCGTCTACGAGCGCTGGCTCCGGGAGGCCGGGGATCAAGAGGTGCTTCAGGCTGCGCCCGAACCCAACGCGATTCCGCAGAGCTACATCGTCGGCGGACCGCAAGAGGTGGCCGATGAGATCGCGTCGTTCGCCGAGCGCTTTGGGATCACCGACCTGATCACCTGGGGCGCGCCTCCCGGTGTCGCGCCAGAGCTCATGAACGAAAGCCTCGAGCGCTTCGCCAGCGACGTCATGCCTCACTTCCGCTGAGGAGTTCGCGCGCGGACTCGGAACTGCCCGCCCACAGCAGGCAGACGAAACCCAGTAGCGTCGAGGCGGCGGCCAAGGCGAATGCCTCGGAATAGCCGCCGAAGTATGCGAAGGCGATCCCCAATAAACCGGGGCCGAGGGCATAGCCGACGGTGCTCACGAGTTGGCTGACGGAGTAGATGCGGCCGTAGTCGCGTACCCCGAAGGCGTCCGCGAGCATGAGGGGCTGGATCATCAGCAGGTTGCCGATACTCAAGCCGAAGGCCACCACGGCGGCGATCATGGCCGGTCGGCTCTGGAGCTGGGCGAAGCCGAGGAGTGCGCTGGCCTGGAGCAGGATCAAGCCGGCCGCGATCGGCCGCGCCGGAACCACGGCCAACACAAACCCGCCGGAGAAGCGCCCGATCACGCTGGAGGCCGCGAGCACCGGGAAGATGTTTCGCGCGAACTCGGCGTCGAAGCGCAGCGACATCATCTTGTAGACGTGCACCATGGCGCCCACTTGGGCGAGCATGATCAGGACGTAGGCGGCCCCGAACCAGGCGAAGAAACGGCTGCGGATGGCCTCTCGGTAGGGCGTGCCGGTGGGCCCGCCTGCGGCGGGCGCGCCCGGCTCGTCCGCGTGGGCGCCCGAGCTCGGTGTGGCGGGTCCGTCGCGAACCAGGAGCCAGGTGAGCGGCACGGTGCCGGCTAGGTAGGCCGCTGCCAGCCAGGGCGCGACCGCCGCGAGGCCGTCGCGCTCGAGAACGCGCGCGCAGAGTGGCGTCACGACGATGCCGCCCATCGAGAGACCGGTGGAAACCACCGACATGGCGATCGAGCGTTTTCGCACGAACCAGTGCGCCACCACTGTCATGGCCGGCACGAGCGAGGTCGCGGCGAAGCCCAGCGCGAAGAGCGCATAAACGGCGTAGAGCTCCGCCAGGTTCGCCACCCGGCCGAGGGCCACGAGCGCCAGCGCCGCGACGAGTCCACCCATCGAAATGACGGAACGCGCGCCGAAGCGCTCGAGCAACAGCGAAACGCCCAGGCCCGCGACGCCGTTCACCACGAAGAAAAGCGAGTTCCCGAGCGAAACCGCATCGACGCTAAAGGTCCCGTTGGCGGTGAGTACGCCGAGCAGCACCGACAGGTTGTAGAAGCCCAGGCCCGAGGACGACATCAGCACGATAAAAAGGGCGGCGACGACCCACCAGCGGCGGGACTCGGCCTCGCGAAAAGCGGGAAAGATGCTGCCCATGGTCGAGCAGGGTATAGAATGAGACTCGGTCGCGAACCGTGCCCCGAAGCAAAGAGCGGGACGATCGAAGGCCGAGAAAAAAGTGGATCGAGCGACGCGAGCGACCGGAAGGCGCACGATCGGAGGGAGAACGATGGAATTTGGTGTCGTCTTTACCTCGCGGGTCGGCGACTACGACCTGGTGAAACTTGCGGAGTCGTTGGGCTTCGACCAGGCCTGGTTCTTTGACTCGCAGATGATCTATTCTGACGTCTACGCGACGATGGCACTCGCGGCGCACGAGACGAAACGCATCCGTCTCGGTACAGGGGTGGCGGTTCCCACCACGCGCATGGCGCCGGTGATCGCGCACTCGATCGCGACGATCGGCCAGCTCGCACCCGGGCGTGTCGAGCTCGGCGTTGGAAACGGCAACACGGCGCGCCTCACGATGGGGTTACGCCCGGTTCCGCTGGGCCTGATGAAGCGCGAGATCCGCCTGATCCGAACCCTCCTGGACGGTGGCACCGGAACCCTCGAGGCCGAGAACGAGGCCCACGCCGTGCGCTTCCTGCACCCCGACCGCGGCTTTCTCAATCTCGCCGACCGGATTCCCATCACGCTCTCCGCCTTTGGACCCAAGACGTTGGCATTCTGCGGCGAAGAGGCCGACGGGCATCTGAGCTGGAACATCTCCCGCGAAGGTCTGGCGCAGGCGCGCGAGCAGCTAGGTGCGGCGGCGCGGCGCGCGAGCCGCGATCCCGCTTCGATCCCGTCCAAGGTCTTCTATCCGCTGGCGTTGCTGCGCCCCGGCGAGAACGCCGGGAGCCCCCGGGTGCAGCACAGCCTCGAGTCGTTCATGACGAACTTTTTGCACGTGCAGGTCGAGTGGGACGCGGGCTTGCTGCCCGCGCCACCCGAGCTCGCCGAAACCATCGAGCGCTACCGCAAACACGTTGCCGGGCTGCCGGCGGAGACCCGCCATCTCACGCTCCACGAGGGTCACCTGGTGTACGCGCGGGAGGAGGAGCGGGTCTTTCTCTCCGCCGCGTTGGCCGAAGCGGTGGCGATGATCGGAGAACCCGACGCCGTCGTAGAGCGCATTCGCGCCCTCGAGGCGGCGGGCCTCTCGCACTTCGCGTTTCAGGTCACGGATGACCCGGTACGCCAGATGCAGGATTTCGCGTCGAACGTGATGAGTCGCTATGCGTAGAGGAGGGACCGATGTACAAGATCGTCGCCTGCTGGGGGGCCCCGAAGCCCGCCGACGAAGCCGCCTTCGAGACGCACTACCGCGAGGTCCACGCTCCCCTCGCTGCCGCAGTGCCCGGGGTCCGCAAGCTGGTGCTGACCCGCACGAGCGACGGCCTCGAAGGAGGCGACCCCGCCTTCTTTCGGGTCGCCGAGCTCCTATTCGACAGCCCCGAGCAGATGGAAGCCTGCACAGGTTCTCCGGAGTGGCGAGCGATGCGGGAAGACGCCGGCAAGATGGTGGAACGCTTCGGCGTGGGCCTCTCGGTGGGGCTCGGCTGGGAGCAGTCGGCCGAGGAGCTCTAGGGGCTATGGGCCCAGGTGTGCCACGATCTCCCGCGTTCGCGCGCCGTGTCGGTGCTCCCACAAAAAGATTCCCTGCCAGGTGCCCAGGGCGAGGCGGCCGTCCAGGACCGGGATCGAGAGCGACGTCGCGGTGAGAGCGGCCTTGATGTGGGCGGGGATGTCGTCGGGACCTTCGAGGGTGTGGGTGTAGAGCGCGTCGGCTTCGGGGACGAGCCGATTCAACCACTGCTCGAGATCACGCTTGGCCGAGGGGTCGGCGTTCTCCTGAATCACGAGGCTGGCTGAGGTGTGGCAAATGAACAGCGTGCAGAGGCCCTCGGCGAGCCCCCGCTCCTCAACCCAGGTCTCGACCCGGTCGGTGATTTCGTGCAGGCCGGCGCCCGCGACGGCAATCGCGAGACGCGCAACGGACGGGAGCGAGGAGGTGGACTGCCCCACGACTGGCGAAGTGTAATACGCTTGGGGCTCCAATGAAGGCGACGCTCGTCATCCTCGTGCTGTGGATCCTTTTCGCGGCGACGCACATGACGCTCTCGAGCTTGCGACCGCGGCTCGTGGCCGCCCTGGGACAACGCGGCTTTCTCAGCGTCTACTCCGTAGTCGCCTTCGCCACCTTTGTGCCGCTGGTTGCGGTCTACCTGCGAAACCGCCATCAGGGACCGCTGCTCTGGGCTCTGCCGCTCGGCGATGCCGGCCTCTGGGGGATCTACGCCTTGCAGGCGGTGGCTTGGACCCTGGTGCTCGGCGGACTCGTGGTGCCGAGCCCCGCGTCGGTGGGGCACGTGCACGCGGGCTGGATTCCCGTCCAGGGACTCCATCGGGTGACCCGCCACGCCCTTTTCATGGGCACCGGACTCTTCGGCGCCCTCCACCTCCCGGTGACGGGCTTCGCCTCGGACGTCGCCTTCTGGGCGGGCCTTCCGCTGTTTGCAGGGGTCGGTTGTCGACACCAGGACCGCCGCAAGCTCGCCACCGAAGACGACGCCTTTCGGGCCTGGTTCGCCGAGACGAGCTTCGTGCCCCTGGCGAGCGCGCGCTCCTGGCGCGGGTTGCGGGGGGTGCCGCTCTGGCTCCCGGTGGCGGGTGTCGCGCTGGCCACGCTGTTGCGCTGGCTGCACGGGCCGCTGTTTCATTGAGTGAGGGCCGCCCGCGGGCCCGCTTTCGAAAGGGAAACGGATGAAGGTCTACCGTCTTGCTGAAGCCAAAGGGCTCGACGCCCTCGAGGCCGCTCAGGTCGACGATGCGCCGCTCGGCGCCCGCGACGTGCGCGTGGAGATGCGCGCCTGGTCACTCAACTACCGCGATCTTGGCATCCCGGCCGGCGGCTACCCGCGCAACGACAAGCTCCAGCGCGACCCGCCGCTCGTTCCGCTCTCCGACGGCGCGGGCGAGGTGCTCGAGGTGGGCGCGGAGGTGAGCCGCTTCAAGCCGGGCGACCGCGTCGCGACCTGTTTCTTCCAGGACTGGGACGGCGGTGAAGTCGGCGAAGCGGGCATGCGATCGGCGCTAGGCGGCGGGATCGACGGCGTCCTGGCCGAGCGGGTCGTGCTCGGCGAGAACGGCCTCGTGCATCTCCCCTCGCACCTCTCGCTCGAGCAGGGGGCGTGTTTGCCCTGCGCCGCCGTGACGGCATGGCAGGCGTTGACCCGGGGTCCGCTCACCGCCGGTGACGCGATTCTCACCCTCGGCACCGGAGGCGTCTCGGTCTTCGCCCTGCAGCTCGCCAAGGCGCATGGGGCGCGGGTCCTGATCACGAGCAGCAGCGACGCGAAGCTCGAGCGCGCCCGCGCGCTCGGCGCCGACGACACGATCAACTACCGGACCCACCCGGCTTGGGAGACCCGGGCTCGCGAACTCACCGGGGGAACCGGCGTTGACAATGTGATGGAGGTCGGCGGCGCCGGAACCCTCGAGAAGTCTCTCGCATCGACGCGGATCGGCGGTACCGTCAGCTTGATCGGTGTCCTCACGGGCCCCGGCGCGCCGAATCCCTCGACGCTGCTGGCGCTGTTCAACCGCATCACGATCCGGGGCATCTACGTGGGAAGTCGCGCGATGTTCGAGGCGATGAACCGCGCCCTCGAGGTCAACCGCATCGAGCCGGTGATCGACCGCAGCTTCGCCTTCGAAGAGCTCGGAGAGATCCGCGCCGCCTACGAGTATCTCCGTAGTGGCGCGCACTTCGGGAAGGTAGTGATCGCGCGCTCCTGATCGTCTGCGAGCTCGCCGACGCGGCCGCCGAGCGGGCTCGGGTCAGCGTCGCCAACGCAAGAGTGTTGCCAACACGCGCTTGAGCGTCGGCGTCAATCGGGTCCGCAGGTAGGCGTTCGAGGCGGCCTTGATCGCTTCCGCCTGGGTCGGGTAGGGGAAGATCGCGCTGGCGATCGTTCCGAGCCCCACCTTGCCGGCCATGGCGATGCTGAGTGCGCCGATCAGGTCGCCGGCGTGGGCCGCGACTATTGTCGCGCCCAGGATCTCGTCGCGGCCCTTGCGGGTCACGATCTTGACGAAGCCCTCTTCCTGGCCGTCGCAGAGCGCGCGGTCGTTGGCCTCGAGATTGATCCGGTAGCTGTCGACGGCGAGCCCGCGTTCCGAAGCATCGCGCTCGTACAGACCGATATGCCCGAGCTCCGGGTCGGTGTACGTACACCAGGGCATGACGAGTCGGCTCAAGCGCTTGCGGCCGAAGAAGAACGCGTTTTGCACCGCAATCTTGGCGGCGGCGTCCGCCGCATGGGTGAACTTCCAGCCCATGGCACAATCGCCCACGGCGAAGATGCGGCGGTTGCGGGTCCGCAGAAAATCGTCCACCGTTACGCCACGGCGCTGGTCGAAGGCCACGCCAGCCGCTTCGAGGCCCAGCCCGTCGACGTTGGGGGCGCGCCCGGCCGCAACCAGGATCCCGTCCACCAGCAGCGGTTCACAGGCCCTTGTCGGGCCGCTCAGGAAGATGCGCTTGCCCTCGGCTCCGGCCTCCACCCTCTCGATGCGGATCTCCGTCTGGACGGCCACGCCGTCGCGCGTCAAGGCTCTGCGCACAAGCTCGGCGGCCTCGGGGTCTTCGCGGGGCAGGACTTGTTCGCTGGCCTCGAGGAGCGAGACTTGGCACCCGAGGCGCTGGAACGCCTGGGCGAGCTCGCAGCCGATCGGGCCGCCGCCGATCACGGCGAGGCGCGCGGGCGGCGAGGTCAACGAGAAGACCGTCTCGTTGGTCAGATAGCCGCTCTCGGCCAGCCCGGGGATCGGCGGTGCTGTGGCCCGTGCGCCCGTCGCGATCACCGCTCTGCGAAACCGCAGCTCGCTCTCCCCGACCACGACGCGGTCGGGGCCGGCGAAGCGCGCCTCGCCGAGAAACACATCGACACCGAGTTGGTGCTGGTAGCGATCGGCCGAGTCGTGGGGGCCGATGCGTGCGCGCACCTCGCGCATGCGTTGCATGGCAGCGCCGAAATCGGGCGTTTGTTCCGCGGGGAGCTTCAGGCCGAGCGAGGCGGCTGCCCGTGCCTCGGCGACTCGCCGCCCCGACGCGATCACCGCCTTTGAGGGGACGCAGCCGACATTGAGACAGTCTCCACCCAGGAAGTGGCGCTCGATCAACGCGACCCGGGCGCCGAGACCGGCCGCCACGCTGGCGGTCACCAGTCCTGCGGTCCCGGCCCCGAGGACCACCAGGTTGTAGCGGGAAGCGGGCTCTGGATGGCGCCAATCCGGGGGATGGACGTTGGCGAGGAGGCGCTGGTTGGCCTCGTCCCAGGGTTCGAGGCGGAGCGGGTTGGGCTTCACGAGCTTTCCTCGGGCGCAGAAGTCAGGGGCCGGGGCGCGGCGTCTTGCGTGGCTTCGCGCAAGGCGCTGCGGGCGATCCGCGTCACCCAGGTAGTGACGCCCACGGTGGCCAGGAGTCCGAGTCCCAGCACCGCGTAGTAGCCGGTGTCACGAGGCGTCTCGGCGCCGCCCGCGAGCGCGGCGACTTCGCCGGCGAGCCTGCCGTAGTAGACGTAGAGCAGCGTCCCCGGGAGCATCCCAGGTGAGGCGAGCAGGTAGTCGCGCAGCGAAATGCGCGTGAGGCCGAGCGCGTAGTTCAGAAATGTGAACGGGAAGGCTGGCGAGAGCCGCAGCAGGAACACGATGCGAGCGCCCCGCGCCGCGATGGCGCGGTCGAACGCCGCGAAACGCGCATTGCCCGCGACGCGCCGCTGCACGGCCGGACGCGCCAGGTAGCGAGCGATCACGAAGGCCAACGCCGATCCCAGCGTGGCAGCCGCGAAAACCGTGACGGTCCCGATCCCCAAACCGAAAACGGCCCCCGCCACCAGGGTGAGCGCCGAACCCGGCACAAAAGCGGCCACGGCCACGACGTAGCCGGCGGCAAAAACCACCGGTCCCCACGCGCCGAGTTCCTGAACCCAGGTCGCGGACGCGAGCACGGCATCGCCGATCTGACGCCCGCCGGCGACGAGGACAGCGAGCCCGGCGATCAGCAGAGCACCCCGGAGCCACGAGAACCGCGAGGCCCGTTGCGGCTCGGACTCCAAGCCATCGGTGGGCGCGTCGGTACCCGCATGGGTGCCCTCGCTGGGCCTCGCGTCGGTATTCGAAACCGCCATCGAACGTCGTCTCCCGGGCGCTCCGCCCTGGTATATCGTGCAGGGATACGCCGCCCGGCCGTTTCGGTTACGCGTCGCTCACGAAGTCAGCGCACCGCCGCAGCTCGATCCCGAACCCGCCGTGCAGCCGAAGCAGTGGCGCGCCGTGACAATCGCCGCGCCGGTCAGCGCTGCGCAGCTCCCGAGCTCGAAGAGGTTCGAGGGGCCGTTCAGGGGAATCTGGAGCATCTGGTTGAAGTCGCAATCGTAGAGTCGCCCGTCCCAACCGACCGACACCGTGTGGCGACACATCAGCGCGGAGACCGTGGCGGGGTTGAAGTGTGCGACCAGCAGGGAGAGATACTCGGCCTCGCGACCCTCCCGGGCCAGAAAATCCGCAAAGCGTTTGATGGGCATGTTGGCGAGCGTGAGCAACTGGTTGAACTCGACGCCGAACGACTCGCGCAGCTCGCGGTGATAGCGGGCCTCGAGCTCCGCCTGGGAGGGCGGGAGCGAGGCACCGAGAGGATTGTAGACCAGGTCCAGCACGAGCCGTGGATCCCGGCCGTAGCCCAGCCGGTTGAGGGTGTGCAGGGCGTCCATGCTCTTCTGGAACACGCCGCGCCCCCGCTGCCGGTCGACGTTCTCGCGCGTGTAACAGGGCAGCGAGGCGACGATCGAGACCCGTTGTTGCGCCAGAAACTCGGCGGTGTCTTCTTGTCCCTCCTCGAAGAGCACCGTCAGGTTGCAGCGGTCGATCACCTCTTTGCCGAGGGCGCGCGCTCCGCGCACGAGCGCGCGGAAGTTCGGATTGAGCTCCGGCGCGCCGCCCGTCAGATCGACGCGCGCCACGGAAGGGCTGCGCTCGAGTAGCTCGAGCACGCGACGCGCGGTTGCCGCGTCCATCATCTCGTTTCGCTTCGGCCCCGCCTCGACGTGACAGTGGTGACACGCCTGATTGCAGCGCTTGCCCACGTTCACCTGGAGGGTGGTCGCTTCGGCGCGGCGCAGGACCGCCCAACCGTGCTGCCGCAGCGTCGCGGCGAAGCTGGGCGTCGGATCGTTCGCCACGGCAGTGGTGATGGGCTCGGCGGACATGGCTTCTCCCGGCGGCCAGCTCCCCGACCCACCTTAGGCCGGAATCCGGGTCGCGGCGAGGCGTTGAACGCGGTGGTAAGGTGTTCCGCCAATGAAGGCCGGGAGCCCGCACTTGGTCTTCGCCGCCGCCCTCGCCGCCGGGGTCGTCGGCCACCTGATCGCGCGTCACCTGCGTATTCCTTCGATCGTCCCGCTGCTCACGATCGGAGTCATCATCGGCCCCGACGGGCTGGGCTGGATCGATCCCCGCCAGCTGGGACACGGCCTCTTCGGTGTCGTCGAGCTCGGGGTGGCCGTGATTCTCTTCGAAGGCGCCCTGAACCTCGACCTCAACCGGCTGCGCCGTGAGGGCGGGCCGATTCGAAACCTGGTGACGGTGGGCGCCCTGGTGACCGCGGCCGGCGGAGCCATCGCCGTCCGCCTCTTCATGGGTTGGTCGTGGGAGCTCTCGATCGTCTTTGGGACGCTCGTCATCGTCACCGGACCGACCGTCATCGGACCGTTGCTGCGCCATACCCCGGTGCGGCCGAGGCCCGCCACCGTGCTCGAAGCGGAGGGCATCTTGATCGACCCGGTCGGTGCCATCGTCGCCGCCGTGACGCTGCAGGTGATCGTGGGCGGACAACCGAGTGGGATCGAGAGCCTGCTGCTGCGGCTGGGCTTCGGTGCCATGGCGGGCCTGTTGTTTGGCTTCGCACTGGCGGGCTTGCTGCGGCTGCCGCGCGCGGTGCCCGAGGGGCTCGAGAACACCACCAGCCTGGCCGCTGCTCTGGTGCTCTTCGCGGGCTGCAATGCCCTGGTCTCCGACACCGGCATCCTCGCGGTGGTGGTGGCGGGTTTCGTGGTGGGAAACTTCGAGACCCGCGTGACCCGCGAGCTGCGCGAGTTTCAGGAGCACCTCACGATCGGCTTGATCGGGCTGCTCTTTGTGCTGCTGGCGGCCGACGTGGGTGTCCGCGACGTGCTGGCTCTGGGCGCCCCCGGGCTCGCCACGGTGGCAGCTCTGGTCGCGGTGGTGCGTCCCGTCAATGTGTGGCTCTGCACGCTGGGTTCCGAACTCGACCCGCGCGAGCGCGCCTTTCTCGCCTGGGTCGCGCCGCGCGGGATCGTGGCCGCCGCGGTGGCCTCGCTTTTCGCCGCGGTGATGGAGGACGCGGGAATCGCGGGCGCTTCGGCGCTGCGGGCTTTGGTGTTTCTCACCATCGGTGTGACCGTCGTCCTTCAAGGCGTTTCGGTCGGGCTGGTCGCGAGCCTGCTCGGGGTGCGGGCGCCGGGGCGCGAAGCGGTTGCGATCCTGGGTGCCGACGCCCTGGCGCTGACGTTGGGCGACGTGCTGAGCGCCGGCGGCAAGCGCATCGTATTCCTCGATACCAACCCCGCGCACATCCGCGCGGCCGAGGAACGCAGTTTTCCCGCGGTCTACGGCAACGCGCTCGAGGAGCGCACGCTTTCGCGCGCTCGGCTGGAGACCGCCTGGGCGGCGATCGGCCTCACCCCCAATGACGAGATCAACGGGATTTTCGCCCGCGAAGCCGCCGAGGATTTCTCGGTGCCCTCGACCTACGTGGCGATCAACCGGCAAACGCGCATCACCGAGAGCCGGCTCGAGCGCCAGGGGAGCCACATCCTCTTCGATCGGCCCAAAGACGTGGAGCGCTGGTCGGTGCGGGTTCGGCACGGCGATACCTCGGTCGAACGCTATCGCCATGCGGGAACCCCGCCCGAAGGGGGAGACGAAGAGCGGGACGTCACGCTCCCCGGCCTGAACGCCGATCCCTACGTGGTGCTGGCGATCGAACGCGGCAAGCGACGCCGGCCGATGCACGCGGCCCTGGAGCTCAAAGCGGGCGACCGCGGCTACGTCCTGATCTACACCCCGGAGCGCGACTTGGCCGATTTCGAACTCCGTGCCCGGGGTTGGTTTCGGGACGCGGAGCCGGAGCGGGAGGCCGCGTCGGCGAGCTAGGGCGAAGCTGGCACCGCCATCCCCCGCTGGACCGCCGGGCGCTCCGCCAGGCGCCGGAGCCAGGTCACCACCGCCTCGCGTTCCAGCAGCGGCGGCGCCTCCATGGCCAGCATCGGTTGCAGCCATGGGAAATGCATGATGTCCGCGATCGAGTACTCGCCCGCCAGGTAGGGACGGCCGTCGTGCAGAACCCGCTCGAGGACTTCGAACAGGCGCGTGACCTCATCCCCGAAGTGCTCGACCAGGTCGCGGCTGCGATCCGAGATCGGCCGTCGCAACTGGGCCAGGAGTCCCTCCAGATAGGGACCCGTGGCGCTGCTTTGGAAAAACGCATATTGGATCGCGCGCCAGCGGTCGGCGGGAGCCGCGGGGAGCAACGCGTCGTGCTTCTCCGCGAGGTAGAGCAGGATCGTGCCGGACTCCCACAGGACGAACCCGGCGTCGTCGATGACGGGGATCTTGTGGTTGGGTGTCAGGCGCAGAAACTCGGGATTGTGCTGTTCGCCCGACCGCAGATCCACCACGACCACCTCGTACGGCACCGCAAGCTCCTCGAGCGCGATCGAGACCTTGCGACCGTTGGGACTCGCGGCGGTATAGAGTCGCAGCATGGCGCTCCTCTCTTCCGGCGACGCCGCAGCCGCAGCGCAATGCGGGCTGAGTCGCTATCTAGCGCACATGGCGGCGAACCCCCGGCCGGCGTTCGAAGCGCGCGATCCCCTGGCGCGCCTCATCGAGCGACTGGCCCTCGAGCCGACTGGGCCGGGCGCCTTCCGGACGCCTCCCGGCGCCGGAAGCCGGCGCCTCTTTGGCGGGCTGATCGCCGCGCAGGCCGCGATGGCGGCACAGCGGAGCGGCGAAGTTGGGCGGCTGCATTCGTTGCACGGGTATTTCCTGCGTCCGGGACGACCCGGCGCGCCGATTCTCTTCGAGGTCGCTTCGCTGCGCGACGGTCGCAGCTTCGCGGTCCGCCAGGTCGCCGTTCGCCAACGCGATGAAGTCATCTTCGCGCTCAGCGCGAGCTTCTGTCGCTCGGACCGCGGCCCGGGCCACGATCGCGAGGAACTCGCCGGCACGCGCTTCGATCCCACTGCTGTGCCGGACCCGCTGGAGTGCCCCGATTGGGAGGAAGTGCGCGCTTCGGTCACGGGAGAAGACCCGCGCCCACCCGATGCGATTGAACTTCGCGTGGTCGACCCCGAACACGACCGGGCCGGCACCGCGGCGCCCGCCTGGCGGCGGATTTGGATCCGACCCCGAGGCACGCTGCCGGACGACCCCGCGGTCCACGCCGCCGCGTTGGTCTACGCCAGCGACCGATCGCTGTTGCGCACCGGCGCGCGGCTCCATCTCGATATGCACCGGCGCATGCCCGCGAGCCTCGACCACTCCGTGTGGCTCCACCGCCCGCCGCGTTTCGACGACTGGTTGCTCTTCGCCAGCGAGGCACCGATCGCGTCGGGGGGACGGGCCTGGGTGACAGGTCGCATGTTGCGGCGCGACGGAACCCGGGTCGCCACCATCGCCCAAGAAGGTCTGGTGCCCGCACCCGTTCGGAGGTCCTGAGCTATGGGAGCCCCGAATCCGCGCGTCGCGCTCTTCGTGCCGTGCTACGTGGACCAGTTCGGCCCCGAGGTCGCCTGGGCGACGCTTCGAGTGCTCGAACGCGCGGGCTGTTCGGTCGACTACGATTCCGATCAAACCTGCTGCGGCCAACCCTTCGTGAACCTCGGCTTGAGTGCGGCTGCGCTCCCGCTCGCCCGCGCCCACCTCGCGCGCTTCGCGAGTGCCGAGGTGGTGGTGTGTCCCTCGGCGAGTTGTGTCGCGACCGTGCGCCACCACTACGGCGTGCTCGAACCGGGCGCGGAGGAGGTGCGCGCACGCACCTACGAGCTCGGTGAATTTCTCGTTCATCGACTGGGTCGCGTCGAGCTCGGCGCGAGTTTTCCCCATCGCGTCGCGCTCCTCGAGAGCTGCCACGGATTGCGCGAGCTGGGGCTCGGTCGCCCGAGCGAAGCACCCAGCGGGGCGCCCGCGGGCAGCACCGAGCAGCTGCTGCGGGCCGTCTCCGGTCTCGAGCTCGTGTTTCCCGAGCGCGATGAATGCTGCGGGTTCGGCGGGGCGTTTGCGGTGGAGTACCCCGAGGTCTCGGCTCGCATGGGTCGGGCCAAGCTCGCGCAACTCGAAGACACCGGGGCCGAGTACGTGACGGGTACCGACCTCTCCTGCCTGATCCACCTCGACGGCCTGCGCCGCCGCACGGGGCGCGGCCCGCAGCCTGTCCATCTGGCCGAAGTGCTCGCGGCGGAGGAGACGGCATGAGTTCGGCTCTCGACGGGCGGGCCCGCCAAACCCTTCCCGACGCCGTCGCCGTCGCGCGCCACGACGCCAGTGTGTTTTCGCTGCGCGTGAAGCGGGACGCGGCCGCTGCAGCGACCCCTGACTTCGAGGCGCTGCGCGATCGCGCGGCCGCCCTCAAGGACCACGCCCTCGACCACCTCGATCACTATCTTGAGGAGTTCGAGCGCAAGGCCCGCGACGCCGGGACCCAGGTGCACTACGCGACCGACGCCGCCGCGCTGCGGGAAATCGTGTCCGGTCTGCTGCGCGCACGGGGCGTTGCGCGGGTCGTCAAGAGCAAGTCGATGCTCACCGAGGAATGCGGCCTCAACGCCCATCTCGAGGCGCAGGGCGTGGAGGTGGTCGACACCGATCTCGGCGAGCGCATCGTCCAACTCGGCGGGGAGCCGCCCTCCCATATCATCGTCCCCGCGATCCACCGCACCCGCGAGGAAGTGGGATCGCTCTTCCACCGCACCCTGGGCACGCCCGCCGGCGAAGCCGATCCCACCCGCTTGATGGGCCACGCGCGCCGCCATCTGCGCCAGCGCTTCTTGGGCGCCGAGGCCGGTATCACGGGCGGCAACTTCGCCATTGCGGAGACCGGCTCGCTGGTGATCGTCACCAACGAGGGCAACGCCGATCTCGGAAGCGCGCTCCCACCGCTCCACATCGCCTGCCTGGGCATCGAAAAGCTCATCGCGCGCCTTGCCGATCTCCCGGTCTTTCTACAGCTGCTCGCACGCAGTGCGACGGGCCAGGCGTTGAGTGCGTATACCTCGCTCCTCACCGGTCCGCGCGCCGGCGCCGAGCAGCACGTAGTGTGGGTGGACAACGGACGCAGCGCGTTGTTCGCCGACTCCGGGCGCAGACGCCTGCTCCGATGTATCCGCTGTGGTGCCTGCCTCAATACGTGCCCCGTCTACCGGCGCTCGGGGGGCCATGCGTATGGCACCCCGGTCGCCGGCCCGATCGGGGCGGCCCTCGCACCCCAACTCGCAACGGGTCCCGGCGGTCGCGAACTGCCCTTCGCCTCGTCGCTGTGCGGAAGCTGCAGCGCAGTGTGCCCGGTGCGGATTGATCTCCACACCCAACTGCTCGCCTGGCGCCACGAACGGTCGGCGCTGCCTCCGCACGCTGCGCGCGGCGCTCGCGCGGCTGCCGCCCTGATGCGGTGGCCGCGCCTCTACCGCGGTGTCCTGCGCGCGCTCCGGGCGTCCTGGCCCTTGTGGCGTCGTCCCTTCCCCGGCAATCCGGCGAATCCGTGGTTGCGAGCGCGGGCGCTGCCCGAAGCGCCGCGCGAGAGCTTTCGCGACGCGTGGGTGCGGGCGCGAGGCCGCTCCCGATGAGCGACCGGGAAGCCATCTTTGGGGCACTGCGCCGCGTCCCGCGCCGTGGCATCGCCCACCCCGGGCGCTACACGCCTCCGTCCAGCGGGGCGAGCGCGGAACGCTTTCGCGAAGCGCTTGCAGTCGCCGGGGGCGTTTGTGAAGGGCCGTTCGCCGCGAATGCGCTGCGCGAACCGGTGGCCCGGCGCATCGCAGCCTGGCGTGCGCACGGACGCATTGTCGCGGAACCGCGCGCCGCGGCCGTCCTTGCGGGTCTCGCCGGTCTCGAGATCGAAGTGCTCGGCGAGGATGTCACGCCCGCATCTGGTGCCGACGTCGCGCTCTCCGTCGCGACCGGCCCGCTGGCCGTGGCCGAGAATGGCGCCGTCGCGGTCACGGGTGCCGATGCGCCCCACCGGGCCCATCTCGTCTTGTGTGAGTGCCTGGTGCTCCTGGTCCCGGCGGCGTCCATCGTCCCAGATCTCCACGCGGCGTTCGCAGCGCTTCCGCCCGACGCCCTCGAGCATCATCATCTCACCTGGATCGCGGGTCCTTCCAAGACCGCCGATATCGAGCAGGCTCTGGTGTACGGGGCGCACGGCCCCCGGGAGCTCGTCGTCGTGCTGGTCGGCGAGTCGGCTAGCTAGAAATCGGCGTTGCCAGGAACGCGAGGGAACGGAATCACGTCGCGGATGTTGGCCATGCCCGTCACGAACTGGACCAATCGCTCGAAGCCCAGGCCGAAGCCCGCGTGCGGGACCGAGCCGTAGCGGCGGAGATCCAGGTACCACCAATACGCGTCCCGCTCGAGGCCGGACTCCGCAAGGCGTGCCTCCAAAATGTCGAGGCGGTGTTCGCGTTGCGAGCCCCCGATGATCTCGCCCACCCTCGGTACCAGGACGTCCATCGCGCTCACGGTTCGGCCATCGTCGTTGGCGTACATGTAGAAGGGCTTGATCGCTCGCGGGTAGTCGGTGACGACCAGCGGCCGCCCCACATGCTCTTCGGTCAGATAGCGCTCGTGCTCGCTTTGGAGATCCTTGCCCCACACCACGGGAAAATCGAAGCTCCGCCCACTGGCCTCGAGAATGTCGATCGCCTCGCTGTAGGTGATGCGCTCAAAAGGCGACTCGACCACGTGCTCGAGAGTCTCGAGCACGGTTTTTTCGATGCGCTCCGCGAAAAAGGCGAGGTCCGTGGCGCTCTGTTCGAGTACATCGCGGCATACGGCCTTCAGGAAATCACGGGCGAGCGCGACGTCGCCGTCGAGATCGAGGAAGGCGACCTCGGGCTCCACCATCCAGAACTCGGCGAGGTGACGACTTGTGTTCGAGTTTTCGGCTCGAAAAGTGGGCCCAAAAGTATAGACCCGCGATAGCGCGAGGGCGCCGATTTCGGCCTCGAGCTGCCCGGAGACCGTGAGGTAGGTCGGCCGACCGAAGAAGTCCCGCTCCGTTTCGGGAGGATGAGTCCGCCCGCTCTGCAGGCCTTCGACATCCAGGGCCGTGACCCGGAACATCTCGCCCGCCCCCTCGCAGTCTGAAGCGGTGATCACCGGGGTGTGGAGTTGGACGAAGTCGCGTTCCTGAAAGAATCGATGGATCGCCTGGGCCGTCGTGTTGCGCACCCGCATCACCGCGCCGAGCGTGTTGGTGCGCATGCGCAAGTGCGCGACCTCGCGCAGGAACTCGAAGCTGTGGCGCTTCTTTTGGAGGGGGTAGCCGTCCGCGACCGCGCCCACCGCCTCGACGCGGCTCGCGTGGATCTCGAGGCGCTGCCCCTTTCCAGGTGATGCGACGAGCGCTCCTTCGGCGACGACCGCGTTCCCGGTGCCGAGCGAGCGCAGCTCCGATTCGTAATTCGAAAGCGCGGGATCGGCGACCACCTGGATTCCCGGCAGGCAGGAGCCGTCGGACAGCTCGAGGAATGAGACGCCCTTGGCGTGGCGCGCCGTCTTGAGCCAGCCCTGGACGCGCACCACCTGCCCCGCCTCCCCCCGCTCCAAGAGGTCGGCCACGCGAGTGGGGTTGGGGGCCGCTGCACTTGTGTTGGGCGAATGCGCCATGGCGGTGAGCTCCTGTGGCGTCGCTAGCGTTCGAAGTCGTAGCCGACAAAGAAGGGATAGCGTCGGACGCGGCGGAGGATCGAATCGCGCAGGGCCGGCGGCCAGATGAGCTGGTCTCGGGTTCGCTGCGCCGTCCGCCAGACGACGCCGGCGCACGCCTCGAGATAATCCGCTTCGGGGACCACGCCGAGAAACTCGCACAGGCGTTTCAGTTCGCCCTGGGGGTGGGTGATCAGATCCTCGTGGCGGACGTCGACGCGCTCGTGGGGCGGGGTGCGCTGCCACAAGCGGGCAACGCCGGCCGCCATCCCGAAGTAGTGCTCGGTCAGTTCCTCGACAGAGCGGTGGGGCGAAGCCAGCGCCATGCGTGCGATGCTGTCGAACGGGTTGCGCACCACGTGCACGAAACGGAGCGGGAGCGCCAGGCGCCGCTCGAGCTGGCCGAGGCGTTCGGGTTGGCGCACGAGCTTGCGGATCGTCGTTCCGCCGCGCTTGTCGCCCGCGACGAGGAACCGCCGAATGCGCCCCTGCCATTGCCCCGGTACGGCGTAGGAGTAGCCGGTCTGTTCGCGGCCCGAGGAGGCCGCCCGCTCGCTGTTCTCAAGCACCAGGGCGAGCAACTGGTCGCGCCCGAAGCCATACCGGGCGTAGCGGAGTACGTGGAGCTCGTGCGCGATCGCGATGTCGGGATGGGCATCGAGGAGTGCGCCGACCAGGCTGTGTCCGCTGCGCGGGTAGCCCACGAAGAGGCAGAACAGGCGGAGGTCGGCGAAGACCGCCCGTTCGGATCGGGCGCGGCGCCGGGAGCGCAGGTAGGCGGCCGGGAGCGAAGCCTTGCGCCGGAGCTGGCGGGACTGCTTGCGGAAGAAGCGCTCGACCCGGCCTCCCATCACGGCGCGCGAGTATAACTTCGAGTAGAATGGAGGCCCTCGTTGTCCTGGAAGAGAACCCTCTGGGAGCCCCTCCTCCCCGGTTGGGAGACCCGCTTGGAGGACTCTAAGGTCCTGGTGGAAGACCCAGGTCCTGTTGGAAGACGTTGGAAGACCCGGTTGGGAGACCCGGTTGGGAGACCCGGTTGGCAGGTATCGTTCGCTACGGCTCTTACATCCCCTATTTCCGCCTTACGCGCGCTGCCCTGGGAGGTGGCAAGGGCGAGCGCGCCGTCGCGAGCTACGACGAAGATGCGGTCTCGATGGCGGTCGAGGCAGGACGCGAGACTGCGCGGCAAAGCGGCAGCGGCGAGACGGTCGACACCCTCCTCTACGCGACGACCCAGCCGGCCTACGCCGAAAAGCTCGACGCGGCACTACTCCACGCCGCCCTCGACCTGCCCGAATCCGTCACCGCGCTCGACCTCGGCGGCAGTACTCGAGCCGGCGTAACGGCGATACTGACGGGCCTCGACCTCGCCGCGGCCGGACGCGTCCCCATGGTCGTGGCGAGTGATCTCGTCATTGGCGCCCCCGAAGGTGCGCGCGAGCGCGAAGCGGGCGACGCCGCCGTCGCGTTTGTATTTGGCTCCGACGAGCAGGCGATCGCACTCCCGCTTGCGCGCGCGTCTCGCACCGATGAACTCCTCGACGTCTGGCGCGCGCCCGGCGAGCGTTTCGCGCGCCAGTGGGAGGAGCGCTTCGGCGCCGAGATCCTGGTTCCCCTGATGACCGAGGTTGCCAAGCAGGCCCTCACGGAGGCCGGCTTGCAGCCCGGGGATCTCAGCCAGGTGATCTTCGACAGCACCAATGCGCGGGCGTCGCGCGCGCTGCCCCGGGCGCTGGGTCTCAAACCCGAACAAGTGGCCGACCCACTGGCCGACAGCGTGGGACGGGCGGGCACTGCCCACGCGGGGCTGCTCTTGGCGCGGGCGCTCGATCGCGCCCAGCCAGGGGATCGGATCGCCGTCGTGACCGGGATCGACGGGGCCGATGCGCTGATCCTCGAGGTCACCGAGCGGATCGCCACGGCGCGACCCGCACACTCCGTCGATCGGTGGATCGAGGCCAAGCGCAACGACCTCCCCTACAACACCTATCTCAAGTGGC
>CAZTOE010000006.1:0-20051 GCA_964615045.1 uncultured Spirochaetales bacterium
TACCCGCCGAGACGCAAAACCGGGAGCTCGACGCGTAGCTGCTGTTGGCGTGCTTTGCCGCGGAGCAGGGCTTTTCCGTGGTGATCGGATCGAAAAAGGCGATCAACCTTCGGATCAATTCGTTTGCGCCCTCGGTGTACGTCTCGAAAAGCCTCACGAATCGCAACCTCGGCCTGTATCGGATCCTTCGGGAGCTGGGTCACGCGATCGTCTGCGGAGATGAGGAGGGCTTGGTCTACTTCTCCGCGGAGGATTATCTGCGCTCCAAGGTCGGGCTCGAGGCCTTCCAGTACGCGGAGGCCCTGCTGGCCTGGGGGCCCGAGAACGCGAAGAACTGGAAGAGTTACGCGGGGTATCACGGCGTTCCGATCTACGAGACCGGCAATCCCCGCATCGACTTGCTGCGGCCCGAACTCCGGCCGTACTTCGCCGAAGAGGCCCGGACCCTCCGGGAGAGGTTCGGCTCGTTCATCCTCATCAACACCAATTTCTCGCGGCTCAACCACTACTACCCCGAGCAGAGCTGGCAGCTTCGAACCCTCGAGCGCGCGCACCGCGACCCGGGTGCGGTCTCGGAATTCGACGCCGGCCTGGCCGCCCACCGGCAGAAACTCTTTGACGCCTTCCGCCGCGCCGTGGGGGTGCTCGCCAAAGTGTTTCCTGAAGCCGCCGTCGTGGTGCGTCCCCACCCGTCGGAGCACCACCGTCCCTGGCGCGAAGCTGGCGCGGGACGCGCCAATGTCCACGTGCTGCATGAGGGGAACGTCGTGCCGTGGCTGCTGGCGGCCGGGGCAGTGATCCACAACGGATGCACGACGGGTCTCGAGCGCCACGTGCTCGGTCGACCGGCCATCGCATATCAACCCGTCACCATCGAGCGTTTCGAGAAACATCTTCCCAACCGCCTGTCTCTTCAGGCCTTTGACGAGGAGACGCTCCTCGGGCTCGTCGCACAGTCGCTGGCGAATCGGCTCGCCTTCGAGGCGGAGGGAGCGGCCTCGCGGCGCAAGCTGCTCGAGCAACACCTGAGCGGCGTGGACGGCGCGTTTGCCGCGGAGCGCATCGTGCGAGTTTTGGGTGAGTTTGCCACCGGGCGGGAAGCCGTCGGGACCAACACGAGAGCCCGGCTTCGCGGCCGCTTCGGGGCGTCGGCCCGGCGCTGGCGGAAGCGGGTCGAGGCTTATCTCCCCGGCCACCGCAACAATCGTCGATATCTGCGTCGGATGTTTCCGGGACTCTCGGCCACAGCGATGCAAGAGCGCGTTGCGCGGTTTTCGAGGCTGCTGGGTCGCTTCCAGGGGTTGCGGGTCCGCCCATTGGCCCCCGACGTTTTTCGGGTCGAAGCCCCGTAGACCGACGGAGACGGGTCGCGATGTCGGAGACGCCGTTGAATCCCACGTTGGACCGAATCGTGCTCCCTGTCCGGAAGGGTCACTCGCCCGGCCGGAAGCCGCCCGTGCGGATCTTTCTGGGTACCGAGGCTGCGCAACAGCGGGCCGAGCGCGTCTTCGTGTGGTCGATCGAGCAGGTGCGGGATCCGGGGCGAGAGGTCGAGATCACCTTGATGCGCGATCTCCCCGGCTTTTCTCGCCGAGGCTGGACCACCGGTTTCACCAACTATCGCTTCGCGATTCCGGATCTGGCCGGGGGCGTCGGGCGTGCCATCTACAACGACGTCGATCAGATCTACCTGAGCGATCCCGGCGAACTGTTCGATCGGGATCTCGGGGGTCACGGCTACCTGGCGGTTTCGCCCACCGACACCTCCGTCATGCTGCTGGACTGCGCCCGCATGAGGGGCGTCTGGAACCTCGCGACGGCGCGCCGTCACCTGAAGCGGACCCTGCTCGAGCGGGCCCGCCGCGCCGGTGATCTCTATGGCGCCCTACCCGCAGAGTGGAACGCACGCGACGCGGAATTTCGGCCCGGAGCCTCCAAGGTCCTTCACTACACCACGCTCCACCAACAGCCGTGGCGACCCTTTCCGGCGCACTTTGTCTACTACGAGAATCCGCAGGCCCGACGATGGTTCGACCTCGAGGCAGCCGCCGACGAGGCCGGTTTCCAGGTGTTCACCCCCGAGCACCCGAGCGGGCGCTTTCGCGCGATGCTGGCGGCGAGGCCTGGGGTGGGCGAGAGCGGCGCGGCTCTCGCAGCGCCGCCGACCGAGTTCGACGCCCCGCTGACCCAGCTGGTCGAGCGGGCCGGAGCGGCGACGTTGCTCGAAGTCGTACCGGGCCAGAAGGAAGAGTTCCAGGACGTTGCGACCCGCTTCCACGCTCGCGAGCTTCGCCGCGTCGGGTTGGCGAGCGTGCGCGCCGGACAAACCGATACCCGGGCCGACGGAGTGGTCTGTCTCGGCGGTCTCGACCAACTCCCCGCCGAGGATGCGCCCTGGGTGATCGACCTGCTTTTCCAGCGCGCGGGCCGTTTCATCTTCGCCGCGATCGATTGTGCTCCGCGGCCCCGGCGCCCCGGCGCCCCGGCGCTCAAGCCCGACGCTGCGGCTCCCTGGTGGGTGCGGCTTTTCGATCAGGCAGCGCGCCGACGGCCCGAGCTGCACTGGGAGATCGGGTTTCGAAATCACCCGGAGTTTCCGGGTCGCGCGCTCTCCTTCCGAATGGGCGGTGCCTTCCTGGGCGATGCACCGCCTTCGGTCTGGGTGCTGAGCGACGGCAAGCCGGGGCACACCACCCAGTCCATCGGCCTCGCCGAAGAGCTTGGCTGGCCCTTCGAGACCAAGCCGCTCAGCCTGGGACGCGCAGCCGAGCTCCCGAACCCGCTCCTGGGAGCGAGCGTGATCGGCGTCCAACGCCAAAGCCGAGCGCTGCTCATGCCCCCCTGGCCCGACCTGTTGCTCGCCTGCGGAAGGCGGCTCGCGCCCGTCGCGCGCTGGGTTCGTCGTCAGTCGCGCGGACGCACGCGGATTGTGCAGATCGGTCGCAAGGGGTCAGACCCGGCGGCGCGGTTTGATCTGTCGGTCGTGCCCTCGTACGCTCGCTCGCTCGCCCACCCGGATCGGATCGAAATCGTCGCTCCGCCCAGTCGTGTGCAACGAGACCGCCTGGAAGGAGGCGCGGCGCGCTGGAAGGAAGTCGTCGAGTCCGCTCCCAGCCCCCGCATCGGAGTGCTGGTGGGGGGCGATAGCCGTCGACATCGCTTCACCCCCGAACTCGCCGTCTCGTTCGGGCGCGACGTGATGGACCTGGCGCGCTCGGTCGGCGGTTCGATCTTCGCGACTACGAGCCGCCGGACGCCAACCGCCGCGGCCGACCGGCTGTCCGAAACACTTCGCGATGCGTCGCTCGTCTATGTGTGGCGCGACGGAGCCGAGCAAAATCCCTACCTGGGCCTGCTGGCCCTGGCCGACGCGTTGATCGTGACAGGCGACAGCGCATCGATGCTTGCCGAGGCGTGTGCGACCGAAAAGCCCGTTTTGATCTATCCGCTGCCCCGTCGCGATGCATCGTTTTCCGTGCGCTGGGTGGATGCGTTCTGCGAGGCGGTGGTCCGGCGCGCACTGGCGCGACCCCGCAATCGCCGCGGTACAACTCGGCCGCAGAAGCGTCTCGAGCGATGGTGTGCCTTGCTGCTCGATCGGGGCGTCGTGCGACCGCCGCCCGATCTCGAACGCCTCCATCGGGCACTGGTCGAGCGCGGCTCCGCGCGCGTCTTCAGCAGTGCGGACGCGCTTCCCGAAGGGTCAAGCCCGTGCGACGAGACGGCGCGGGTGGCCGAGCGCGTGCGGCAGCTCTTGGGGAGCTCCTAGTCCGATGGCCGCGCTTCGCGCTCGAGGCCGTCCCAGACCTCGGCGAACGCCGTGAAGAGAGACGGGCTCCGCGAGGCCACCGCGATCTCGTGACTGAGCCAACGAGAGCGGTCCGTCCAGTTATAGCTGCCGAAGACGGAAAGTTGCCCCACGGTTCCATCGACGAGCAAGAATTTGTGGTGCATCGGGACTCCGCCCACCGGAAATACCGGTCGGATATCAATACCGACGCTCGCGAGGTGCCGCGCGAGCGTCGGCTGCACCCTCCGCGGCGATGCGTCGCAGAGGATCGTCACGCTGAACCCTGCCTTGGCCAGCCGGGACAAGTCGCGCCACGCGCTGGTGCCGCGGAGATGCGAGGCGGCGATGCGAATCCGCGTGCCGCGCTCCGAGTGGCGAAGTTGTCGGAGCAGCGGATGCGCGCCCGTGCGCGGCCAGAAATGCACGCGGGTATCGCCGCTGGTGAGACTTTGAAACGGTGCACGCGCGAAACGCTCGAGCAGCCCGTGACTTCCTCCGTGGAGTGCGCGGACGTGGGCGACCAGGCCGGCCACCAGGCGCGCGTCGCCGATTTCCACGAGGGCGTTATGGCCCTGTTCCATATCGCCAATGCGCGCCAGGACATCTCGTGCGAGGTCGTCGCTAGCACCCTCGGAGTCATCGGTGACGGGGTTGTAGGAGCCAATCAACGCGACGGGTGCGGGGTGAGAAAAGCAATAGAGCTTCTCGTGGAGCACCGGCCGCCACGAGAATCCCGGAACGTTTGGGTGCGCGATCGCGCGAAAGCCGTCGCCCAGGCCTCCGGGACCCTTGAGACGCTCAATCGCCGCGTGGTTCGCACCCGGGATTCGGGGGGCGGCTTCGATCGCGACCCGAACCCGGACCCCGCGCTCGCGTGCACGCACAAGCTCTTCGGTGAGCGGTCGGTGGCGCAGATAGTAGGTGACCCAGTCGATCGACGATCCGGGCGGTGCCTTGCGCACCCGGTCGAGAAGCAGGTCGCGCAAGGCACCCCGTGCGTGTTGGGGGCCTCCCAGGTACAGCCGCGGCTCGCGTCTCGTCAGATATCGTCTCCCGGATCGACGAGGGCTTCCGGAAACCGGAGGTTCTCCGGGTCCGGCGCGGCGGGTCGACTACACTCTTTTGCCGCGTCAAACGCTCGGAGCGACGGCGCGTCGATCCTAGCATTCGAACCTGAGACCCGATGAAGAGTCAAGCGACGCCCTCGCTGCAATCGTCCAGCGCCGCCGGGCGACCGCTCGGCGTGACCTTGTTCAAGCACATCGTCCGGAGCCTGGCGATTACGACCGGACTCGTTTTGCTCGGTCTTGCGTTCTTGATCCTGACCAAAAACCTGCTCGGTTATGCCGACCTGGTCGTGAATCGCGGGCTGGACTTGCGGGAAGTCGGCGCGATCGCGCTGTACCAGTTGCTTCCAATTCTCTGTCAGACGCTTCCCTTTGCGGTACTGATCGGGGCGCTGGTGGTTCTGGGTCGCCAGAAACGCGACCGCGAAACGCTCGCCATCGAAGCCGCCGGGATCGCACCGCTGCGAATCGCGCCGCCCGTGCTCGTGTTCGCCGCTGCCGCCAGCACCTTTGCGCTGGCGCTGTCGATCGAGGTGGCCCCCCGGGCGCTCGCCGAACTCTCGGCGGCCTTCGAGGGCATCGCGCGCGAAAATCCGGGGGTCACCCTGCGCGCTGGTCAGGTCCACGAGTTCGGGGAACGACAGCTTTTGGCGCGCGAGGTCTCGAGCCGCGGCGATCGGCTTCGCGGCGTCCTCCTCTGGACGCCTGAAATTGGCGAGACCGTGTTCGCGGAGCGGGGGGAGTTTCGCGCGGGTGATCGGGGGACCGCGGCCCTCACGCTGTTCGAAGGGGTCATATTGGGTTCGCCGCACACCACCCTCCAACGCGCCTCGTTCCGGCGCCTCGACACCGAGCTCTATCGAACCGGCGCCCTGCGTCCCGAGCTTCGGGCGGATGCGACGGAAGCCGCGAGTCTCGCGGCACTTCGGGCACAGCGTGCCGACGGGAACTCGACGACCGAGGAGCGGCGGCTGGCGCAAGCGGAGATTCAGCGGCGCTATGCGCTGCCCACAGCGTGCGTCGTCTTCGGTTGGCTGGCGCTGTCCCTGGCGCTCCGGGGGGTGCACTTCACCAGTTCGAGTGGCGCACTTCTCGGTCTACTCGGCACCATGATCTACTACGCCCTGGTTCAGCTCGGCAATCTCCTGCTCTCGGTTCCATCCATCCCCGTCGCGGCTTCGATCTGGCTGCCCAATGTCCTGACCGCGATGCTGGGCGGTGGGTTGCTGTGGTTTCGCCCTCGTGAGAGCTACGGGTTCTCGAGCGCGATCTCACTGCGAAGCCTCGCGCGCCCGCCCCAGCGCCGGTCCCTCTCCAGACCGTCGCGGGGTCTCATCCTGGAGAGCTATGTGGCGGCGTCCTTCGTCCGTCTCGCGCTGCTTTGCCTGGCGGGCCTCTTCATCGCGTATCTGATCGTCGATGTGCTGGAACGCCTCAACTGGCTGGCCGAGCACCAGGCTCGCCCTATCGAGGCGCTTCGCTACTACGGAGCACGGGCGCCGCTCCTCGCCTCGCGCGTCGTGCCCATGGGGTTGCTGGTCGGGGCCTCGCTCACGGTGAGTGCCTTGAGCGTTCATCACGAGCTGATGGCGATGCAGTCGCTCGGGATCCGCGCTCTGCGCGCACTCGCCCCCATTCTCTTGATTACCGCCTGTGTCGTCCCGCTCGATCTGTTCTTGGAGGACTGGGTCGTGCCGCGGGCCAACGCGCTGGCGGACCGCATCAAGGTCGAGGAGATTCGCGACGAGGGCTCGATGTCGGACGGTGCGGTGGAAATGTGGTACCGGATCGAAGATCAGCTGATTCGCGCCGCGCGGGTGGGGTTTCGGCGCGGCCAGCTGGAGCGGCTCACGGTGTACGAGTTGGACGAACACGGTTTCCCCACGAGCCGCATTGACGCCCATTCGGCCACGCGCGAGGAGCCCGGTCTCTGGAGGCTCACCGGGGCATCGCGGGTGGAGATCTCCGAGACCGGTGTGGTCACGGCCGAGGCGCCGGAGCGGATCCAGATCGCTGAAGCGTCGAGTGCCGTCGACCCCGCGCACATGAGCTCGTTCGCCCTCATCGGAGAGATCCGAGCGGCACGTCGGGACGGATTTGACACGACGCGCTGGGAGATGGACCTCCACCGCCGTCTCGCAGCGCCTGCGGCCTGCTGGTTGTTGCCCGCGATCGCGGTGGCGGCGGCGCTCCGCCGGCGCACCCTGCAGCGCACGGCGCCGAGCCTCCTGCTCAGCGGGGCATTGGGAATTGGGTACGTCTTGATTGTGGATCTCGTCGCCTCGTTGGGGTACGGCGGCCGGCTGGGACCCGCGCTCGCGGGGTGGTCACCGCCGCTCCTGCTCGCGCTGGCCACCCCCTGGCTTTTGATGCGGGGGCAGCGATGAGTGTCGGGAGAGGTCGCATCTTTCAGCCGGTGCCGGGAAGGGCGCTGCAGAAGCTCTTGTGGGGAAGGCTTCGGATTCCGCGCCGGGTGGTCCAACCGACGCTCCGCGCGGCCAAGATGGCGTTGGGGCCGAGGCAGGTGCGCAAGCGGCGAGAGCTCGCGGAATCTGCTCGCCAGGGCTTGTCATCCGAGGCGCGCATCCCGGTCTCCGCGGGCTATCGGCTCCTCGCCTCAGACGAGTTTCCCGGAACGAGGCGAGTTGTGGCGCTCTGCCGGGAGATCGCGGCGGAGCCCCGAAGCCGTACCGATCGCGACGCCCTCTTGTACAACCGCCGCAAGGATTTCCTGCTCTCGATCCTCTCGGGTTCCCAGTTCTTCGACCATCCAGAGTTGATTCGCTTCCTGATCGCGCGGCCTCTGCTCGATATCGTCACCGATTATCTGGGTGCGGTGCCGCTTTTGGCGGGAGCGAGCCTGCTGTGGTCGCCTCCGAATCAGACGGCGCAGTCGAGTCAGCTCTTTCACTTTGATTCGGAAACCACGACGCAGTTGAAGTTGTTTCTCCACGTGAGCGATGTGGACGAAAACCACGGTCCGCTCACGTTTTTGCCCGCAGACGCCTCCGCTCGCGTCGCAGCCACGCTCGGCTACGAAGACGGTCGGCTGATCGACGAGGAGGTGGAACGAGCTGGAGGTCGGGGCTGCACCGTGACCGCCACGGGCGTCGCGGGGAGCGGAGTCTTGCTGGACACCAGTCGCTGCCTTCACTTCGGAAGCCGGAGAAATCGCGGCGATCGGCTGGTTTTGATGGCGCAGTACTTCCTCTTCGAGACCCCCTCGGATGCCAAGCTGCCCTTGGCGGTACCTGAGGGTTTGCTCGATCCACCGCTGGATCCGGTTCAGCGCTTGGCCCTCGGCCTCCGCGCGATGTAGCTGGCCACCCACTCGGGCCGCGGGTCGGCCCGCAATCCTTCTTCGTAGGCGAGGCCTTCGAGCCCGGCCAGCAGTTTCGGGAGCTCGCCGGGATCGAGAAGATGTTCGGGGTCTCGGGGACCGTACCCGAGGTCGCGCTGACGCAGCGTGTAGGTTTCGAGCAGGAAGAGACCGCCCGGGCGGAGCTGCGAGGTCCACTCCGGGATGCGTCGCCGGTCGAGGAAGCGGGTCACGAGCACGGCCCCGAAACTGGCGGTGCGGAAGGGCAGAGCGTGGCGCTCCGCATCCGCGCAGACCGGGGTGAGCCGTCCGGGAGGGAGCGCGTCCCGTCGGGCCCACGCGCAGAGCTCGCGCAGGTGTTCGCGGTTGCGGTCGAGGGCCACCACCCGCGCTCCGGCCCGGGCCAGGGGAAACGCGTGGCGCCCGCGTCCGCAGGCGAGGTCCAGCAGGGGAGCGCCCTCACAAGCCCGCCGCAAGTCGTCGAAGTAACGCCAAACGAACGGCGACGCTTTGCCCGGTTCATTCACGCTCCGCTCGTCTCGCGATGGCCGACACCACCCGCTCCGGAAAGTCGCTCACCAGGCCATCGACGCCGAGCTCGAGGAGGGCCTCGATTTCCAGCGGGTCGTTGATCGTCCAGACGTGGACGAACAGGCCGAACGCGTGGGCGTGCTCGACGAACGCGGCGTCCACCAGTGGACCCGCCTCCGTGCGGGGCGGCACTTGAAGCGCCATCGGGCCCAGAGCTTGTCCTGCTATGGAAACAGCCGGCGGCGGGGTCCCGCCGGCCAGGCTCTTCACGAACTCGATGACGTCCCCCACGCAGGCGCCCAGGGCCACCGGGAGGCCGGCCTCGGCAACCGCGCGGCGAACCGCTGCCATGTGATTGGTGTCCTCAGCGGTGAGCAGGACCCGCTCCGCGCACCCGCGCTCGCGGATCGCCCGGAGCGTTGCCCCGGTGAGCATGGGATTTGGATCCTTGAGTTCGAGGTTGAAATGGGCGCCGGAGAAGGTGTCGAGTGCCTCTTCCAGCGACGGGATGCGATAGCCCCGCCGGCGCAGGGGCGGTTCGGAGGAGCGGCTCCGCTCTGCGCCGTCGGCGGGTCTGAAATGGTGGGCTGCGTCGAGTCGCCGTAGCTCAACGAGGGGGTGCTCCGAGACGCGCCCAGCGCCGTCGGTCGTGCGTTCGAGCGTGGCGTCGTGGAACAAGACCGGCACTCCGTCGGCGCTCGTTTGGAGGTCGCTCTCCAAGATTGCCGCGCCCCGGGCCAACGCTCGCTCGAATGAGGAGAGCGTGTTTTCCGGGAGCTCACCGGCGGCGCCGCGATGGCCGATCGCGCACGGACGGATTTTCCCGAAGAACGGATGGGTCATGCCTGCTGTATCCTCCCGCCTCCCGATGGCTGTCCTGACCCGCGAAGCGATCCTCGGCGAGCTCGAGGCCGGCCGCCTGCGGATCGACCCGCTCGATCTCGAGCAGGTGGGTCCCGCCTCGATCGATCTCACCCTCGGCGACGCCATCCGGGTGATCGAACCCGCCGCGTTGCCCATTCCGATACGCGACGAAACCGACTTCCGTGATCACACGGCCCTGCGCTCTCTCACGGCTCCCTTCGTGCTGGCCCCGGGCGGGACGGTGCACGGCATCACGGTCGAGCGCATCTCGCTGCCGGACGATCTGTGTGGCTTTCTCGAAGGCCGCAGCCGCTTCGCGCGGCTGGGATTGATGATTCACGTCACCTCGGCATTCGTCCAGCCCGGGGTCTCCAACCGCCAGGTTCTCGAGATCAGCAACGTGGCTGGGCATCCACTGGAGCTTCACGCCGGGGTGCGTCTGTGCCAGATCGTGTTGATGCGTACCGAGGGCCGAGCGGTCTATCGCGGTCGGTTTGCGGCGCAGGACAAGCCCTGAAGAGATGCGCGCGGTCGTGCAGCGGGTGCGCCGGGCCAGCGTGCGTGTCGCGGGGGAGGAGCTGGGTTCGATGGGGCCGGGCCTGCTGGCGCTAGTCGCGGTGAGCCGCCACGACACCCGAGATTCCGCGCGAGAACTGGTGCGCAAGCTGTTGAATCTGAGGGTGTTTGAGGGTGAGCGCGGAGGGATGGACCGCTCGCTTCTCGACGTCGGCGGCGAGTTGGGACTGATTTCGCAGTTCACCCTGTTCGGGGATACCCGCAAAGGCCGCCGGCCCTCGTTCGCCGCGGCGGCGCCACCGGCGCAGGCCCAGCCGCTCTTCGACACGGTTGTGACCGCCGCCCAGGCGGAAGGCGTCCGGGTCCTGACCGGTCGCTTCGGCGCCATGATGGATGTGGAACTCGTGAACCGGGGTCCGGTCACACTTCTGATCGACACCGAGAAGCGCTTCTGAGGCGCCCGCGGGCACCCGCTTGATCTGAGCGTGGTGAGCGGCACACTCTTTCGCGATGGGGGAACGGACGGGCGTAGAGCCCGTCCCACTGAGAGGGAAGTTGCGTGTTCAAAATGAAATTTCGATCGAAGGGAAGCGCGCTGCGAGAATTCGGGGCGGCGCCGCTCGCGGTGGGTGTGCTCGGGATGGTACTCGCTGCGGCGGCGGCAGCAGACGACACCCAGATGAAGAATGAAGCCGGCCTGGGTGCCGCTTCGGCGGCTCTTTCGTTGATCTACGGGCCCGCCAAGCTCGTGTATGCAGGGGGCGGCAGCGTGATCGCCGGCATGGCCTACGTGGTCTCGGGGGGCGACAAGGACGTCGCCAAGCCGATCCTCGATGCTGCGATGCGCGGAGATTACGTGGTCACTCCTGAGATTCTCAAGGGAGAGCGTCGGGTCGAGTTCGTCGGTCGTTCTCCGGAGCGGGCGACTTTGGCGGATGATCCGTCGAACTCGTCCGGTTGGGAAGCAACGCAGGTGCGAGAAGAGCCGGCGGAGCAGGATGATTATGGCCCCTGGCAGGAGCCGACGCCGAAGCCTGCCACGGAACCTCGCGACGCCGCCTGGGCGACTCCGTAGCCCGTCCACGTCGTTGCCCTGCTCCGCAGGGCGCCCTGCCGCGCGGTGACGGGCTTCCGTCCCGCGCGGCGGGACGCGACAGGGAGCAGCGATAGCGGATGTACGACTTCGGTCTTTCCTCCTTGGCCACTGCCTTCGTGGCCGGCCTGCTCTCCGTTCTCTCCCCTTGCGTGATGCCCCTCATGCCCGCCTATCTCTCGATGGTGTCCGGAGTTTCCGTCGAAGAGATGCGCGACGCCGCCGGCGCCGACCGCGGCCGAACGCGCCGGCGCGTGATGGGATCGGCGTTGGCCTTCGTGTTGGGCTTTTCCACGGTGTTCGTGTTGCTCGGGGTCTCGGCGACGTTGCTCGGTACCCGTCTGCGCATGTGGCACCTGGTGATCTTCGGCTGGGAGTTCGGGATCGCGCAACTCGCGGGCTTGGTGATCGTGGCGATGGGGCTGCATCTCGCGGGCCTCCTGCCGATTCCAGCCTTGTATCGCGAGAAACGCCTCGAGCTTTCGGCTCCAGCGGGGCTTTTCGGGGCCACCCTGGTCGGCGCCGCCTTCGCGTTCGGTTGGACCCCCTGCGTCGGGCCGATTCTGGGAGCGATTCTCACCCTGGCCGGCGGCCGGGAGACGGTCGGGCAGGGCGCCGTCATGCTTTCGGCCTACGCGGCCGGTCTGGGGATTCCATTCCTAGCTGCTGCCTGGAGCCTCGACACTTTTCTCCTCACATTTGGGAGGATCCGACGGCACTTCCGAAAGCTCGAGATCGGATCGGGCGCGCTGCTCGTCGCCGTGGGTCTGATGGTGTTCACCAACCAACTGACCCGCCTGAACGCGTATTTCGCCTTTCTGGGGGAGTGGGTGATCCGTCTGGAAGAGCGGTTGCTGTGAGGGCTGGCCTCTGGGTTTGGGTCGCGCTTGCCCTGGCCTGCGGTCCCGGATCGGAGTCGAGTACGCCCCGCGAGAGGCCCGTCGCTCCGGAGTTCGCCCTCTCGCAGCTCGGTGGGGGAGAGATCTCGCTGGCCGATCTCGCCGGCAAGACGGTGGTGATCGACTTCTGGGCGACCTGGTGCGCCCCGTGCTTGGTTCAGATTCCGGTGCTCAACGCGTTCCACGAGCGTCATGCGAACGGCGATGTGGTGGTGATCGGCGTCTCGGTCGACGCGGACGGTGACGAGGTTGTGGCGCCTTTCGCCGAGGAACACGCGATCGCCTACCCGATCCTGTTCGGTGATGAGGCACTGGCGCGCCGCTACGGCGCGCCGGGCTTCCCGGCGCTGGCCGTGGTGAGCCCGGACGGACGCATCGACTCTCTCCACATCGGCGTGGTCGGGCCCGAGGAGCTCGAACAGGCGATCGGCGCCGCCCAGATGCACCCGAGGCGCTAGCGCCTAAAGCCCGCTGCAGATCCGGTCGAAAACTCCTGATTGTGGGAGAGAACGCCGCTTCTCACGCGACATCGCCCGTGGCGGGTCAGGACGTCGACGACGCCCTTGCCCGCGTGCTTCATGCTCACGAGCGCAGCCTCCGGGAGGGAGAGTCGCTGTTTCAAAGCGGTGATCCCAGTGGGGCCGTCTATGTCGTTCAGAGCGGCTCCATCGAGCTTCAAGTGTCCGGTCCCAAGCAGGTTCCCAGGCTGGTCGGTCGAGCGGGTCCCGGGGACACCGTTGGTGAGGTGGACACCCTACTCGATCGACCCCGGACGGCACGCGCCGTCGCAGCCCAGGCGGCGCGCGTCCTCGAGCTCGAACGGGAGGTCTTTCAGGCGATGTGTCGAGAACGCCCGGAGATCGCCTGGCGGCTCCTCACCCGCTCCGCCCGGTGCATCGAAGGCCTGGAGCGGCGGCTCGCGGCTCTCGGCATGGAGGATCTGGTCCGCCCGCTGGTCAGCGCTCTTCTCGCCAGAGTCCGCCAGGAAGGCGAAGGGCTCCGCGCCGAGACCAGTCTCCGCTCGCTGGCTGACTCGGCGGGGCTTTCGATTCGGGATGCCCATGCGGCACTCCAGGATCTCTTCGAACGCAAACTGATCCGGCTTCAAGAAGATGTCCTCGTGATTCCCGATGCCGACGCCCTGGGCGCCCGCCTGGCCGGGTCACGCTGCCTTCCCTCCGCTCCCCGCCCGCGTTGACCCGTCACAAAACCGTGCGGTAGCTTGCTCGACCCCAGGGGCCTCGAGAGGATTCCGCAAGGCGGCTTTCGGCTAGGATCCTCGGGAAGGAGGACACCTTGAAGCGCAGCCCCGCGCAGCGGCGGGCTCTCTCGCCTCGGCCGATTCCCGCGATTCGGGCTGCCTCAATGTCCTCGGCGCGGTCTTCCGCAGGCCGGGCCGTTGCCCTGGCCGCTCTGTGGCTCTGTGGACCCGGGGTCGCCATCGCCCAGTTCGGCGACGAACCGACGACGCTCTACGCCGACGAGCTGGAATTTCGCGGCGCCGAATCCGTCTATCTGGCGCGGGGTAATGTGCGGATCGAGCAGGGCGGCCGTGAGCTTCGGGCCGCCCGCGTCTATCTGAACGACGCCACCCGGCTGGGCGCGGCGAGCGGCTCCGTGGAGATCAGCGACGCCGGCGACACGTTGCGATCCGAGTTTTTGCAGTTCGACGTCGATTCGTTGCGCGGGGTCGTCTTCGATGGCGAACTGGTGGGGGAGGGAGCCGAGTACACCCTGACTGGGGACGAGATCCGCAAGATCGGCGACAAACGCTACACGGTCGACGGCGGGCGCTACACGACTTGCGATTGTCCCAAGCAGAACGACCGCGACCCGTGGTCGATTCGGGCCAGCGAGACGGATGCGGAGATCGGTGGCTATGCGGTCGCCAAGCACGCGCGCTTCGAAGTGCTCGGAGTGCCCGTCGTCTGGTTGCCATGGTTCGCCTATCCGCTGAAAGAAAAGCGCACGACTGGGTTCCTCGTCCCGAACGGCGGACGCTCGAGTCGCTCGGGTTTCAAAGTCGAGACCCCCTTTTTCTGGGCGGCTCGTGACAACTTGAACATCACGGCCCGGCCCGCCTATCTCGGCAAGCGCGGTTTTCGGCCCGCCGTCGACACCGAGTATGTCTTTGGCGAGCGCTCCCAGGGTGAGCTCTCTGGCATGTACATCCATGACAACGGCATCGATCCCAACGAAGCCAAGGAAGACTTCAGTCGCGATCGCTGGGGGCTCTTCGGCGAGCATCGGCAGGACCTCCCCGGCAACCTCCATTTCCAGTTCGCGGGCGTGGGCACTTCCGACAACAGCGTGACCTTCGACTTCGACGATTTCGATGACTACCGCGAGAACCGCTATCTGTTCACCAACGCTTTCGTCTGGACCCACCAGGGCCCCGCCAACCGCTTCGCGATGCTCGGCGCCATGCGCATCGCCGACGACCTGCAAAACCCCGATGTCGACGACCGCGATGAGTTCATGCTGCAGCGGTTGCCGGAATTCCAGCTGAATGCGATGACGGGCTCGGTGCCGGGGATTCCCGGGCTGGTCGCGACCGCCGACCTCGAGTATGTGTACTACCAACCCTACGTGAATCAGGAGGACCGCTTCGGCCGCTCGCTGCTGGTAAACGACCGCTTCTACGACACCGGGAACGACGCGATCCCCACCGGCAAGGAGCGCAACCCGCAGGGCGTGCCCGGCAACAAGATCCCGGGGCTCGTGACGCCCCAGCAGAAGGACTTCAACTTCGACGATTTCGCCACCACCGGCGGGCCGGAGGGGGACGGTCGCTTTCAGGAGGGCGAGCCCCTCGCCGACCGTGGTCACCGCCTCTACGTGCAGCCGCGGCTCTCCTATCCGCTGCATCTGTGGAATGCGATCCACCTGGTACCGGAGGTGGGCTACTACGGCACCTTCTACGACACCGAGAACTTCGACACCGAGGCACGTCACCTTCTAACCGGACGGGCCGACCTGCGAGCCCAGCTGCAAGGCGAGATCCCCTGGTTCTGGACCGGCCGCAAGGCCGAGCACTTCATGGAACCCTACTTCGCCTACGCGGTGGTCACCGATACCGATCAGGATGATCTGCCGATCTTCGTACCTCGCACCGCGGTTCCCCAGGAACGCCTGCGGCACCTGGAACGCGGCAACCTGACGCTCGATCCCGCCGACCGCGTCGGTGAGGTGAGCTCGGCTTTCCTCGGTCTCGACAACCGCTTCCTCAACCCCAAGAGCGGCCGGCCCCTCGCCGAGATCGATGTGTCCACGGAATACCGCTTCGCCAACGGCGACTGGGGTCCATCGGTGGTGACGGGGGCAATCTACCCGGGCGGCGGAGTGAATCTGCGCTTTCACAGCGTCTACGAGATCAAGGACACCCGGATCTCCGACGGGCTGTTCCAATTTTCCTGGCAGCACGCGAACGGCCACGGGGTATCGCTTCGCTACCGCTACGTGCGCAATATTCCCCAGGTTTTCGAGTCGTTCCGGTTCGACAACGACCGTTTCGACGATTTCAACAACGCGTTCAGCCGCATCAACCAGGTGGGGGCCCAGCTTTATCTGCGCCTGAACCCTCAGTGGGCGGTCACCTATCTCGGCGGCTACAGCTTCAACAACTCGCTCTCGCTGCGGAACGTGGCGGGCATCGAGTACCTGTCGCGATGCAAGTGTTGGGCGTTTCGGGTCGAGGCATCCCACGATCGCCAGCAAGGAACCCAGATCGACTTCCAATACCGCTTGCTCGGAGTGGGCGATAACCTCACCCGCCCGTTCTCGCAGTCTCAGGGCAACCCCTTCGCGCGGCGTTGAGGCCGATCGGAAGATGAGCGTTCGAGAAGCACTGCGACGAGCGGCGGCGCGGGAGGAAGTGCCGGCGCCGATTTTGGAGCGCGCCTTCGCCGAGATCATGGAGGGCCGCGCGGAGCCCTTGGCGGTGGCCGGCTTGTTGGTGGCGCTGCGCACCAAAGGCGAGACGGTGGGCGAGATCGTCGCCGCCGCCCGGGCGATGCGCGCCCGGGCCGAGCGCGCACCGCTCCTCGATCCCGATACGGTCGACACGTGTGGAACCGGCGGCGACGGGCTGGGGACCTTCAATATCTCGACCGCCGCTGCCTTCGTCGCCGCCGGGGCCGGCGTTCGGATCGCCAAGCACGGTAACCGCGCCGCTTCGAGCGCCTCAGGGAGCTTCGACGTCCTCGAAGCCCTCGGCGTGCGGGCGGATCTCCCGATTACCCTCGCAGCGGCAATGGTGTCGGAGATCGGGATCGGTTTCCTCTACGCGCGCCGCGCCCACCCGGCGATGCGGCACCTGGCGCCCATCCGCGAAGCGCTACAGCTGCGCACCGTCATGAACTGTCTCGGCCCCCTGCTCAACCCGCTCGGCGTCCGCCGTCAACTGGTGGGCGTCTACGCAGCGGAGTTGATCCAGCCCATGGCCGCGGCGCTGGCGGAGCTCGGCGTGCGGCGGGCGTTGGTGGTGCGCGGCAACGACGGACTCGACGAGCTGAGCACCGCAGCGCCGAGTGAAGCGGCGCGGTTGGAGGAGGGCCGCATTGAGTGTGTTCGCATCGATGCCGCGGAACTCGGCCTGCCGCGGGCGCGCCTCGAGGATCTGACCGGAGGCGATGCTGCGCACAACGCGAGGATCGTTCGCGCCGTCCTCGGCGGCGAGCGAGGACCGGCCCGCGACATCGTGCTGTTGAACGCGGCCGCGGCGATCTGGGTGGGGGGGGTGGTGCCAGATCTGGAGACTGGACTTCGGCGAGCGGACCAGAGCGTGGCCTCGGGTGCTGCCCGCGCGAAGCTCGAGGCCCTAATCGAAGCGACCGGGAGGGCCGCCGCGTGAGCGACATCTTGGCCGAAATCCTGCACCACAAGCGCGGCGAGGTGGGGCGTTGCAAACGCGCCGTGCCCCCCGATGCGATGCGACGCGCCGCCTCGCAGCCGGGGGACGCTCCGCGCGGGTTTCGCCAGGCCCTCCTGACCGCGGAGCGGCCGCGGGTGGTCGCGGAGCTCAAGCGGCGCTCTCCGAGCAAAGGGGAGATCCGCCCCGACTTCGATCCGGTCGGTTGCGCCCAGGCGTATGCTGAGGCCGGAGCGGCGGCGATCTCGGTGCTCACCGATGAGAAGTATTTCGGGGGCCGGCTCGAATACCTAAAACAAGTGCGGGCGGTGGTCGCGATTCCGCTCCTGCGCAAAGACTTTGTGGTCGATTGCTATCAGGTCGACGAAGCGCGGGCGGCCGGCGCGGACGCCGTCCTACTGATCGTGCGCGCCCTCGAGCGCGGAGAACTCGCGGCGCTGCGCACCCATGCCGCCTCGCTGGGGATGGATGCGCTGGTGGAGGTTCACGACGAGACCGAGCTGCGCATCGCTTTGGATGCGGGCGCCGACCTGGTGGGAATCAACAACCGCGATCTCCGGACCTTCACGACCGACCTCGCAGTAAGCGAGCGCCTGGCGCCGCCGCTTCGCGAGGCGGGCGTTGCCGTGGTGGGGGAGAGCGGAATCTTTACGATCGCAGACATCGAGCGCCTCGAGGCGTCCGGCGCCGACGCAGTTCTCGTCGGAGAAGCGCTGATGCGCCAGCCAGACGTCGGTCGCGCGCTCAAGAGGCTCCGGGGGAAGGCGTGAAAATTCGCATCAAGATGTGTGGGATGACAGACCCCGCGGACGCCCGCGCAGCGGTCGACGCCGGAGCCGACTTGATCGGCATCAACTTCGTTCCCGGAACTCCCCGCGCGCTCGACTTGCGCGAAGCCGAGCGGGTGTCCGAGGCGGTGGCGGGCCAGGTGGAACGGGTGGCCGTATTTCGGGACCCCGAGCCGGTGGATCTCGAACGGGTGTTGCGGCGCGTCGAGTTCGAGCGCGTGCAACTCCACGGGGATGAAGCGCCGGAAGTAGTTGAGGCGATCGACTTGCCCACGATCAAGGCGTTGCGCGGGGCGGACGAAGAAGCTGCCCAACGTTACCCTGGGTCCATCCTGTTGCTCGACCATCCCACCCAGGGTGGCGGTCGCGGGCAACCCTGGCCCTGGTCCGATGCGGCGGTGCTGATCGAGCACGGCTACGACGTGATCCTGGCAGGCGGCCTCACTCCAGAAAATGTCGGCGAGGCGATCGCCGGTGTGGGCGATCTCCTGCCCTGGGGCGTCGATGTTGCCACGGGAATCGAGACCGCCGCGCCGCGCAAAGATGCGGAACGGATGCGGGCTTTCGTCGCGGCGGTTCGCAGGGCGGAGCAAGGCGGAGAGTGAAGCATGAGCGAGGAGGATGTCACCGTGTCGGCGAGGCCCGGTCGCTTCGGCGACTACGGAGGCCGCTACGTCCCCGAAACCCTGATCGCGGCGCTGGACGAGCTCGAGGCGGCGCGCCGCCAGATTGTCGCGAGCGAGATCTTTCGCAGTGAGCTGGCGCCACTCCTCAAGGACTACGCCGGGCGCCCCACACCGCTCTTCTACGCGAAGCGCACCAGCGAGGCGCTGGGCGGCGCCAAGCTCTACTTGAAACGCGAGGACCTGGCCCACACTGGAGCGCACAAGATCAACAACGTGCTGGGCCAATGCCTGCTGGCTCACCATATGGGCAAACCCCGAGTGATCGCGGAAACCGGCGCCGGCCAACACGGGGTCGCGACCGCGACGGCCTGCGCGCTGCTCGGCCTCGAGTGCGAGGTCTATATGGGGGCCGAAGATGTCGAACGCCAAGCCCCCAACGTCTTCCGGATGGAGCTTCTGGGCGCCTCGGTCCGCCCGGTGACGAGTGGATCGCGCACCCTCAAGGACGCCATCAACGAGGCGATGCGCGACTGGGTGACGAACGTGCGCGACACCTACTACTGCATCGGTTCGGTGATGGGCCCGCATCCCTACCCGACCATGGTGAGAGACTTTCAGCGCGTGATCGGCCTCGAGGCGCGCGAGCAGATCCTATCAGCAGAGGGCCGCCTTCCCGACGCCCTGATCGCTTGTGTGGGGGGTGGTTCGAATGCGATGGGATTGTTCCATCCGTTCCTCGACGACCCGGAGGTCGAGATGGTCGGCGTCGAGCCGGCGGGAGAGGGAATCGAGACGGGTCGCCACGGCGCCACGCTGTGTGCCGGGGTGTCCGGGATCCTCCACGGACAACGCACGGTGGTGCTCGCCGACGACGACGGACAGATCTTCCCCGCCCACTCGATCTCGGCGGGTCTCGATTATCCCGGGGTCGGGCCGGAACACGCCTGGCTTCGCGACAGCCGTCGCGCCCGGTACGTCGCGGCGACCGACGAAGAGGCCCTGGACGCTTTTCAGTTTCTGAGCCGCACCGAGGGCATCATCCCGGCCCTCGAGACCGCCCATGCGGTGGCCCACGCCCGTACGCTCGCGCCCAGCCTGTCGCCCGACACGATCCTGCTGCTCAACTTGTCGGGTCGCGGCGACAAAGACGCGCCCACCGTTCGCGAGATCCTCTCGCAGCGGGCCACCGCGGGCGAGGGTGCGCATTGAGACGCATCGCGGCCACCTTCCGCGCCCTGGCGGAGCGGAGCGAGTCGGCGTTGGTGACCTTTGTCACGGCCGGCGATCCGGACCTGGACGCGACCGAAGTGCTGCTGCCGCGTCTGGCGGCGGCCGGGGCCGATCTCATTGAAGTCGGTGTGCCGTTCTCCGACCCGGTCGGGGAGGGGCCGACGATTCAGCGCGCCAGCGAGCGGGCGCTCGCTTCGGGGGCATCTCTTCGGAGAGTTCTCGAGATGATAAAACGCGTTCGAAATCAATCGTCTGTGCCCATTATTTTGATGGGATACGCGAATTCGTTTCTCACCTTCGGGGCAGAGGCGTTTGCGGCGGCCGCCGTCGATGCCGGAGTCGACGGAGTGATCATCCTCGATCTCCCACCCGAAGAAGAGCCCGCTTTCTTTGCCATCCTCGAGGCGTCGGGAATCGACGCGATTCTGCTCGCCGCTCCCACGACGACCCCGGAGCGG
>CAZTOE010000006.1:20061-39828 GCA_964615045.1 uncultured Spirochaetales bacterium
CGCGATGTTGGCCGTTCGCACCCGCGGCTTCCTCTACTACGTCTCGCTGGTCGGGGTGACCGGGGCCCGTGCCGAGTTGCCGCCCGACCTCGCGGAGAATCTCGCACGTGTGCGGGCGGTGGCGCGGACCCCCGTGTGTGTGGGCTTCGGAATCGCTACGCCGGAGCAGGCGCGCGCGGTGGGCCGCCTCGCCGACGGCGTCGTGGTCGGGAGCGCCATCGTGGCACGGGTCGAGAACGCTGACAGTCGCGCCGCCTTGTTGGACGACATTCCCAACTTTGTCGCCGAACTCAAAGACGCCTTGCGCTCCGGAGCGGGCGACGCCTCGTGAACCCGCGCCGCGATCCCGAAGTCCGCCGGCTCCTCGACGAACTGCTCGCCCACGTGTCGGAAGCGCAGGATGGGGAGGGCGCCGGCCACACACCGGACTTCTTGCGCGAGATCCTCCTGACCAGTCTGCGCTTTGCCGACGGCATCGCATCGCGGGCCGAGCTCAAGTTGATCCACGGGGCGCTGCGCGATCTGCGGCGCGCATTCCACGCCTTCGCGCCGTACCGCGAGGTCCGCAAGGTGGCCGTGTTCGGAAGCGCCCGAACGCCCCGCGGCCACCCTGACTGGCAGCAGGCCCAGCGTTTCGCCGAGCGCATGGTCGAAGAGGGCTGGATGGTGATCACCGGCGCGGGGGACGGCATCATGGCCGCGGCACAGGGTGGGGCGGGACGCGCGTCCTCCTTCGGCGTCAATATCCGGCTGCCGTTTGAGCAGGATGCGAACCCGGTGATCGCCGGCGATCCGAAGTTGGTGAACTTCCGGTATTTCTTTACCCGAAAAGTGGCCTTCGTGAAGGAGGCCCACGCCATGGCGCTTTTTCCGGGCGGCTTCGGGACGCACGACGAAGGCTTCGAGACCCTGACCCTCATTCAGACCGGGCGCAGTGAGATCCTGCCGGTGATCTTCGTTGACGCGCCGGGTGGCACCTACTGGCAGGACTGGCGGCAATACGTCGAATCCCACCTGCTCGCACGCGGTCTGATCAGCCCGGAGGATGAGGCGCTCTTCCGGGTGACAGACGACGTGGAGACGGCCGTGGATGAGCTCAAGTGCTTCTATCGCAACTACCACTCGAGCCGCTTCGTCGGCGACCTGCTCGTCTTGCGGGTTCGCCGCGCTCCGGACCCGCGCACCCTCGAGGCCCTAAACGACGAGTTCGCCGACGCCGTGTCCCGGGGCCGCATCGAAGTGAGCGGCCCGCTGCCCGAGGAAGCGGGCGAGGTCGATGATTACCCGCGCGTGACGTTTCGGTTCGACCGACGCAAGGCGGGGCGCCTGCGCCAGCTGATCAATCGACTCAATGTCCTCGCCCCGGGACCGAGTTCGCCCCGCCGGGCCAGCCCCCACCAGGTCATCGAGCTCCCGGCGCCCGAGCTGCCCGAGGGTTTGGGGAACGGAGAGAGCGCCGAAAAGCGCTAGTCGTCGAGCTCCTCGTCTTCGCCGATCTCGCGCGAGGCAATGGGGTGGGGGGCGTACTCATGGCCGGTGTCCCAGCCCGGCAGCCGCTCGGCCTCGGAGAGCCAGGACGCGGCGACGTGGGCTTCGAGGATGACGGAGCTTTCGCCCATCCCTTCCGTGATGCCGTCCCAGAGTTCGCGCCCCCCGCCATCCCACCAGTCCCGGGAGGGATTCTCGTAGTCGATGGCGAGCCGCACCAACCCCATCGCGGAGCTTCAGGCGCCGCGCTCGGGACGGTACGCGATGCAGTCGATCTCGACCGCCGCCCCCAGCGCCAAGGCGGCGCAACCCACCGTGATGCGCGCCGGCGGCTCACCCCCAAAGAACTCCAGATAAGCGGCGTTCATCTCGGCGAAGGTTCCAAGATCAGTGAGGAATACGTTGACTTTGACCACGTCCGTGAGATCCGCTCCCACTCCGCGCAGAATCGCTCGAATGTTGGTCAGCGTCTGGCGGGTCTCCACACCGGTCCCCCCTTCGACGAGGTCGAAGCTGTCCGGCCTGGTGCCCAATGTTCCCGATACATAGATGAAATCGCCCGCGACCGTCGCGTGGGAGAAAGCGGGTAGCCGCCCCAGCCCCGCTACGTTGACCCGTTGGATCCGACTCATCGCAGTCCTCGCCTACGCGTAGACCAGGCGCGTCAGGCACTCGGCCACACAGGCAGGCTTGCTTTCGCCCTCGATTTCTACAGTGACCCTATGTTTGAGCTGCACGGTGTTCGGGGCCACCACCTCGGCGGCAGCCAGCTCGCGGCGGGCCCGAACCTGCGAACCAACGCGCACGGGATTGGGAAATCGCACCCGGTCCAGGCCGTAGTTGATGCCCATCGCGAGCCCGGAGTAGGCGGCGGGCGCGATCGGAGACAAAGTGCTCTGCAGGTGCGGGACCAGCGAAAGGGTCAAAAAACCGTGCGCGATGGTGGTGCCGAAGGGAGTCTTGGCGGCGCGCTCTGGATCGACGTGGATGAACTGATGGTCGAGGGTCGAATCCGCAAAGGCGTCGATCTGATGCTGATCGACGCGGTGCCAGGGACTGGGACCTTCCTCTTTTCCGATCGCCCCTTTGAAGATCTCGGCGGCGTCTTCGGCCTTTCCCATCGCGGTCTCCTCCCGGTGGACGCGTCGGCAGGGTACCGAACCCGAGCGGGCGCGCGAAGGGAAAGACCATGATGCGCGGGTGTTCAGCCGGGTCGGGTGGTCTCGCCCAGCTTTAAGACGCGCTCAAACTCGTTCTTCCGCACGGGTTGTACGGAGAGCCGCGCCTGGCGGACCAATGCCATCTCGCGCAGCGCCGGTTCGTCCTTGACCTGCGCAAGGCTCACGGTCTTGGAGAGGGGCTTGAGCGGGGCGACGTCGACCACCACCCAGCGCGGGTCGTCACTCGTCGGGTCGGGATAGGCCTCTTTCGCGACGGTCGCGATTCCCACGATCGCTTTGCCTTGATTCGAGTGGTAGTAGAGCAGCCAGTCGCCCTTCTTCATGGCGCACAAATTGTTGCGCGCCGCGAAGTTGCGAACGCCATCCCAGTGCGTGCGACGATCGCGCACGAGATCGTCCCACGAATATTTGCCAGGTTCTGATTTGACCAGCCAGTAGCTGCGTGCCATGCGGTCCTCCTTGCGGGGAGGGCGTCGACGAGCGCTTCCCCGCTCAAACCGGGGGCGCCATTGATAGCGCTCCAGGTCGATCTTGCCGCCGGGACGAAAGATCACCCCCTCCCGCTCGAGCAGCGCCCGCTGGAGCGCTGCCCCGCTCGCCGCGGAGCGCGCGCTCACGCGTCCCGCGGCGTTGACGACCCGGTGCCACGGGACCGTGCTGTCCGCGGGCAGAGCGTGGAGCGCGTAGCCCACCTGGCGGGCGTGAGGTCCGAGCCCCGCCAGCGCAGCGATCTGACCGTAGGTCGCGACGCGGCCGCGCGGGATGCTTCGCGCGACGGCGTAGATCCGCTCGTAAGACGTGGGTAAGGTCAGCGTGCCACCTCCCGGCCAACTATGCTCCTCTCGTGGAGATTCGCGGGTTTTTGCTTCAGCCGACGTATCGGGTGCGCCGAGGTCGACCGGTCGTTCAGCTCTACGGGCGAGCCGACGGCGATGGCGATCGTCCGGGGGCCCCGTTCCTGGTCGAGGATACGCGCTACCGGCCCTACTTCTTCGCGTCTCTCGAAGCCGTGGATCGGGTGGGGGGGAGCGCCGAGCTCGAGATCCGCGAGAGCCCGCTTCGAACGCTGCGCGGCGCGCCGGTCGCTCAGGTGGTCGTGCCGGTGCCCGGGGCCGTCCCGGCACTCCGCGACCGGCTCGGTACGGAGCACGCCTTTGAGGCCGATATCCGCTTCCCCTATCGCTATCTGATCGACGCCGGCATTCGGTCCGGGCTGCGGGTCGAGGGCGAAGCGGTCCGGCGCGGCGTGCTGTGGGTCTTCGAGAACCCCGAACTCGCTCCTGCCGTGGCGGCGCCGCGGCTGACGCGGCTTTCGATCGATCTCGAAACGACCCCCGACGCCAGCGCCATCCTGTCGGCGGCCCTGTGCGGCGACGGGGTCGACGAAGTGCATCTGGTGGGTGACGCACCGGTGTCCGACACCATCACCCATGCCAACGAAGCGGCCCTCTTGCGCGCACTTGTCGAGCGCTTTGCGGAACTGGACCCGGACCTGATCCTGGGCTGGAACGTGGTGGATTTCGATCTGCGCGTGCTCGCGCGTCGGGCCGCGGCGTGCTCGGTCGCGCTCGAGCTCGGCCGGGAGCCCGGTGAGCTTCGTTTCCAGGAAGAACGCGGGCTTCAGGGACGCTGGCGTGCACAGCTCCCGGGTCGGGTCGTGCTGGACGTCTTGCCCTTGGTGCGCGAAGCGCTGCGCCTCGAGGATTATCGCCTCGAGACCGTCGCACGGGCCGTGGTCGGTCGCGGCAAGCTTCTGGATCCGGAGGTGCCCGACAAGGCCGCCGAGATCCTGCGTCTCTACCGCGAGGACCCCGCGGCCTTGGCCGCCTACAATCGCGAAGATGCGCGTCTCGTCCTCGAGATCCTGGAGCGGGAGGGTCTCCTCGAGCTCTGCATCGAACGCAGCCTCCTCACCGGCATGCCGCTCGACCGGGTGAGCTCGAGCATCGCGTCGTTCGATCGGCTCTATCTTCCCGCGCTGCGCGCACGCGGCCGCGTGGCACCAAGCGTGGACACGAGCCGCGGTCGGCGCGCTTCCGAGCTTCGAGGTGGCGCGCTCCTCGAGCCGGTGCCTGGCTTTCACCGCAACGTCGCTGTCTTCGATTTCAAAAGTCTCTACCCGAGTTTGATGCGGACCTTTCAGCTCGATCCCTTGGCCCACGCTCTCGCCCAGGAGGCCAGGGGGGAAACCATCGAGGCGCCGAACGGGGCACACTTCGCGCGCGTCGGGGCGATTCTCCCCGAGTTGCTGGCCGAACTCCATGGGGCCCGGGAGAGGGCCAAGGCGCGCGGTGATCGCCACGCGGACCAGGCGATCAAGATCATGATGAACGCTCTCTACGGTGTCCTTGGTGCGAGCGCCTGTCGCTTTTTCGATCCCGAGATTGCCAACGCAATCACGAGTTTCGGGCAACAGACCTTGCATTGGGCTCAAGAAGCCTTTGAGGCCGAGGGGAGGCGTGTCCTCTACGGAGACACGGATTCGGTGTTCGTGGCTTTGGGCGACCGGGCCGAAGCAGAAGCGCTGCGCGAGCGGGTGGAGCTCGCGATCGGCGCGCGTATCGAGGAGCGCTACCGCGTCGCCTCCGTGCTCGCTCTCGAACAGGATGCGTTCTACGAGCGCATCCTGCTGCCCCGCGTGCGGGGCGGACGGGGTGGAAGCAAGAAGCGTTACGCTGGCTGGAGCGCCGGAAAGCTTCGCACCGTCGGCCTCGAGGCGGTGCGTCGTGATTGGCCGGATGTGGCGCGCCGGCTTCAGCGAGGGATGCTCGAACGGATCTTTACCGATCGCGACCCGCTGCCGTTCGTGACCGAGATCGTCGACGCGGTGCGTTCCGGAACCCGGGATGAAGAACTGGTCTACCGCAAACGCATCCGCAAGGCGTCCCTCGATCGCTACGCGGCCAACGCGCCCCACGTGCAGGCGGCCCGCAAGCTGGGCGCCCGCGCCGGTTCGGTAGTACGCTACGTGATCACGCCCGGCGGGCCGGAGCCGCTCTGGCCCGGACAGGCGCCGCCGCCCGGGATCGACCGCACACACTACGTGGAGCGCGTGTTGCGTCCGGTGGCGGATGCAATCCTGTGCGAGCTCGGCCAAAGCTTCGACGCCGTGCTCGGGAAACCGACGCAGCTCGATCTGCTGTAGATCCCAAGGAGTGCGCATGATTTCCGCCGACGAGCGCTATCCGAAGCAATTCGCCGACGTGTTGGGCAAGCGCATGGCCTACGTCGAGGTGGGGGAGGGCGACCCGATCGTGTTTCTACACGGGAACCCGACCTCTTCGTACCTGTGGCGCAACGTCATCCCGCACGTTTCCGACGCCGGACGTTGCATCGCCCCCGATCTGATCGGCATGGGCGACTCCGAAAAGCTTTCGGTGAGCGGCCCGGAGTCCTACCGCTTTGTGGAGCACCGGCGCTATCTCGACGCGTTGCTCGCCGAACTCGGGGTCGAGGCGGGCCGTGCCGTGTTTGTGATCCACGATTGGGGTTCGGCGCTGGGCTTCGATTGGGCCCGACGCCATCCCGATGCGATGAGCGGCATCGCGTACATGGAGGCCATCGTGCAACCGATGCGCTGGGGAGATTGGCCGGAGGCGGCGCGCAAGGTATTCCAAGCCTTCCGTTCTCCGGCCGGCGAGGAGATGGTGCTGGAGAAGAACGTGTTCGTCGAGCGGGTATTGCCGGGTTCGGTGTTGCGCGAGCTCGGAGAAGCCGAGATGGAGGTCTACCGGCGCCCCTTCCGAAACGCGGGCGAGGACCGCCGCCCGACGCTGACCTGGCCTCGGCAGATTCCGATCGATGGGGAACCCGCCGACGTCGTCGCGATCGTCGCCGAATACGCCGCTTGGCTGGCGAGCTGCGATGTGCCAAAGCTCTTCGTGAACGCCGAGCCGGGCGCGATTCTGATCGGCGCGCAGCGCGAGTTCTGCCGAACCTGGGTGCATCAGAGCGAGGTGACCGTCCGCGGCAACCACTTCCTCCAGGAGGACTCGCCCGACGAGATCGGTCAGGCGCTCGCAGCGTGGATCGGGAAGCTCCGCTAGGCGGCGCGCTCGGTCGCTATCCCCGATGCTTCCGCCATGGCAGCCCGCCTCGAACGCCCTGCTGGCCACCCCCACGTGGCGCTGGTGACCCTCGATCGACCGGAAGCCGCCAACGCGTTGGATCCCACGACACTCTGCGAGCTGGCCGAGGCCTGGCGCGCGATCGCCGCCGACCGCGAGGTGCGCTGTGCCGTCTTGACCGGGGCGGGCGACCGGGTGTTTTGTTCTGGCATGGATCTTCGCACGACGATCGCCGCCTCCCAACGGCTGGCGCGGGGCGAGCGGGTCGCGCCGGCCGAGTTCGAAGGACTGCGCTCGGTCGCGACGGCGCTGCTCGTCGATTTCGATCTCGGCGTCCCGCTGGTCTGCGCGATCAACGGCCACGCCCGCGCCGGCGGTTTCGACCTGATGCTCGCCAGTGAGCTTCGCTTGGCGGTGCCCCACGCCACCTTCGCCCTCGAGGAAGTGGCGATCGGGCTCTATCCCACGGGTAACGCCACCGTTCGTCTTCCGCGCCAGATTCCGTGGGTACATGCGCAAGCGCTGCTCCTGACGGGCCAACCGATCGACGCGGAGCGTGCGTGGCAGATCGGCTTGGTGAACGAGCTCGTGGAACCCGCCGAACTGCTCCGGCGCGCGTTGGCCGCCGCCGACATCATCGCCCGCAACGCACCGCTCGCGGTGCGGGAAACCCGTCGCGGGGTGCGCGACTTGCTCGATCTGCCGCTCGCGGAGGCGCTCCGGCGCCAAGAAGAGATCGGTCGCCCGCTGCGCGCAACCGAGGATGCTCGCGAAGGAGTGCGGGCGTTCCTCGAGAAGCGGCCGCCGCGCTTTCGGGGGCGATGATGACTGCGGATCGCTGGCTCGCGGACGGGCCCCTGCGCGTCGGGGTTTCGGCTTGCCTGCTCGGCGAGCCGGTGCGTTGGGACGGAGGGCACAAGCGGGATCGCTTTCTCACTGACCGACTGGCGCGCTACGTCGAATGGGTTCCGGTATGTCCCGAACTGGAACTGGGCCTCGGTGTGCCGCGCGAGACGCTGCGCCTAGAGCGCCGCGACGGCGCGATCGCTCTGCGAAACGAGCGAAGCGGACGGGACTGGACCAGGCCCATGCAGCGCTACGCCGCCAAGCGCGCCCGCGAACTGCGGGCGCTGGATCTGTGCGGCTACGTCTTGAAAAAGGACTCGCCCAGCTGTGGTCTCGAGCGCGTGCGAATCTGGAACGCGAGCGGGCAAGCCGAGCGCCGCGGTCGAGGTCTCTTCGCCCACGCGCTGGTGGAGGCTAACCCCGGGCTCCCGATCGAAGAAGAGGGGCGCCTCCACGACCCTCTCCTCCGCGAGAACTTCATCGAGCAGCTGTTCGCCCGGCGCCGGTTGCGCCGCCTCTTCCGTGTCCGGTGGACGCGAGGGGCGCTGGTCGCCTTTCACAGCGCCCACAAGCTCCAGCTGATGGCACACTCCCCTGCCCATTTTCGCTCGCTGGGTCGCCTGGTGGCACAAGTCAAGCAGTTGCCGAGGGCCGAATTGCGCGCGCGCTACACGCAGGAGTTCGCCGCCGCTCTCTCCGTTCTCTCCACGCGGCGCCGACACGTAAACGTGTTACAGCACATGCAGGGCTATTTCCGGAAACGCCTCGACGACCCGAGCCGCGCCGAACTCCACGAAGTGATCCGAGACTACGCGGCCGAACGCATTCCGCTGATCGTCCCACTCACCTTGATTCGCCACCACGTGCGGGTTCTCGCCGTGGCGTACCTCGAAGCGCAGGTCTATCTCGACCCGCATCCCAAGGAGCTGATGCTCCGCAACCACGTGTAGACGATGGACGCCCCGAGTTGGCTCTGGGCCTTGCTGGCGAGTAGTGCGGCGAGCCTGCAGTTGCTCCGCAATTCGCTGGCCCGGGAACTCTCGACGCGCATCTCCACCGCGCTCACCAGCTGGTCCCGGTTTGCCTTCAACCTGCCGTTTTCGAGCGCGTTGGTGGGGGGCCTCGTCTGGCTTCACGGCTGGCCCGCGCTCAGCGGGAGCTTCTTCCTCTGGTGCGGGGCCACGGCGGCGAGCCAGCTGCTGGCCAATCTGGCACTGATCGCTGCTTTCCGGCGCGGTTCGTTCTCGCGCTCGATCGCGCTCCACAAGCTCGAGGTCGTGGCCGGAGCGCTGATCGGCGTCCTGTGGTTCGCCGAGTACCCGAGCGCGCTCGGATGGATCGGGGTGATCATTTCGACCATCGGCGTCTTCTGGCTCCGTCCTCGCGAAGGGGACGGCGGGGCTTCGGTCGGGATCGGCCGCTTCGCCCTCGACCCGGGGGCCTGGCTCGCGCTGTTTTGTGCGGCATTGCTTGCCTTTGCGGGCTTCGTCCTCAAGGAGGCGACCGCTGAATTTGCCCTCCACAACCCACGCGTCGGCGCCGGCCGCTTTGAAGCCGCGGCGCACACGCTGTTTCACACCACCTGGATCGAGGTCGTGGCGTTGAGCGCGGGGATTGCCAGGTACCAACCCAGCGACTTTCGGGCCGTCCCGCGCGAATGGCGCCGCATGCTTTCGACCGGAGCTGCCAGTTTCTCGGGGAGTTTGTGCTGGTTTTGGGCCTATTCGCTGGCCCTGGTAGCCTATGTGCGAGCTGTGGGTCAGATCGAGGCGGTGTTCTCGGTACTCGTCTCGCTCTACATCTTCCGCGAGGCGCAGGTGCGGCGCCAGATCCCGGGGATCGCCATCGTCACATTCGGGATCTTGCTCGTGCTCCTCGGCTAACTTCTCCGGCGCGAGGAACTGGCGCATGGTTCAACCCGCTAAGCCCCAACCTACGACGACGACGCTCGTCGCTGCAGAGCGGGCGGAGGATCCCCTGGAACTCGATCTTGAGACGCTTCGGGCACACCGCGGCGAGAAGTGGCGCCGTTATCCCGAAGATGTCCTTCCCGCCTGGGTGGCGGAGCTCGATTTCGCTTTGGCCGCACCGATTCGCGCCGCGGTCGAGTCGGCGCTTCAGCACCACGACCTCGGCTACCCGCGGGCGGCGTCCGACACCCAGGTACCGAGCGCATTCGCGCAGCGGATGCGGGATCGCTACGGCTGGGAGGTCGCCCCCGAACGGGTCGAGTTGCTGTCCGACGTGGTGCAAGGCGTCTACCTCGCCCTCGATCGCTTTACGGCGCCGACCGAAGGCGTCGTGGTCCAGACGCCGATTTACCCGCCCTTCCTGAGCGCGCTCGAGGAGACGGGACGGACCCTGGTCGACAATCCGCTGCGACCGGGCGCCGATCGCTATGAGCTCGACATCGAAGGCCTGCGTCGAACGGCCGATGCGCGTACGCGGATGTTGCTGCTCTGCAACCCCCACAACCCGACGGGCCGTGTGCTCGACCGCGCTGAGCTCGCCGCCCTCGCCGCACTCGCCGAGGAGCGCGACTGGGTGGTCGTCAGCGATGAGATTCACGCGGACCTGGTCTACCCCGGGGCTACCCACATTCCCTTCGCGTCGCTCGGTCCGGAGGCCGCGGCGCGCACCGTTACCCTGACGTCGGCCACCAAGGCCTTCAACGTCCCCGGCCTGCGCTGTGCGGTGGCCGCGTTCGGCAGCGCAGCGCTCCAAGATCGCTTCAACGAGGTGCCCCACCACCAGCGAGGTGGCTTGGGGTCGCTTGGCATGCAGGCCACCGTTGCGGCGTGGCGCGAGTCGCAGCCCTGGCTCGATCGGGTGCTCGAAGCGCTCCTCGACCGCCGTAACCAGGTCAAGGGCTTCGCGGTCGAGCACTACCCCGCCTTCGACTATCGCCTGCCCGAAGCGAGCTATCTCGCCTGGCTCGATTGTCGCTCCTTCGACCTGAGACCAACGCCCTACCGGTTTTTCCTCGACCACGCGCGTGTGGCACTCTCGCCCGGCGAGGTCTTTGGGGCCGCGGGTTCGGGGTTCGTGCGGCTCAACTTCGGGACGAGCCGGGCGTTGCTTTCCGAGATCCTCTCCCGGATGGACGAAGCGCTGCGCCGGCGCGGGCGCTGACGGAGGTCGGGCGCATGGCGTGTCGCAACACCGCTGTCGTCGCCGTGGTCTGTGCTGGCTTGTGGGCGGCCACGGCCGCGGCCGAGTCCCAGGCGACGGATTGGCCGAGCGGCGAAGACATCGCGCAGCGTGCCAACGCACGCGACGACGGCAAACGCGTGGCTCGCACCTTCGTAATGGAGCTCCGGAGCGCTCGCGGGAAGGTGCGCCGCCGCGAGACTCGAAGTTTTCGCGGAGACTTCCAGGACTCGCGCCGCTCCGTGCTCTTCTTCGAAGAGCCCGCGAACCTCGAGGGCACGGCGCTCCTCACATACGACTACCCGGAAGTGGCCCGAGACGACGACCAGTGGATCTACCTGCCGGCCGTCCGGAAATCGCGCCGCGTCGCCACCAAGGATCGCGGGCAGTCCGTCCTGGGCACGGATCTGAGCTTCGAAGACCTCAAGAAGGAGACGAAGCTCAGCGTCCCCGAGTACCAGTGGAAAACGCTTGGCCAAGAGCAAGTCGACGGCCATCGCTGTTGGCTGCTGGAGGCCGTTCCGATCGACGACGAGACCGCCCGCGAGCTCGGCTACGGCCGGGTCCTGTTCCGCATCGACGCCGAAATCTGGATGCCGCGCATGGTCGAGTATTGGACCCCGAACCTCCAGCCTCTCAAGGTGATCGAACTGCTTGAGATCCGCGAGGTGCAGGGGATCTGGACCGCCCACGAAGTCATGGCGCGCAATCTTCGCACCGGGCACCAGACCCGCTTCCTGTTTCAGGACGTTCAGTACGGCGCCGCGTTCCCCGACGACCTGTTCACCGAACGCGCGCTACGGCGCGGACCTCAGGCGTATCGGTAGACGGGATCCAGCTCGTCCGCGATGCGGCGGTCGAGCCAGGTGATTTGCGACTCGCTCAGATACGTCCGGTAACCCCCCACCACCCCGCGCCGGGTCTTGAACGACTCGGGATCCGCGGGGTCGCCGGGGCGCAGGCGACCCGAGCCCAACGCGTCGCGTTCCTCGAGTCGGCGCATGTTCTCGAAGCGACCAAAATCGACCGCGTGCTCCAGAACGGTAGGCGCCACGTCGTCGACGCCCGCGAAGGCGAGCAAGCGGGCCAGCGCAGCGACCGGATCCTCGTGGAGATCCTCGTAGCGGAGCAGCAGGAACTCGCGGGGGACCGCCGCCTCGCGTGCCCAGATGTTGAAGAACTCGATGATCGTCGCAACGCTGCCGCGGGAGCACTGCAGGAAGCTGGACAGATCGCGGTGATAGCGACCTTCGCGGCGCGTCATTTGGAAATAGCTGCTCACGACGAGATCGCGGGGATCCCGCGCCAGGAAAACGACGCGCGTATCACGGTACTCACCCTTGAGGGGGACCAACTCCTCCGGAGTCTTGAGCTGGGGGTCGTCGTCGTGCTTGATTCGGAAGCGGGGAATGCGCGCGTCGCGCGCCGCGAGCGTGCGCAAATCAAGGGCTCCGGAGGTGGTCACGCCGAAATGCCGGGCCAGCGCCTGGGCGAGCAGAAGTCGCAGCCAGGTTCGCCCCGCCTTCGGGAACGAAACCACCACGACGTCAGCCCGGCGCCGCCATCGCCCCCGGTACCACCAGCGCGCAGGAGCGCTCTTGCGGAGCGCCGTGCGCAGGCGGAAGGCGAGCGGGGGCTCGCCGTCCAGGTCCCAACGGGCCCCGCCGGGCCGATCTGAGGTGCCGGCAGTCGCCACGGGATGCCGCTTCCTGCTAAACTTTTGGGATGTCACGGCTCAAGCGACTCGGTGCGACCGCCGTATTGGCGTCCATCTTGGCCGCCCCCCTCGGCGCCCTGCCGGGAACGGCCCTCGCTGACCGCGAGCACGATCCCTTGCGAGCGGGCCATCCCTTGCGCATCGCCGCCTATCTGCTGCACCCGGTGGGCTACGTCCTCGATCTCCTGATTTTCCGGCCCGCCCACTGGTTTGTGTCCCGCGACGTCACGGCGCCGATCTTCGGTCACACCGAAGATAGCTAGCTCGAAACCACCGCTCGGCTCTCGATTTCATTGTTGGATGCCGATCAGAACGGTATGATATTTGCATGCTCGACGCCTCTGGCATGTTTGACGCTGGCCAAGCGGCCAGATCCGTCCTGGTCGTCTGCCTGTGCTCAATTGCGCTCGCCGGCTGGGCATTTCTCGCTAGGGCGGACCCTCCCCTCATCCTGCACGGTATGACTTTTGTCGCCAGCGAGGGCGCAACCAACCAGGTCGTCGTCGAAGCGGAAACCGCGGTCCTCTTCCCCGACACGAATCAAGTCGAGCTGGAAGGCGGCGTTGAAGCAAAGCTGCGAGGCACGTCGGGCGACGACAGCCTCGATCTCACCTGCGATCGCGGCAAATACGACCTGAACACCAACGATTTCCTCGCCGAGGGCAACGTCGAGGGCCGCGTCGCCGACGGGCGGACCTTCAAGACCGCGTGGCTTCGCTATCAGGCCAATGAGGAGTTGGCTTCGTCGGATGCCCCGGTGGAGATCAGCGATGGCGGGCAGATCTTCCGCGGCGGGGGACTCCGCTATCACGTGCGCGAGGAACGGCTACGCCTGCTGGCAGGAACCCATGTGCAGGAGGGCCCGTGAGGCGGGAATTCGACGCCCGGGTGGGATGGCGCGCGCGCGACGGAAGGGCGCTGGTGCTGCTCCTCGCGGTCGTCGCGATCGGTTTTCCGGCCAGTGCTCAGGACGCTCGGGGGAAGGGCGCCGCGCCCGTCAAGGTCGGTGTGGCACGCTTCGAGGACGACGCCCAAGGGGGTAGTTTCTCGGAGGTCGGCACCCTCCTGGCCGCAAGATTGCGTTCCGCGCCCCTGGACGTGGTCGATCCAAATCTTGTGGGAGCGGAACCGGCGCCCGCGGAGATGGCCAACTGGATTCTCGGACTGGGTCTCGACGCCGTGGTCACTGGCAACGTGGTTCGGCTGGGGGAGCGGACCAGCATTCACGCGCGCCTGCGCGGGCCGGATGGACAGGTCCTTGAGACCTTCGTGGAGGAGGTGGCGGGCGCCGAGAGCCTCGTGGCCGGAGTCGACCGGCTCGGAGGCCACCTCTTGGGAGGGCTCGAGCGCGCGACGGGTGCCGTCTTGCTGCCCGCCGAGGCAGCGGAGGACGCGAAAGGGGGCGAGCAGAACTCCCTCCGGATCGGGGGTGAACAACCCCTCCAGGTCGAGTCCGAAGAGCTCGAGGTGATCCCGGGGGAGAGCGGCGGCCGCCGTATCGTCTTCACCAAAGCAGTGCAGGCTGAGCAGGGGCGGATGCGCCTTCAAACCGACCGCCTCGAGGCGATCTACCCGCCGGGCTCCAACGATCCCGAGCGTTTCGTCGCCACGGGGAGGGTCCGCATGAGCGAACAGCGGCCGGATGGAGAGCGCTCCCTGCAGTGTGATCGCGCCACCTTCTTCCAGGCCGAGGAACGCCTGATCTGCACCGGGAACGCAGAGCTCCGCGAGGGTGCGGATCGCGTCCGCGGCAAGGAAATCGAGATCCTCCTGCGCGAGGACGTGGTCAAGGTCCGCGGGGGAGCGGTTCTCAACCTGAGCGCGCGGAGCGAGGGCGAATGAGCGACGCGCTCCTCTTCGCAGAGGGCCTCCGCAAGCGCTACGGGGACCGGGAGGTCGTAGCGGGGATCGATCTGCGCGTGGCCCCGGGTGAGGTCGTGGGCCTGCTCGGACCCAACGGCGCCGGCAAGACGACCACCTTCAACATGATCGTGGGCGGGATTCGACCTACGGAGGGGCGGGTTTTTCTGGGCGACCGCGAGATCACCGAGTTGCCGATGTACCGGCGGGCGCGTCTGGGAATCACGTATCTCCCCCAGGAACCCTCGGTCTTTCGCCGCCTTTCGGTCGCCGACAATATCAACGCGATTCTCGAGACGGTTGAGCCCAAGGCCAGCCGTCGGCGGGCTCGTCTTCAAGAGCTCTTGCAGGAGCTCGGTTTGGCCGAAAAGGCTCATCTGAGGGGCGATTCGCTTTCGGGGGGCGAGCGGCGGCGGGTGGAGATCACGCGCGCGCTCGTCCTCGACCCCCGGTTCATGCTGCTCGATGAGCCGTTCTCGGGGATTGACCCGATCGCGATCGCGGACATTCAGAAGATCGTGGCCCAGCTCTGCGAGCGGGGCATCGGGATCGTGGTCACCGACCACAATGTCCGGGAGACACTCTCGATCTGTGACCGTGCGTACATCATCCAGGACGGGCAGATTCTGCGCGAGGGGGAGCCGCGTGCGATCGCGGACGATCCGCTGGTGCGCGAGATCTACCTCGGCGAAAAATTCCAGCTGAACTGAACGCGGGGAGAGATGGCGCTCGAGATCAAACAGCAGCTCCGCTTGAGTCAGCAACTGGTGATGACGCCGCAGCTGCAGCAGGCGATCAAGTTGCTCCAGCTCTCGCGTCTCGAGCTCGCTGACGTGGTGTCGCAGGAGTTGCAGGAAAACCCGATTCTCGAGGAATCGATCGAAGGCGACGAGGAGCTGCCCCGCGAGTTGGCCTCGGAGGCGGAGGGGGTCGAGACGTCGCTCGCCGAAGCGACCGGCGACGTGCCCGAGAACCGCGAGGCCAGCGACGCCGAGAAAATCGCGGATATCGATTGGCAGAGTTACGCCGAGGCCTACCCGCAAACCGGCTTCCAAGGCACGGGTCGTGACGGCGAAGAGCGACCTTCCCTCGAGGGCACGCTCACCCGCCGTGAAACGCTCACAGAGCACCTTCAGTGGCAACTGCAGCTCTCAGAGGTGGGCGAGGCCGAACGCGAGGCCGCCAGCTGGTTGATCGGGAACCTGGATGAACATGGCTATCTGCGCGCTGACCTCGAGGAGATCGCGCGACGAGCCGGGGTCGCGCTCGACTGCGTCCAGGCGGCGCTCAAGCTGGTCCAATCCTTCGAGCCCACGGGGGTCGGCGCCCGCGACCTGCGCGAGTGCCTGTTGCTCCAACTCGACGCGCTCAAGGTGGACGACGCGTTGGTGCGGAGCCTGGTGGAGGACCACCTCGAGGCGTTACAGCGCCGCGATTTTCGCGGGCTCGCCCGGCTCCTCTCGGTGGAAGTCGAGACCGTCGCGGAAGCGTCGCGGGTGATCGGAAGCCTGGAGCCGCGCCCCGGGCGCCCTTTCGGCGGCGAAGAGCCCGTCTACATCGTCCCCGACATCTACGTGCACAAGGTGGGCGACGATTATCACGTGGTGTTGAACGACGACGGACTGCCGAGGCTGCGGATCAGCCAGCTCTACCGGGATGTCCTCACGGGAGGCCCCAACGGGGTCGCCAAGGACACCCGCGACTACGTGCAGGACAAAGTGCGGTCTGCGCTCTGGCTGATCAAGTCCATCCACCAACGCCAACGCACGATCTACAAGGTGATGCAGAGCATCATCAAATTTCAACGCGAGTTCTTCGACCGCGGCATTCAGTACCTTCGACCCCTCAATCTCCGCGACGTCGCGGAGGACATCAGCATGCACGAGTCGACGGTGAGCCGCGTCACCACCAACAAGTACGCCCACACACCGCAAGGGATATTCGAGCTCAAGTACTTTTTCAACTCGAGCATCAACCGGGTCCAGGGCGAGGCGATCGCCAGCGAGAGCGTGAAGGAGAAGATCCGGCGCATCATCGCTGCCGAAGACCCCCACCGCCCGCTTTCCGATCAGCGTATCGCGGAGATGCTTCGCAACGCGAACATCGACATTGCGCGCCGTACCGTCACCAAGTACCGCGAGGCCATGAATATTCTGTCCTCGACGAAACGCAGGCAGGTCGGCTAGTCTCGCTGACCCGCGCGGGCGGTTTTGGGAGCCTATGAAGATCGCCGAGATCCTGATTTCGGATGCCGTGATTCTGGACCTCGCGGGCCACACCAAGAGCGAGGCCCTGGCCGAGATGGCGGCTTCCCTGGCCAAGGCGGAGCCGAGCGTGGATGAGCAGCAGCTGCTCGCCGTGCTCACCGCTCGCGAAGAGCTCCAGAGCACCGGGATCGGCGAGGAGGTCGCCATCCCCCACGGCAAGTTGCCCGGGCTGCCGCGTTTGCTCGCGTCCTTCGCGCGCAGCCAGGTCGGCGTCGACTTCGACTCGATCGATGGGCAACCCACACGACTCTTCTTCCTCCTGGTGGTCCCCGAGAACTCGGGCGGGCAGCACTTGAAGGCGCTGGCGAGGATCTCGCGCTTCCTGCGCGACGAAGCCTTTCGCGCGCGGCTTCTCGAGGCTCAGACCCGAGAGGACGTGTTTCGGGCCATTGAGGAAGAAGACGCCAAGTTCTAGGCCGACCGGTGGCCGCGCGCGCCTGGGGAGCCCTCGTCGAAGTGCAGGGCGTGGGCGTTCTGCTGGGCGGCCCGAGCGGCGTCGGCAAGAGCGAATGCGCTCTCGAACTCGTGCGGCGCGGTCACGCCCTGGTGGCGGACGACGTGGTCGAGCTGGAGCGCCGCGAAGACGGTCTGCTCTGGGGTCGCGCTCCTGCTGTGATCCGTCACCACCTCGAACTGCGCGGGATCGGCGTCGTCTCGGCGCTCGAACTCTTTGGGCCCCAGGCGGTCCGCGAGGAAACTCCGGTCTCCTTGGTCTGCCATCTTCAACCCTGGAGCCCCGAGCTCGATGTCGAACGGGTGGGGCTCGATCAGCCTACTGAGGTGTGGGGGGGGGTGGAACTCCCGGTCTTCTTCTTGCCCGCGCGGCCCGCGACGAGCTTGGCCAGCTTGGTGGAGGTCGCCGTCCGTGAAACCCGGGCACGGCGGCGGGGCCCGAGTGCGGCGCAGCGTCTCGACGAACGGCTGCGGCGAGGGGCCACCTCCTCGTGAGTGAGAGCCGGCCGCACATCGTCTTTCTCGGTGGGCTTTCCGGGAGCGGTCGCACCACCGCCATGGGTGCGCTGGAAGATCTTGGGTACTACGGGGTTGACAACATTCCCCCGCAACTGGTGGAGCCCTTCGTTGACCTCTGTGCCAAGGCGAAGCCGCCGATCGACAAGTTGGCTTTGGCCCTCGACGCCCGCGAAGAGGGCTTCCTCAAGTCCTTTCCCGCAGTCGTCGACGCGGTGCGGTGCGGGGCGGTCGACGTGGAAGTGATTTTCCTCGACTGCCGCAACGACGTCCTGCTCGAGCGCTATCGGGAAACGCGCCGCGTTCATCCGCTGGCGCCCACCGGCTCGGTCGAGGAGGGTGTCGGCCGCGAGCGCCGGCTGCTCTTCGACGTCGCACGGATGGCTGACCACACGATCGACACCAGCGAGCTCAACGTCCATCAGCTCCGCGACGCGGTGGTGCGCTTGGTCGTCGGTGAAGAGCGGGCGTGCGTCGTCAACCTGGTGTCATTCGGCTATCGCTACGGCGTACCCTCGAGCGCCGATCTACTCTTCGACGTCCGGTTCTTGCGCAACCCGCATTTCGAGCGAAAGCTCCGGGCCCGGACCGGCCTCGAAGGAGACGTCGCCGAGTACGTGCTCGAACACGAGCGCACGCGGGAGTGGATGGCGCGTTTTGGGGACTTCCTGGGCTATCTGCTCGGACTGTACGACCGCGAGGGAAAGGCCTATCTCCACGTGGGCATCGGTTGCACCGGCGGGAGGCACCGCTCGGTGGCAGTCGTGGAAGCATTGGCGTCGCGACTGCGCGAAACGCAAAGAGAAGTGAATGTCCTGCACCGGGATGTAGGGAAGGGAGTTTGAGGCATGAGCGTCTTGATCGTGACGCACTATCGGCTGGGCGAGGAGTTCTTGCAGGCGTTGCGGCTGATCGTCCCCGATGCGCCCCGCTACGAGGCGGTATCGGTCGACCCGAAACAGTCCGTAGATGAGATCCGACAGGCGATCGCGGAGGCCCTGGCTCGGGCGGACGGCGGCGAAGGCGTTCTGGTGTTGACCGACATGTTCGGGGGGACCCCGTCGAACATGAGCCTCTCCTTTCTCGAGGAACATCGCGTCGAGGTCGTGACGGGCCTGAACCTCCCGATGCTGATCAAGCTCGCGACGATGGCTGAGCCCAAACCGCTTGAGGAGCTCGCGGCCTTCGTGCGCGACTACGGCCAACGCAACATCCGCGTCGCGAGCGAATTCTTGCCGGAAGGGAAACGGTGACCGACCCGCCCTCCTGCGAGGGAAGCTTTTCCGTGGCCCAGGAGCTTGGCTTTCACCTGCGCCCCGCCGGCCGTTTTGTGCGCCTCGCGGCGCGTTTCGAATCCTCCATCGAAGTCGCGCTGGGCGACGGCGATTGGGTCAGCGGCGAGAGCCTGCTCGCCCTCGCATCACTCGGCGCGCGAAAGGGGGCCACCCTGCGGGTGCGCGCGCGCGGGGTCGACGCCGATGAAGCCGTCGCTTCGCTGGGCCGTTTAATCGAGGATCCCGTCGAGCCCAAACCGGGATAACCAGAATTGTCCCCGCGGGACTCAATCCGTTCCCGTGGCTACAAAAACCGTTTGTTTTTGAGGGGCTCCGCTCGCGGCGGTGCCTTCGAAGGTTTGTCCCGACGGGGCCGCTCTCTTACAATGCGCGCTCCGCGAGCAAGCTCAGGAGAGATCATGGCGGCGCGCAGCCTCTTTACGTCCGAGTCGGTTTCGATGGGGCACCCCGACAAAATGTGCGACCAGATTTCGGACGCGGTGCTCGACGCGCTTCTCGCCCAAGATCCCCGGTCGCGCGTCGCGTGTGAAACCTTGACCAAGACCGGCTTTATCGTCCTCGCCGGCGAGATCACGACCTCGGCGCCTCTGATCGACTACGAGTCGGTTGCGCGCCGCGTCGTCCATGACATCGGCTACACGGACTCGGCCACCGGGTTTGACGCCGACACCTGCGGGGTTCTGATCGCCCTGGGCCAGCAGTCCGTGGATATCTCCCAAGGCGTGACCGAGGGCGAGGGCCTCCACAAAGAACAGGGTGCCGGCGATCAGGGCATGATGTTCGGCTTCGCCTGCGACGAAACGCCGGAGCTGATGCCGGCGCCGATCCGGCTCGCACACCGTCTGATGCAGGCGCATCGCGCTCGCTTCGAATCGGGTGAGAGCGGCTACCTGCGGCCCGACGCAAAATCCCAGGTCACCGTCGAAT
>CAZTOE010000007.1:0-38158 GCA_964615045.1 uncultured Spirochaetales bacterium
CGACATGGGGTCGCAGCGCGCGGCGTATCCCCGCCTCCGCGTGGAGGCATGAATGTTACGAAAAAGAGCAATCGGATGGGCTTTCGCGCTCGGGGTGTCGCTGGTGGCGCTGGGGTTCACCCCGACGAACGCCCGCGCGATCTCGCTCGCCGATCTCGATGGAGGCGGACTCTTCACGATGGGGCCCCTGACCTTCAGTGACTTCGATGTGTCGGTGGCCGGCGATCTCTCGATGGATCTCACTGACTACGATGTACAGATCCTGATCGACGGCTTTCGACTCACAGGACCGCTCTCGGTGGGGCAAGACCAGTCGGGGATTCTCCTGCTCACGTACGAAGTGAGCACCTCGGCCGCGTTGATCGAAAGCGTCTCACTCTTCGCGCCTGGATCCACGATGGGCACGGGAGCCCAGGCGTGGGTGGGTGAGGCCGTGTTCGACGACCTGGGCGACCCCCTCGCGGCGCTCTTTGCGTTCGACGTCGAGGGAGCGGGGGTTAACCCTTCCGATAGCGAAAGCTTTGACCCAACCCCGTCGGTGCGCGTGGGCAAATTGATCCATTTGCGCGGGGGTGAGTTCGCAGCTCTCACGATGGTGGACCAGCACTTCACGCTGGTGCCCGAACCGAGCTCGCTAGTGCTCGCGAGTCTCGGTCTGCTGGGGCTCGCCAGCTGGAGTCCGAAGCGCGGGCTCGTCGCCTAGAGGAACAACACGTCAAAGCTGGGCCATTGCCCCGCGACCGCGGCGCCGGTGGACGTCGCGGTCGCGCTCAGCGACCGGGCCAATTGGGGGCGCGGCGCTCGAAGAACGCCGCGATGCCCTCCCGCCGATCTTCGGAGGCGACAATCACCCGACGAGCGTCGTCAGTGGCTCGCCAACCCAGCGCGTCGGTCTCGCTGATCACGCGATTGACGGCGCGGAGGCTCTGCTGCACCGCGACGGGCGAGTTGGCCGTGATGGCCTCAGTGATCCGGAGCGCTTCGGATAGAGCCTCGCCTGGAGCCACCACGCGATTCACCACCCCGAGTCGCTCGAGGCGCTCGGCTGAGATCTCCGCTCCGGTCAAGATCAACTCTTTGGCCACGTTGACCGGGAGCGAGCGCGGGGCGCGGAAGATCGCGCCGCTGGTCGGAACGAGGCCGCGCTTGACTTCGGGAAGTCCGAAGCGCGCGTTCGCGGCGGCGACGATTACATCGCAGGCCAGTGCGATCTCGAACCCGCCCCCGAAGGCCACCCCTTCGACCGCAGCGATCAGCGGTTTGTGCCGGACCCGGCGGATGATTCCGTACTCGCCGCCCCGCTCCGTGGAAGCGCCGGAGCCCTCTTTCATGTCGGTGCCCGCCGAGAACAGCTTGGGCCCGCCTGTCAAGACGCCCGCCCAGAGTTCCGGGTCGTCGTCGAGGTTGTTTAGCGCGGCGTCCATCGAGCGCGTCATCGCCTCGTTGATCGCGTTTCGTTTGCGTTCGCGATCCATGGTAAGGATCATGACGCGGCCGCGCCGTTCTGCTCGTACCGCCATTGATTCGACCTTACTCCATCTTCGGGCCATGGCCGATTCCTGTCGCGAAACCTACAGCGCAACCGAGGAGGGCGAATCAGGGCGCTGCTGCGCGTCGATCACGGCGGCGGTTCCTCACGCAAGAGCGTGGTCGCCGGAGGATCGCCCTCCGAGCCACGCGAGAATCAGCCCCGTCACCGCTTCCGGTTGATCGAGTGGCATCCAGTGGCTGGCGCCTTCCAGGCGCTCGTAGCGCCACTCGGCCTTGACCCGCTGTTCGGAATCCTTCATCTGGGCTTCGAGCAGGTAGTGCTCTCCCGAGCTCCAGACGCCCAGAGTGGGAACTTCCACATCGGGGAACTCACCATCGGTGAGAGGATGCACCGGGTCTAGGTTGGCACGGTACCAGTTGAGGCCGGCGGTCAGCGCGCCGGGCTCCCCCATGGCGCGGATCCAGTCGCCCGTTTCGGGGTGATCGCGGCAGAGCTGACGGAAGAGCTTCCAATCGTTCGCGCGCAGGGCCTCTTCGGCGACGCCTTCGAACTGGAAGAAGAGCGTGTACCAAGACATCTCGCGTTGCTCGATGGGCATATCGCGAAAATGCGCGGGGTGGCCGACAGAAAGCACCACGTGGCGCCCGACGCGGCCGCGCGCGAACAACGCGAGCGCCCAACCCACGATGGCGCCCCAATCGTGGGAAACGACGTGGGTGCGTCGGATCTCCAAGGCGTCGAGCAGGCCGAGGACGTCAGCCAATAGCGTTTCGAGACGGTAGGCCTCGACGCCTTGCGGCTTGTCGGTCTTCCCGAAGCCGCGAAGGTCGGGGACGATCGTGCGGTAGCCGGCTGCGACCAGGGGCGATACCTGATGACGCCAAAGTGCCGACGAGTCGGGCCAACCGTGGAGAAGGAGTACGGGCTCCCCGTCCCCCTCGTCTCGTACGTGCATGCGGATTCCGTTGATATCGAGTTCGCGGGTCGTCATCCAAGCTCCCTCCTGGTGGGATGGCAACGCTATCAAACCTGAGGCGTGGAGGACTTCCGAGCCCTGTCGGTCTCGACGAGCCGGCGTGTCGATACGCTCGCTCTCGATCTGGTAACCTTCGCGCCGATTCGAGAAGGAGGGGAAGGTGGGCCACAAACACCGTCATCGCGTGGTCATCATCGGCGCCGGATCCGCCGGGATCTGCATGGGTATCCAGCTAAAGAACGCCGGGATCGAAGACTTCGTGATGATCGAGAAGGGCGAGGGCGTGGGTGGCACCTGGAACTGGAATCGGTATCCCGGAGCCGAGTGCGACGTGCAATCCCACCTCTACTCGTTTTCCTTCGAACCGAAACCCGACTGGTCGCGGCCCTTCGCGGGCCAGGAGGAGATCCTCGGTTATCTCAACCACTGTGCCGACAAGTATGCGCTGCGCTCCCACCTGCGTCTGAACGAATCCGTCTCCTCTGCCCGCTGGAACGAAGGTGAAGCCCGCTGGGCGCTGACCACTGAGTCGGGCGAGGAATACGAGTCGCACGTTCTGGTCAGTGCGCTCGGGATGTTCAACAACCTGGTGTGGCCGGACCTTCCGGGGATCGAGGACTTCCGGGGTCCGTACTTCCACTCGGCGCGCTGGAATCAAGACGTCGACCTCACCGGCAAGCGTGTCGCCGTGATCGGCATCGCCGCGAGCGCGATTCAGTTCGTGCCCGAGATCGCCCCGGTCGTCGGGCGGCTCTCTCTATACCAGCGCACCGCGAACTGGGTCGTGCCGAAGCCGAACACACCCTACACGGATGAGGAGCTCGAGACCTTCCGGCGCAATCCTGACGCCCTACGGCGGAGTCGTCAGGAGATCTACGACACGTGGAATACGCTCTGCACCTTCAAGAATAAGAAAGTGCTCGCAGAGATCGAGGCCGCGGGTCTCGAGCGGCTCCGGATCGTTCGCGACCCGGAAGTGCGCCGCAAGCTCACGCCCGATCATCCCTTCGGTTGCAAGCGACCACTGTTCTCAGATCTCTACTACCCGGTGTTCAACCGCGACAACGTCGAGCTCTTGACCGACAAGATTCAGCGGGTCACCCCGACCGGGGTCGAGACGGTCGAAGACAAGGAGAGCCGGGAGGTCGACGTCATTATCTACTCCACCGGCTTTGAAACCACGACCTACTTGCAGGCCATCGACGTGACGGGCCGCGGCGGCCGGAGCCTCCGCGAGGCGTGGGCCGATGGCCCGCAGGCCTATCTCGGGATGACAACCTCGGGTTTCCCCAATCTCTTCATGCTGTACGGCCCCAACACGAATCAGGGTTGCATTCTCTTCATGTTGGAGCGCCAGTGCGACTACATCGTGCGGCAGCTGAGGCGGCTGGAAGATGAACGCCTGGCGTGGATGGACATCCGCCCGGAGATCTTGGCGGCGTTCAATGAACAGCTTCAGGAGGATATTGGGGCCGTCGACGTGTGGCAGGCCTCGTGCGGGAATGATTTCTACTACCGCGCCGGCCCCTCGGGACGGCTCGTCACCCAGTGGCCGCACTCGATGGATGCGTTCACCGCGCGCACGGCTGCGTCAGATCGAGACATCTTCGAGGTCAAACCCCTCGACTGATACCGAACATGCGGGGCGAAGGCCTTTGCCCCGCTGGCGGAAGTGGGGGCGACCCTCGCCGGAGAAGGCTGAGCGGCTTCGGTAGGGCCTTCTATTTCAGGCGCGACTGACCGCGACGACCGTCGAATGGACGCTGGTGCTCCCGCCCATGTCGGCCGTGCGCGCGGTGTGGACGAAGTTCACGTTCGTGCCCGACGCTTCGAGCCGCGGCCAGCGGCCCTTGTAGGACAGCGCCGTGCCGGGCTGCACCGCGTCGTCAATGCGGACCATCAACCGGATCTGGCCGCTCGCATTGGATACAAGGGCGATGTCCCCCTCGGCCAAGCCAAGCCGCACGGCGTCCTCGGGGTGAAGGTGGAGCCCAGCCGCACCGGCGCGTTCCCGGATGTGCCGATCGTTGGCGTAGGAGTCGTTCAAGTGCCACTTCGCCGCCGGCGAGAGGAGCCGGAGGCGACCGGGGCCGGACGGAGCGTCGGCCCAGGGTCGCGGGGTGCGCGGCAGTCCCAGGGCTTCCGCTTGAGATGACGCGATCTCAATGCGGCCACTTGGTGTGTCGAACCTCTGATTGTCGTACATCAGCATGGGCGCTTCGGTCAGCGCTAAGCAGCCGCGGCGCTTCAGCGTCTCGAAATCGACCCCCCGGTTCATCTGTCCCATGATCGTCGCAATCAGCGTCTCGTCGCTTTCGAAGAGCGCCGGGTCCGTGAGACCCATCGCCTTGGCAAGACGGCGGAAGATCTCCGCGTTGGGCAGCGACCGGCCCATGGGCTCCGCGACCTTTGCCTGCGCGCCCATGTGAAGGTGGAAATAGCTGAAGGTGACGTCGTCGTACTCGAGGAAGCTCGCCGCCGGGAGCACGATGTCCGCGAAGGTCGCGGTGTCGGTCATGAACACGTCGCAGACGACCGTGAAGAGTTCCTCGCGCGCCAGCGCCCGCCGGAGCTTTGTCTGATCCGGCGCCGACGCGAGCGGGTTCGTGTTCCAGCAGAAGAACACCTTGAACGCTTCGGGCGAAGCGAGGCGCGCCGCGAGTTCCATGTGGCTGATCTTCTGACCGCCACCCTTGGCGATCGGCGCACCGCCGAGCCAGTCCAGATCGATGCCGGCGAGAATCGGCGTAACGTTCAGGTAGCAGAAACCGGCGCCCGGCTTTCCGACGTTGCCCGTCAACGCGGGCAGGAGGCCCACGGCGCGCATCACGTTGCCGCCAGTGAGCTGGCGCTGCAAGCCCTGTCCACACCAGAGGAGCGATGGGCCCTCGCCGTAGATGGCGGCGCCAAGCTCGATGTCGGCCGCGGGCACGCCGGTCTTTTCCTCGCCCCAGGCGGGCGTGGCGCGATCGATATCGGCCTCGATCTCGTCGTAGCCCAAAGTATGCGCACCGATGTACGCCCGATCGAAGTGACCGGCCTTCTTGAGGCAATGAAGCAAGCCGAAGGCCAGCGCCGCATCGGTGCCAGGCCTCGGCTGCAAGTGGAGATCGGCGGCCGCGGCGGTCTCGGTCCGGATCGGGTCGACGACGACGACCTTGCCCGGCGCCTCCGCGAGCCAGTGCTCGTGGATGTGCGGCGCCGAGTGCGACGGGTTCGCGCCCCAGACCAGGATGCAGCTCGCCTCTTGCGCCGTGCGCGGGTCGAAGCCCACGATGGAGTTGCCGAATTGAAGCCTCCAGGCCACGTGCCCGGCAGCGTTGCAGATGCTGTCCGGATCGACTTCGGAGGCGCCGATAGAGGCGAAGAGCCGGTTCGGAAACAGGAAGCCCACCAGGGAGAGCGTGCCGGAGTAGTGAGTGTGGAGAATCGAGGCCGCGCCGTGTCGCTCGATCGCGGCGTTCATCTTCTCGGCGACCGTGGACAGTGCCTCGTCCCAGGAGATGGGCTCGAACTCCATCGAACCTTTGATGCCTACCCTCCGCATCGGGTCCGTCAGGCGCGCGTTCGCGTCTTGCCAGACCCCGTTGTACGCGATCGCACATTTGCCGCACAGCTTGCCGCGGGAAACCGGATGATCGGGGTCCCCGAGAACGCGATGTGGGCCGTTGCGGCGGCGTTCGACCACGATACCGCAGCCGTCATAGCAGTCGCGGGGGCAGTTCGTTTTGATGCGCTCGCTCATCGTCGGACGCCGACCCTTCAGACAGTCCACTCCAACACCCGACCCGTCCACGAGCGGGACGCAAGATCCAGTTCGCCCTCGGTAGCCACCACTCGACCATCGGAGAGCGGGTTGACTCCGAGAGTCCGCCACCTGTGGGTACCGATGCTTTCGAAGCTGCCTTGTGCGGTTCCCGTGACGCTATCGCCGCTCGGCAGATACGACGCGCCACACCATGAGTAGCTTCCGGTCTTGGCTCCTGCGCCGACGAAGGTCGCGGTTCCCAGGATGGTGCCGGCGATGCCCGCGCCGGACAGAGAGCCTTCCCAGTTCGCCTGGACGGTGATGGTGCCATCGGATCCCGGGACAAAGGTCATCGTGGTCGCCTTGAGTGAGAATTCGCCAATCGCTTTCCCTACCGGCAAGAGTTCACCTCCTTGGCACACATTTGCCCATACGGCGGCGATCTCTGTCAAGGGTGCGTCTGCGTTGGCAGGAGGTGCGCGGAGCGGGACCGCAAGACGGGGCGCTACGTCGTTTGCAGTTCGTGTTTGAGGGGGGCGGCCGTGGCTCCGCACAAGGCTGCAAACGGCTCCCCAGCGGGATCAGGCCGAGCGCGCTATTTCGATCGCCAAGATGGCCCGCTTCGGATAGCGCCCGGTCAGCTTGGAGAAGATGTCGGCCAACTTCATCTGCCAGCCGTATTTCCGGTGAAGCGCCTCGTAGGCGCGTCGAATCTCCTCGGGCTCGCGGGCGATCGAGGCGCGGCCTTCCAGCCAGTCGCTGGCGATGGCGCCCCGAGCGCTGCAAGCGGCGAGTCGAACCCGCGGGTTGACACGGATGCGTTTCACCTTGCCCGCATCGCCTTCGCTGAAGGCGAAGTAGCGTCCGCCGCCACCGGCGATCCAGACCGGCGTGCGGACCTCTCGTCCATTCCGTCGGAACGTCGCGAGGCTGACGTACGACTCCGCCGAGGGGTCAAACGGCCACTGCTCTGTGGGATTGTCCACAACAAGTGCTCCCGCCCAAGAAGATATCACCCCGCCCGAGAGGCACCGCGAGGCGATCAGGGCTGCAGGATCTGGGGTAGACTGCGCGCCCGAAGGGGAGTCTCATGGCATACGACCTCGTGATTCGAAACGGTCTGGTCCTCGACGGATCGGGCGGCCCTCGCTTCCACGCCGATATCGGTGTGAAGGACGGCAAGATTGCCACCCTCGGCCGGATCCGCGAGGCCGGGGTGCGCACGGTCGATGCCGAGGGGCACGCGGTGGCTCCCGGTTTCGTGGACGGCCACACCCATATGGACGCCCAGATCTTCTGGGACCCGCTCGGTTCGTGCTCCTGTTATCACGGGGTGACGAGCGCCGTGATGGGCAACTGTGGTTTCACCCTCGCGCCCTGCGCCGAGCGCGACGCCGGCTTCGTCTTTCGAAATCTCGAGCGCGCCGAAGACATCGCGCCCGAGGCGATGCAAGCCGGAATCGACTGGTCCTGGGAGACCTTTCCCCAGTTCCTGGATGTGATCGATGCACTTCCCAAGGGGATCAACTACGCCGGTTATATCGGCCATTCGGCGCTGCGAACCTACGTGATGGGCGAGCGGGCGTTTTCCGAACAAGCCACCGAGCGCGACGTCGAGGTGATGTGCGGGGCCGTCCAGGAAGCCGTGCGAGCGGGCGCGATCGGTTTCTCGACTTCCCGTACGCCCAACCACATCACCGCGGACGATCGGCCGGTGGCGAGTCGCGTCGCGGAATGGGAAGAGGTGCGCGCGATCGTCAATGCGGTCGGAGAGACGGGGCGCGGCCTCTTCGAGATCGCCGGCGAATCGCCGGGGCGACGCCCCGAGCGAATCCGCGAGTACCAGGAGCGCCTGCGCGATCTGGCGGTGGAATCGGGCGTACCGCAGACCTGGGGCATGTTCAGTCTGCGCGTTGCTCCGGACTTCTGGCGCTCCTATTTCGACCTCTTGGACGAGACCGCCGCGGCCGGCGGTCGCATGTTCGCGCAAGTCCACTCGCGTGCGTTGAACACGATCCTGTCGTTTGAGACGCAGATGCCCTTCGATAAGTGGCACTTGTGGCGCGATCTTCGTGCGCTCCCGCTCAACGAACAGGAGGAGAAGCTCCGCGATCCCGTGCTGCGGGCGAAGTTGGTCGAGGTGGCGAACGGTGCTCCGCCGAAGGGCACGATCGTCGGGGTGGAGGCGCGCCCTCCGGACTGGGACTATCTCTTCATCATGGATTCGATGCTCGGGGAGCAGCGTCGTGTCGCCGACGTCGCGAAAGAGCGCGGGCTCGATCCGGTCGAGCTTATGATCGAGCTGGCGCTACAGAAGGGTCTCAAGCAGTTCTTCTGCCAACCCGTCGCCAACGAGAACCAAGGCGACGTGCTCGAGATGATCCGACACCCGCGGTCCGTAGTGACCTTTTCGGACTCCGGAGCCCACGTTTCGCAGATCATGGACAGTTCACTCCAGACGCATCTTTTGGGCTACTGGGTTCGCGAGCGGGAGGCCTTGACGCTCGAAGACGCCGTGCGCCAACTCACCTACAACCCCGCGACCCAATGGGGGATGCACGATCGCGGTCTGGTGAGGGAGGGGATGAATGCGGACCTCGTCGTGTTCGATCCACAGACCATCGGCCCCGCGATGCCCGAAGTGGTGTGCGATCTGCCCGGCGGAGCGAAGCGGCTGAAGCAAGTGGCAGTGGGGATGAAAACCACGATTGTGAACGGCGAGGTGTTCTTGGAGAACAACGAGCATACTGGCGCGACCGCCGGGCGATTGTTTCGAGGGCTCGGCCGATGCGGGGTCGCCCCGTCGCCCGCGGCCTGATCGGGGCGGCCGGGAGGGCTCCCTCGACCGCGCTCGCGTCGTGACTCGCTGGAGCGCGTTGGTCGGCCTAGCGCTCTGCGTCTCGGTCGTGGGATGCGGATTCGCAGAGCCCAGCGCCTCGAAGTTCGACGAGCGGATCGCAGACGGAAGCCAGAGGCTCCTCGCCGTCGGGGGTCGGTTTGGCGCCGCGTTGAAACCCTTCCTCACTGGAGAGGACGGGGATCCGGCCCTAGTAGGTCGGGCCCACGCTGCCATGGCGGAGGAGGTGCGCCAGCTGCAACGCGGGCTGAGCGATCTCGCGCAGAACAGCCCACCGGGAGCGGCGAAGTATCTCGACCAGTACGCGGATTTTCTTGCCCTCCAGCGGGAACTCGTCGAGGGTCCCTACGCCGAGATCATGGAGATCCTGAAGAGCGCCGCGGCGCCTTCGCCAGACGCGGTCGCGACGGTCCGCACGATTATCCGGGAGGCGGCCATCCGCGAGCAATACCTGCTCGAGGGCCTGCGTGAGGCACAAGCTCGCTTCCGAGCGGATGTCGGCCCCTCGGCGGCGAAGTCCGCGGAGCCGACAAACGGCCGTTCAGTAGGATTTGGGTAGACCCAGCACCCGTTCCGCCAGATAGCAGAGAATCAACTGCGGGCTCACCGGCGCCAGACGGTGGATCATGACCTCCCGCAGATAGCGCTCGACGTGATACTCCTTCGCGTATCCCATGCCGCCGTGGGTCATGACCGCGTTGGTGCAGGTCTCGAAGGCCGCCTCGGCCGCCAGGTACTTCGCCGCGTTCGCCTCGGCGCCGCACTCCTCCCCTTTGTCGTACAGGGCTGCGGCCTTGAAGGCCATCATATTGGCCGCTTCCAGCTGCGCCCAATTGGCCGCCAGGGGATGCTGGATACTTTGATTCATCCCGATCGGTCGCCCAAAGACGACCCGCTCGCGGGCGTAATCTGTAGCTCGCTTGAGGGCGACGCGGCCGAGTCCGACGAGGCCCGATGCAATCAGGATGCGCTCGGCATTCAGCCCTTTCAGCAGGTATCGAAAGCCCTTGCCTTCTTCGCCAATCCGGTGCTCGAGCGGGACCGGGAGTCTGTCGAAGAAAAGCTCGTTCGAATCGACGGCTTTTCGGCCCATCTTCTCGATCTTGCGAACCTCCACGTAGTCGCGATCGAGGTCGGTGTAGAAGAGCGAGATCCCGTCGATCGGTCGCTTCGTTTCCTCGATCGGTGTGGTTCGCGCGACCAACATGATTTTGTTGGCGACTTGCGCCGTCGAAATCCAGACCTTTTCGCCGGTCACGATATAGTGGTCGCCGTTGCGCTCCGCACGGGTCTTGAGCCGCGTCGTGTCGTGGCCCGTGTTGGCCTCGGTGACGCCAAAGCACGCGATATCCTCGCGTCGAACGATTCGGGGCAACCAGCGCTTCTTCTGCTCTTCGCTGCCGTAGGCGAGAATGGGGGTGACCCCAAAGAGACCGATGGCAACGGCCGAGACCCCGCTGTTGGCTGCCCCCGATTCGGAGATGGCCTGCACGACGATGGACGCTTCGGTGGTACCCAGGCCTCCGCCCCCGTAGGCCTCCGGGATGGCGATGCCGATCCAACCGTCGTCAGCGAGAGCCCGGCAGAAATCCTCGGGGAAGCGACCATCGGCATCGCGGTCGAGCCAGTACTGATCATCGAAACGGCTGCACAGCTTGAGGACGCTGTCCCTGATTTGGGTCTGCTCCGTCGTCCATGCGAAATCCATACGCTCTCCTTCGACTCAGGCTCGGTTCACGCTCCGGCCCGCCTGCGACCCCGAAAGTCTATCGGACGGCCCGCGGACCGACGGCGTCAGGGGGTGGGGTCCCGTTGGGCCCTCGATTCCTCGAGCGCAGCATTCTGCTCCCGGATGACCTGCAGAGAGGTGATCGACTCTCGGAACAGCTGCGCCGCCGAAAAGACCAGGCACGCGATTCCCGCAATGGTGAGCCCGCCCACCAGCCACAGCGACTCGGGCCGCCACAGATTCACGACCCCTCCGAGCAGGCTCCCGAGCGCCATGAGCCCCACACTGGCGTAGAGGCTCGCGAGCGCGTCGCGGTGCAGGCGGGCCCTTCTGGCGAGCGAGCGGGCCACGATCTGGGCGCGGCTGTCGGGGTGGTCCAGCAAGCGGTGGAATTCGGCTTGCAGCTGCCCGAACCGGTGTGCTGTTGACACGGTGAGGAGGGCGACCCCGGGGAGCAGGATGAGCGGAGTAAGCCAGATTTCGGTGGTGAACATATGGATCTCTCCATGCGCCTTTCGCGATACGATTCCGCTCCAGGGGGCGCGCTCCCCTGGACACCCCCCGACCCGGAAGCCTACAAGGAGAGACCCGATGTCCGCACCCGACGACCTGGCGGACCGCCTGGCCGACTTCGACCGCGACGGCTACGTCATCTTTGAGCGGTGGATTGAACCGGAACTCGTCGCCGAGATTCGGGAGGCGCTCGACCGTACGGAAACGACTGCCGGCATCGGTTTCGGGGGCACGAGCTTCGAGGGACACCGGACGATACGGATCTACAATCTCCTCGCCCGCGACGAAACCTTCTGGAAAATTCCGATCCACCCCCGCGTTCTCCCTTTTGCCGAGGCGGTCCTCGATCCCGAGCTGCAGCTCTCTTCACTTTCCGCGATCACGCTCTGTCCGGGACAAGAGGGGCAGCCGATCCACGCCGACGATCAGCTGATTCCGGTCGCGAAACCGCATCAGCCCTTTACCCTCAACTGCTTTTGGGCCATCAGTGATTTCACCGAGCCGAACGGCGCGACGCGGCTCGTGCCGGGCAGCCACAAGGCCGATCACCATCCCGAATATGGCGCCGACTACGAAGCGATCACGGCCGAGATGCCCGCCGGGAGCATCCTCTTTTTCCACGGGAGTCTGTGGCATGGCGGCGGATCGAACCGGACAAACGAACGACGCTACGGGGTCGCGAACTACTACTGCGCGGGGTTCATCCGGCAGCAGGAGAACCAACAGCTCGGGATCCCCCTGGCGACCGCGCGGCGCTTTCCACGTCGGCTTCAGGAGCTCTGTGGCTACTCGATCTACCGGGGTCTCTACGGGCACGTCGCGAACCGCGACCCGATCACGATGCTCGGTCGGGAGAACGGGCGGCGCCTCATCTGGCAGGAATTCGACGCGGCACTCGAGGGCGGCGTGGATCCTTTCGCCAAAGATGGGGCGCCGGAATAGGACCTGCTTTGGATCGACGTCTGGCGGCTTGCGCGGCCGGGAACGGCGTCAGTAGTCGGCCGCCGTGACATTCCTGAAACCCTCGTCGCGCATGCATTGCACGAAGACGGGCGCCGGTTGCTTGTAGTACGCCGCCCGATCCCGACAGGCGCGCTCGATTTCTTCGAAAGTGGCCGGTCTCGTCGACGTCCGCTGCAGCGACATCGAAACGCATCCAAACAGCAGGAGCGCCAACCCAATTCCGACTCGTCTCAAACGAGCCGCTTCGGCCTCCCCGGCCCCGTCCGAAGGGTGCTTCGGAATCTCGACGTCGCCCATCGCGCTTCCCTCTAGGGTTGGGGTTGGTGCGCGTCGATCGCATCCCGGCGGCTCCCGCGGGCCAGCCTCTCGAAGTCGAGACCGGCCGGCTCCTGAAATATGCGCAGGCCAAACTCGGGGACCATCGCCAGGATATGATCGAAGATATCGGACTGAATGTCTTCGTACCGCGTCCAGTCCTGATCCCTGCTGAAGCAGTAGATCTCGATGGGAAGCCCCGTGGCCCCGGGAGCCAGTTGTCGCACCAGCAGGGTGAAATCGGCATCGTGGATCGCGGGGTGGGCGTGCAGGTAGGCCACGATGTAGGCGCGCAGCGTGCCCACGTTGGTCAGGCGTCGGATGTCGGCGTTGATCCGCGCGTCGCGTCCGGGCTGCGCGTTGTAGCTCTCGACCTCGGCCACCTTGGTGGCGATGTAGTCGCGCAGAAGCGCCCATTGGCCAAAGCTTTCGATCTCTTCTCCCGTCAAGAAGCGGATGCTGTTGACGTCGATGTAGAGGGAACGCTTGATGCGGCGACCGCCGGAAAGTGACATCCCGCGCCAGTTCTTGAAAGACTCGGAAATAAACTTGTGGGTGGGGATCGTCGAGATCGTCTTGTCCCAGTTTTGAACTTTCACGGTGTGGAGGGCGATGTCGACGACATCGCCGTCGGCGCCGAGCTGGGGCATTTCGATCCAGTCGCCGATGTGGATCATGTCGTTGCTGGAGATCTGGACGCTCGCGACCAGCGACAAGATCGTGTCCTTGAAGATCAGCATGAGCACCGCAGTGAGCGCTCCGATGCTCGTGACGAAGACCCAGGGGGATTTGTCCAGTAGTGTCGCGACGATCACCAACGCCGCGATCAAGGAAATCGCGATCTTGATGACCTGCAAGTAGCCCTTGATGGGGCGCCGGCGATATTCCGCCTTGCGCGAGTAGATCTCGTTCACGGCCGACAGGAACGAATTGAACGAGATCGTCGTCACGGCGACGACCAGCGCGATCGCGAGGCGCTGCACCAGCACGGACAGCGTTTCGCCGAGTCCCGGAACGAGCGCAATGCCGTAGTAGAGCACCACGGCGGGCGCCACATGCGCCATCGTCGCGAAGACCCGGGCGTCGACCAGGGCGTCGTCCCAGGTGATGGCGCTGCGCTTGACGAGATGCCGGATGCCGGCGACGAGACCCCAACGAGAAAGCGCGTAGGTCACCGCGACCAGAGCCAGCAGCCCCGCGAGGGGAATCCCGGTCTTGGCGAACTCGCCGCTAAACCACTCGGGCATGCCCCGTTGCGTTCACCCCAGCGAAAGCTGCTTTAGAAACTCACGCAAATCGTTGTTGAAATCCGCGGGTCGTTCCAGCTGATAGAAGTGTCCGACGTCTTCGAGGATCTTGAGCTGCGCTCCCGGAATGTTACTGGCGAGGAACTGGTTCGCCTCGATGGGGGTAGCTTGATCCTCTTCGCCCGCCAGCACGCAGGTGGGCGCTTGGATCTCCTTCAGCCGGCCGGAGATATCCCAGTTGAAGACGCCACCCGGATCGGCGGCGGACGCAAAGAAAACTCGATGCGGAAAGTTGTCCTCGACCATGAAGTAGGCCTTCATCAACTCGAGGATTTCGGGCCGCTCGCGCTTGCTCTTCGCCGAGATGGCGCCCTCGAGGAGAGCACCGAAGGCCGCCTGGAAATCCTGCTGGAAAGCCTCACCCGCTTCGGGAGGCATGCCGGCGGCGAGGTTGGTACCGCTGCTGAGGATCACGTTGCCCAACACCCGGTCGGGGTAGTCCAGGTTGAACTGCATCACGGTCATTCCGCCGATCGAGTTTCCGACCAACACGGCCTTGTCGAGCTCCAGGTCATCGAGGATGGCCGCGACGTCCGCGGCCAGCTCGCCGATCGCGTAGCCCTTCTCGGGTTTGTCAGAACGACCGTGACCGCGCTGATCCACGACGATGCAGCGATGGTTCTGAGCAAACGCGAAGAGCTGGTAGGCCCAAATGTACCCGTTGGTCGAGAACGGATGCAGAAAGACGATGGGGGTGCCCTGCCCGTAGCTCTCATAATAAACCTTGACGCCGTCTCGTTCGATGTGGGGCATCGTGATCTCCCTGTATGGGAGTTCGCGCGGCGGAGGTCGATCCGCCCGCGCGTTCTCCTGGTCCTCGGCGCGAACGCTACCACGCCCGCGGCCGCCAGACGAACACCCCGGCGGTCGGCGCACACCTCACTGGCTCATGTGAAAGCCGCCGTTCGGCGAGAGCACCTGGCCGGTCACGAACTTCGCTTCATCACTGGCGAGGTAGACCGCCGCCCAGGCGATGTCGTCGGGTTCGCCGAAATGACCCAGCACGTGCTGCGCCTCAACCAATCGGCGCGAGGCCTGGATGGGTTGGGTCATGGCGGTATCGATAAAGCCCGGGGCGATGGCATTGACGCGGAGGTTCCGCGAGGCCACCTCCCGGGCCAGCGAACGGGTAAAGCCCAGGATGGCGGCCTTGGCCGCGCAGTAGTGGCTCGCCCCGGCGCCCCCGGCCGTGCCCATCACCGATCCCATGTTGATGATGTTCCCGCTCATCTGCGGGTTCATGATCTTGAGTGCCTCCCGGCAGCAGAAAAAGGTGCCGTTCAGGTGCACTCCGATCATGCGGTTCCATCTTTCGTCGCTCAGCCCCACAGTCACGTCCCAGTGGGTCTTGATGGGGCCCCCGGCAGCAAATTCCTCGACCTGCCTGACGGGGACTTCGTTGAAGCGCTTCTCGAGCTCGGCATCATTATCCAACGCGATCCCGGCGTTGTTGACCAGCACGTCGAGGCGCCCGAAATCGTGTTCTACCTGACCGAACATGCGCGCCACGGCCTGCGAGTCGGCGACGTCGGCGGCGTAGGCGGTGGCGCCAAGCTCCCGGGCGAGCTCCTGCGCCGCATCGAGTCGGAGATCGTTGACGATGACCTCGGCGCCTTCTTCGCGGAAGCGCCGGGCGATCGCCGCGCCAAGGCCGGCGGCGCCGCCGGTTACCAGAGCGAGCTTTCCTTCGAGTCGGTTCACGGTGCCTCCTTGAAGCCAATGGCCGTTCGAAACATCGAGGGCGACCCTATCACGCCCTCCTTCGCGATACGATACCGCGGTGCGGGGAATCGACTGGGCGATCGTCGTCGCGTTCGCAGCCTATGCAGTTTCCTCAGGCTTGCGAACGCGCGGCATCGCCTCGCAGAGCCTCGACGAGTATTTTCTCGGCGGGCGAAGTCTTTCGGGCTGGCAGGCTGGAGTCAGTATGGCGGCGACCCAGTTCGCCGCCGACACCCCGCTTCTCGTGACCGGGTTGATCGCGACCGCTGGAATTTTTTCGCTGTGGCGGCTTTGGATCTACGCGCTTGCCTTTCTCTTGCTGGGCTTCGTGCTCTCGGCGGGCTGGCGCCGGGCGCGCGTTCTCACGGACGCGGAATGGGCTGAACTCCGCTACGGGGGAAGGGCAGGGCTTTGGCTCCGCGGCGTGAAGGCCCTCTACTTCGGGACGTTTTTCAATTGCGTCGTCCTCGCGATGGTGCTGTGGGCGGCCAAGGAAATCGCGGAGCCCTTTCTCACCTGGCACCGCTGGCTCCCCGAGGCGGTATTCGAACCCGTCCGAGGGCTGGTCGAATGGGTGGGCGTTCCGTTTACGCGCGTGACCGCTCCCGAAGCCGAGGTGTGGCGGCGCTCGGCCGACAACCTGCTCTCCATGCTGATGCTCGCAGCGCTCACCTCGGCGTACTCCACGACCGGGGGGTTGCGTGCGGTCGTTCGCACCGATCTCGTGCAGTTCGCGATCATGATGGTCGCTACCGCCCTCTACGCGGGCTATGCGCTGGCCGAGGTCGGCGGCCGGGAGGCCCTGCACACCGCCCTCGGTGCCCTCGAACCGATTGGCGGCGTCGGGGGGCTCTCCCGTTCTGAGCTCCTCGCCACGACTCCCGACCGCGCCCGCGGAGCGGGCTTGGCGGTCCTGGCCGTCTTCGGCCTCCAGTGGCTGGTGCAGATGAACGCCGACGGCACCGGTTACCTAGCCCAGCGCACGATGGCGTGCCGGAGCGATCGCGACGCGCGCTGGGCCTGCGTTCTCTTTGCCTTTCTCCAGGTCCTGCTCCGCAGCCTGCTCTGGATTCCGATTGCACTCTGCCTGCTGGTTCTGTTTCCGCCCGACACGCTCGGAGCGGCTTCCTTCCAGGCGGAACGCGAAGCGACCTTCGTGCGTGGCATCGCCGAGCTGCTTCCCGCCGGCGCGAAGGGGCTCCTCTTCACGGCGATGCTGGCCGCGTTGGCCTCCACCGTCGACACCCATCTCAACTGGGGCGCCTCGTATTGGACCAACGATCTGTATCGTCGGCTGATCTGCGAGGTGTGGCAGCGTCGGACGCCGGCGCCGGCTTCGCTGGTGTTCGTCGCGCGGGCGTCGAACCTGGCGATTCTGGCGATCGCCCTCGCGATCATGACCCAGCTGAACTCGATCCAATTCGCGTGGACGGTGAGCCTGCTCTTCGGTGCGGGAATGGGCGTGATGCTGGTCTTGCGTTGGCTCTGGTGGCGCATCAACGGCTGGGGCGAGCTCGCCGCCATCGCTGCGTCGTCCCTGCTGGCGCCGGTGCTCCTCTACACCTGGCCCGAAGAGCAGGAGGCGCTGCGTCTGCTTGCGATGGCGGCGGGTGCGACGGCGGTCGGGGTCGTGGTGGCGCTTCTGACACCGGCCGAACCACCGGAGCGCCTGCGCGCTTTCTTCGAGCGCGTGAGACCACCGGGCTGGTGGGGCTTTCCCGGTCACGACGTCCAAAGTGCGGCGGCGGCACGCCGCCGCTTCGGTCGCGAGATCCTCGCGGTGGCCGCGGCGGCGCTCTCCCTTTTCTGTCTGCTGACGGCGTTGGTCACCTGGTGGGCCCTGAGTCCGCCGCCCGCCTTCCTGCCCAGCCGAACGATGTGGGTTGGCTCGCTCTTGGTGGTGGGGGCCGCGCTCACGCCCGTCTGGTGGTGGCTCGGCTTTCGCTTCCCCTTGCCCTGACGCGGGTCAGCTGGTGGTAGGCAAAAAAGGCCACTCCAGCGGTGATCCACTCGAAGGCCAGCGCAAACACGTGAAACCCGGTGGGCTCGCGGTCGATCAGCAGACCCACGGCGCGACAGTCGCCTACTGCTCCGAGGGCCAGCGCGTAGGCGAGCAACGCAGCCGGCCAGCGGCCGCCGTCGAGGGCGGACCAGAGCAGGAAGCTACCGAGACCGATCTGCAAGCCGCCGTAGGCCGCTCGAATCTCAGTCAAGGCCTGCGGCGAAGGCGCCTGGAGGCCCACCGGGCTCATCATGGAGGTGGGCTGAAACAGGGCCAGCAGCCCGAACGCGGCGAGAAGGAGCCCGAGGCCCCAAAGCAGCCAGCGGATCGAAGTCATCGGGATCGCCTCCTGCGAGGCATCGCAATCGATCCGCCCAACGGGTGTCCTAGGGGGCTTCGGCCAGCTCGGCGAGGCGCGTCTCCGCCGCACCAGACGAAGGCCCCATCAGAAGAAGCCTGATCGGGTGTCCGCTAATCGAACAAACGCGAGCCGAGCGGACACATGCCGAAGAACAAGCCGATCAACGCGCCGCCTAGGACGCGCAGCTCAAGCGGCCGATCGATCGGGACAAAGGCACCGGCGACGGCTCCTCCGACCAAGCCGATCGCGAGGACCCCGACGGTCGCAGGATTGTCTCTACAGAATCGAAGTGCGCGTCCGAACCGACTGTGCTGGCGACTGTGCTTCTCCCCCGCAGTCTGCTCCACGTTGCCTCCTCAAGCGAATCGAGCCAAAATCTGCGCCGCGGCGGGCGTTCGTCAACCCAGGGGGCCAATGATTCGCTCGATTGCGCGGTGGACGCTTGCCGCTGGTTTCATTCTAGCTGTCGCGAACGGCGCCCCAGCGGCGTGTCCGGTCCCGTGGACCGACGCGAGTTCCGCCGCTGAGTGGGTGCCTCGCGCGGGGCGCCAGGTCCCCGAGCTCATTGACCCGCGGGAAACCTACCTGGGTGACCTGCGACAGTTGACCTTCGGGGGCGAAAACGCCGAGGCTTGCTTCTCGCCTGACGGGCGGCGGCTGATTTACCAGGCGACGCCGGTGCCACAGGAGGGCGACCAGCAGTATCTCCTGGACCTCGAAACGGTTGAGGTGGTGCGGCTCTCCTCGGGAAAGGGACGCACAACGTGCGGCTATTTCGCGTATCCCCGCGGCGAGCGCGTGATCTACGCGACGACCGAAGCGCAGGGGACGATGTGCCCGACGCCCCCAGATCGGTCGCATGGATACACTTGGGGGCTCTTCGAGTACGACCTCGTGTGGCAGGAGGGGCCCGGCGCGGCGCCCGAAGCTTTTCTTCCCGCCCCGGGCTACGACGCCGAGGCGACGGTTTGCATGCGCGACGGCCGGGTCCTCTTCACGTCGACGCGCGGCGGCGATCTCGACCTCTGGGTGGTTCGCCCCGACGGCTTTTCGCTCGTGGTTCGCCTCACCGGAGGTCCCGAACGCGTTGCCTACGCCGAGGGTCTTGACGGCTTCCCGATGTTCTCGCCCGACGGTCGCTGGCTGGTCTTTGGAAGCAACCGGGCCGGACCTGGGGGCTCGACGAACCTTTTCATCGCCCGCTGGAGCCCGGCCGGGGAGGGAAGCGCGCCGTGACGGCGCTTCCTCGCATCTACATCCACCATATGCGGCCGGATCTCTTCCGTGACGCAGTCCAGGCCAAGCTGCCCCAATGCGAGCTGGTGTGCTGGCACGACGAGGCCGAGTTCGTGGCCGGGATCGCCGATGCCGAAGTGTTGATGGCCTTCCGGCCGCCGCGGGGCCATTGGCGTGGTGCCGAGCGGCTCCGCTTCCTGCAGATGACGGGAGCCGGCGTCGATGCGCTGCTGCCCGCCCCCGATCTGCCCGCGCGGGTACGCGTCGCGAACGCGCGCGGCATCCACGCCGAGCACATGGGCGAATTCACCCTGGCGATGATGCTGGCCTTCGAGAAGCGGATTCCGACCTGGCTCGAAGAACAGCGCCAGCGGCGCTGGCAATACCACGGCATCCGGACGCTGCGCGGCAAGACCGTCGCGGTCCTGGGGCTGGGATCGATCGGGCTCGAAGTGGCGCGCCTGTGTCGCGCGTTTGGCATGCGCATCGTCGGGACGCGGCGTAGCGGCGCACCCGCGGAGGGCGTTGAGCGCGTCGTCGTGCCCGCCGCCACGGTGGAGCTCCTCGCCGAGGCCGACTACGTCGTGATTCTCCTGCCGCTCACGCCAGAGACCCGCGACTCGATCGGGGCGGAGCTCCTCGACGCGCTTCCCCAACACGCTGTCTTGATCAATCTGGCACGGGGCGGGATCGTCGACGAGGCCGAACTGGCCCGGCGCCTGGACGACGGACGCTTGCGCGGCGCGGCCCTCGACGTCTTCCGCCAGGAGCCCCTCCCGAAGGAGAGCCCGCTCTGGGCGGCGCCGAACACGATTCTGACCCCTCACATCTCGGGCTGGTTCCCGGGCTACGCCGAGCGCGTGGCGGACATCTTCGTGGCGAATCTGGAGCGCCTGGAGCGCGGCGCCCCGCTGCTCAACGAGATCGACCGCGAGCGCGGCTACTGAGCCGGGGTTTCTCCCGGCCGGTCGCTGCGCGCCCCACAAGGACGCCGCGACGCTACATGTAGCGAGTGGCGATCTCGAGGGAGAACGCCGGGGTCGTGGGGGACGCTTCGCGGAGCGCTCGCGTCAAGCGCAGCTGCGGGGGCACGGCATCGCGCGGGATCTCGACGAAGCTCATCTTCTCGAAGAACTCGCGTCCGCGATCGGTGAAGAGATAGATCGTACGCAGGCCGAGCTCGTTGGCCCGCGACAGCAGGGCGTGGATCAGGGACGTACCCACGCCCTGGCGCGCGTGGCCCTCGGCGACGGCGGCGAACGCGAGGACTCCAACGAGGCCGCTCACCTCGAGGCCGATCGCCCCGATGACGAGCGGGCCTTCGAGGCCCACGATGAGATTCGACAACGGGAAGTCGGTCGGAAGCGCCGGGAGCCTGGCGGCTTCCAGCAGGGAGCGGACCTGGCCGAGGTCTCGCTCGGCGGCACGGCTGATCTTCACGGGCAACCCATCGCGCGTCGGTTCGATCTGCGGCTGGGCGCGCGACGGTCCCCTCCGCATCGGTCGATATCTGACCCGCAGAGTTAGCGGATCGAGGCAGCCGCCTGCCACCGTTCGACCGCGGGTGCGTCGCCCGGTAGTCCCCGCTCGAAAGTTCCCGGGCTGGCCTTCAGTTCCACTTCCGGAACGCCGATTTTGCTCGCTATGGCACGGGAGCTTCGCGCGCTGTTCCTCTGCGCTGCCGCCACCGCTGCGCTCGCCGGGGACGCCCTTGCGGCGCCCGCGACCGAGAAGTCGAGTGCGTGTAGCCGGACGCGTGTGGCCGCGCTCTACAGCACCGGCATCCTGCGCGAGGGTCTCCCCGAGATGGCACGACAGTGCGGCGAAGTCTGGTCGGAAGCGCGTGGCATCGAGCGTGCGTGGATCGCGACCTCGAGCTGCTTCCGCCTATCGCGGGTCATGGCTTGCTGCCCGCTCGCCTACCCCGTGGTCGCGGCGGTGGGGGTGGCCTGGTTGCCCGTCGGGCTGGCGGTCGGACCGCTCTTGTCAGAGCCGGCGCGGGCACGGGTCTGCGAAGTGCCCGAGGCCCTGCCCCAAGCAATTCCCGCCGATCGCCCACCCGCCGCGCCGGCGGCCGGGGACGGGATGCCGAACCGCGGACGGCTCGATCGATGACGGCGGACGCCTGGCGACGCTGCAGCGCGTGCAAACAGCCAATCGCGCTTGGCGCCGACTACTGGGCTTGCAATGTCTCCACGTGCAATCGAAAGCGGACCGGGCTCGTGTTCTGCTCCGTCACATGCTGGGAAATTCATCTCCCGACGGCGAACCACCGGGAAGCCTGGGCGGTGGAGCGGACGGCACCCAGTCAGCTGGAGCCCGATCCGCCGGCTCCCGCAGTGCCGGGGTCGGGAGGTGCACAGCCTCGGCGGCGCCTGGTGAGACCTCCCTCCACGCAGGCCCCCCTACGGGGCTCGGACGACGAGGTCCTGATCATCGCGAGCCGCCTCAAGGACTACGTCCGCACCCGCTCCGGCTTCAACACCTCCGACAGGGTGCTCGAACCGCTTTCGGAACTGGTGCGCCGAGCTTGCGATCGGGCGATCGAACGCGCCCGCCGCGAGGGGCGCAAGACCGTCCTGGACCGCGATCTACCCGATTCCTGAGCCGCCTCGGGGCCCCGCCGCGCTCGGCGGCGGCTTCGGGCGCGCGGGGTTCGGATGCCCTCGCTCCTTTCGGCATCCTCTCCGCCATGGTGGAACGTCCGATGCGCGGGCCCGGTTCCGAGGTTGTGCTCTCGGCTCGCTCCGTCAGCAAGATCTACCGAACCGGCGAGGTCGATGTGCAGGCCCTGCGCGGCGTGGATCTCGACCTCTATCGCTCGGAGCTGGTGGTTCTTCTGGGACCATCGGGGAGCGGAAAGTCGACGCTCCTCAATATTCTGGGCGGGCTCGATACACCGACCGAGGGGAAGGTCGTCTTCGAGGGGGAGGAGATCACCGACCTCGATGAGCGCGCGCTGACGAACTTCCGGCGGCGCGCGGTGGGCTTCGTATTCCAGTTCTACAACCTCATCCCGAGCCTGACGGCGCTCGAGAACGTGGCGCTCGTGACCGAGGTCTCCGACCACCCGATGGACCCGGCCGCGGCGCTGGACCTGGTGGGGTTGGGGCCCCGGCGTCATCATTTCCCGGCGCAACTCTCTGGCGGCGAGCAGCAGCGGGTCGCCATTGCGCGGGCGATCGCCAAGCGGCCCGAGGTCCTGCTCTGCGATGAACCCACCGGCGCCCTCGACAGTGCCACCGGCGTGTTGGTGCTCGAAGCCATCGATCAGGTGAACCGCGAGCTCGGCACGACGACGGCGCTCATTACCCACAACGCCGTCATCGCCGAGATGGCCGATCGCGTGCTGCGCTTCGCGGACGGTCGCATCGCGGAGGTTATGAGCAACACGTCACGTCGCCGGCCGGGCGAGCTGCGGTGGTGACCGGCCTCCGCCCCCTCGAGCGCAAGCTCGCCCGCGACCTCTGGCGTCTTCGTGGGCAGGTGTTCGCAATCGCCGTCGTGGTGGCCTCAGGCGTCGCCGTCCTGGTGATGTCGCTGGGAACCCATCAGGCGTTGCAGGAGACGGCCGCCGCCTACTACGAGCGCTACCGCTTCGCCCACGTCTTCACGAGCGTGAAGCGCGCTCCCGAGCAGCTGCTGGATCGCATCGCGCGACTTCCGGGCGTCCAGGCGGTGGAGGGCCGCATCGTTCGCCTCGCGCAGCTGGACGTGGCGGGCTTCGACGAACCGATCATGGGCCAGCTGATATCCATCCCCGATGATCGCGAACCGGTGCTGAATCGCCTGGTGTTGCGGGAGGGTCGGTTTCCGCGGCCGGGACGCCCCGACGAAGTGGTCTTGAACGAGCCCTTCGCCGAGGTCCATCGGCTCCACCCCGGCGATCGGCTCCAAGCGGTGATGAATACCCGCAAGCGCAACCTCCGCGTCGTGGGCATCGCGCTCTCGCCGGAATTCGTGTACGCGATCGGTCCCGGCGCGCTGATTCCGGATGACCGGCGTTTCGGGGTGTTGTGGATGGGTCGCGCAGGTTTGGCCGCTGCCTACGACCTCGAGGACGCGTTCAACGATCTCGTTTTGACGCTCCTCCGCGGTGTCGCACCGGAACCGGTCATCGAGCGCCTCGACGTGCTGCTCAATCGGTATGGGGGCTCGGGCGCCTACGACCGCAGCGATCAGGTCTCGAACTGGTTCTTGATGAATGAGATCGAACAGCTGCGGAACCTCGCGACAATTCTTCCTAGTGTCTTTCTGGCCGTGACGGCGTTCCTCACCAACATCGTCTTGCGCCGCCTGATCACGACCGAGCGTAGCGAGATCGGGCTTCTCAAAGCGTTCGGGTATTCCAACTGGACCGTCGGTTGGCACTACCTGAAGTTTGTTGGCGCCATCGCGGTTCTGGGCATCGTGCTCGGCTGGGGAGTGGGTTGGGTGTTCGGCCAGTACACGACGCAGATGTACACTGAGTTCTTCCGCTTTCCCTTTTTCGTGTTTCGACCGAGCCCGGGAATCTTTGTCACCGCCGGCTTGGTGAGCTTGGCCGCGGCGTCGATCGGGGCGCTGCGCGGCGTATATGGAGCGGTCGCGCTCCCGCCCGCGGAGGCGATGCGTCCGCCGGCGCCGCCGCTCTACCGAAAGAGCGGCTTGGGGTCGCGGTTTGTCGACTGGTTCGACCAGCCGACGCGGATGATTCTGCGCCACCTCCTGCGTTGGCCGGCGCGCGCCGCGACGACGGTGCTCGGTCTTGCGCTGGCGCTCGGACTTCTGGTCGCCGCCTTCCAGTGGCTCGATTCGATTGAACACCTGGCGCACGTCCACTTTTTTGAGGCCCAGCGCCAGGATCTGACGGTCGGCCTCACGGAGCCGCAAGGGCGGACGGTGTTGCGCGAGATCGAGGCCCTGCCCGGGGTCCTCTCCGCCGAGCCGATGCGGGTTGTTCGGGCCCGGTTGCGGAGCGGTCCCCGTTCGTATCGGGAGCCGCTCCAAGGGGTCCCGTCGCGGGGGCACCTGGCTCCGGTTTACGACGTTTCCGGGGAGGCGCGCGTGGTGCCCCCCGAAGGCCTCGTGCTCTCGACGGAACTGGCGCGGCTCCTCGGCGTCGGCCTCGGTGATCGCGTTCTTGTGCAAGTCCTCGAGGGCCGACGCCCGCAAGCGCTGATTCCCGTGACCCAGCTCTTTGAAACCTATATCGGAACCCCCGCCTATATCGAGCTTCGCGCCCTGAATCGCTTGATGCGGGAACCCCCGACCGTGAGCGGAGTGCATCTGCGGGTCGATTCGCGATATCTGTCCGAGCTCTATGGTGAACTCAAGGAAGTACCCGAGGTCTCGGCGATGACGCTCCGGCGCGCCGCGGTCGACAAGTTCTACGGCACCATGGGCGAAACCGTGTACATCTTCATCTCCTTCTACGGCGCCTTCGCCTGCGCCATGGTGTTCGGCGTCACCTACAACACGGTGCGCATCAACCTCTCCGAGCGGGGCCGCGAGCTCGCCACGCTGCGCGTGCTCGGATTGAGCGCCGCCGAGATTTCCTACATCCTGCTCGGCGAGATGGTCATCTTGACCGGGTTGAGCCTGCCGTTGGGTGCGCTCGCGGGCTATGGCCTCGCCTGGCTGATCGTGGACCGATTCTCGACCGAACTGTTTCGGGTGCCCATGGTGCTCGACGCGTCGACGCTGGGAACCGCCGTGTTGGTCACTCTCGCCGCCGCGGCGCTTTCGGCGGAGGCGGTGAGGCAGCGGGTGGCGCGGCTCGATCTCATCGCCGTTCTGAAGACGCGGGAGTAGGCCTTGCCGCAGTTTCCCAAGCGCCGCTTGCTCCTGTGGGGGACGTTGACTGTCACGCTGGTCGCGGGCCTCGCCTGGGCCTTCTGGCCGCGAGCGGTGCCGGTCGACCTGGTCCCCGTCGCGCGCGGTCCGCTTCGGGTGACGATCGAAGAAGAGGGTGAGACCCGGGTGCGCGATGTCTTCGTGCTCTCGGCACCCGTACGGGGGCGGGCCCGGCGGATCGAGAGTGAGGTGGGCGACCGGGTCATCGCGGGCGAAACCGTGGTCGCCGAGATCGAGCCCATCGATCCCGAGTTTCTCGACGTCCGCACCGAGGCCGAATCGCGAGCAGCAGTGCGCGCCGCCGAGGCCGCGCGGGACCTCGCCGTCGCCGAGCTCGCCAGCGCTCAGGCCGAGCGGGATTTCGCCCGCAGCGAGATGACTCGCATCGAGGGTCTGTTCCGGCGTGACGCGATCTCGGAGCGGGCTCTCGACGAGGCGCAGCGCAATCTTCGGACCCGGCAGGCGGCCGTGGCCACCGCGGAAGCGGAGCTGCAGCGACAAAGCTTCGAGTTGGATCAGGCGCGCGCGCGGACGGTGTCCCCACTCCAAACGCGGTCGCGCGAGGGCCAATGCGAGTGTATTCCGCTTCACGCGCCGGTGAGCGGCCGTGTGTTGCAGATCCTTCACGAGAGCGAGGGGGTCGTCGAGGCGGGAGCGCCGCTGATCGAGATCGGTGATCCACGCGACCTCGAGATCGTGGCCGATCTGCTGTCCACGGATGCGGTCCGTGCGGAAACCGGGCAACGGGTGCTGATCGAAGATTGGGGAGGGGAGGGGGAGCTTCAGGGCGTGGTGCGGCGCATCGAGCCGTTCGGTTTCACCAAAGTGTCGGCCCTCGGTATCGAGGAGCAACGCGTCAACGTGGTGATCGACCTGGTGGATCCCCCGGAACGCTGGCAGCGTTTGGGCCATGGCTACCACGTGGTCGTGCGCATCGTGCTGTGGGAGGGAGAGGACGTGCGCAAAGTGCCGTTTACTGCACTGTTTCGCGACGGAGATCAATGGGCCGTATTCGTGAAGACCGACGGTCGTGCCGAGCGACGCATCGTGACGATCGGGCACCACAACGGTTTGGAGGCTGAGATCCAGCACGGCCTGGAGGAGGGCGAGGAAGTGGTGCTGTACCTGAGTGATCGCGTGTCCAACGCGACGCGGATCGAAGCGCGGCGGTTGCGATGAGCGCGACGCAGACCGGGGAGGCGCGGAGCGAGGCTCGTCGCAAGGTGGTGATTCTGGGCGCCGCGGGGCGCGACTTCCATTGCTTCAACCAGGTGTTTCGGAGCGATCCCTCTCGGGAAGTCGTGGCCTTCACGGCCACGCAAATCCCCGGCATCGAAGGTCGTCGCTATCCGGCGCCGCTGGCCGGAGAGCTCTATCCGGCGGGCATTCCGATCGAGGAGGAGGACGAACTCGAAGCGCTGTGTGCCCGGCGCGGCGTCGACGAGGTGGTTTTCGCGTACAGCGACGTCACCCATGAACACGTCATGCATCTGGCCTCTCGCACGCTGGCGGCAGAAGCCGACTTCGTGTTGTTGGGTCCGAAACAAACCATGCTCTCGGTGTGCGTGCCAACCATCGCCGTCTCAGCGGTGCGCACCGGTTGCGGGAAGTCGCAGACGGCGCGCTGGCTGACCCGCGAGCTCATCCGGCGCAAGATCCGCGCGGTCGCGATCCGCCACCCGATGCCCTACGGAGACCTCGTGGCGCAACGGGTTCAACGCTTCGCGAAGGCCGCCGATCTGGACCGACACCGCTGCACGGCGGAAGAGCGTGAGGAGTACGAGCCTTATCTCGAGATGGGCGCCACGATCTTCGCCGGCGTCGACTACGCCGCGATCGCCGCGCGCGCGGAGGCCGAAGCGGAGGTGATCGTCTGGGATGGCGGCAACAATGACTTCCCGTTCTTGCGACCCGATCTTCATATCGCGATCGTGGACGCCTTGCGGCCGGCTCAGGTCGCGAGCCACCATCCCGGCGAGGCCGTCGCGCGGATGGCCGACCTCGTCATCGTGAACAAACTCGACGCTGCGCCCGCCGACGCCTTCGATCAGGTCCGCGAGGCGATCCGCGCCGTGAATCGCCACGCGCCCATTCTGCGAGCGGCTTCCCCCGTCGAGCTCGACGACACCGCCGCGGTCCGCGGGCGTCGAGTGCTGGTCGTGGAAGACGGTCCGACGACCACTCACGGTGGGATGGGCTACGGCGCGGGCTACGTGGCCGCGACAGCGGCCGGTGCGGCGGAGATCGTCGACCCGCGCGCCAGCGCGTCCCCCGAGATCGCAGATCTGTTCGTGCGGTTTCCGCATTTGGGCCGCGTGCTGCCGGCCGTGGGCTACGGCGAGGCGCAGCTCGCCGCGCTCCGGGAAACCATTCTGGCCTCCAATGCGGAGGTCGTGGTGTCAGGCTCGCCTATCGATCTCGCGCGGCTCCTGAACCTGGATCGACCGGTCGTGCGCGCCCGCTACCGCTATCAGGATCTCGACGAGCCCGGCCTGTCGGGAGCGCTCGAGCGCTTTCTGGCCCGACACGGTCTCGGTCGCTAGTGGGGGAGCAAAGCACGGCGCCGTCCCGTGTTCTGATCGCGCTGGGCGGAAACGCGTTGCTCCGCCGCGGAGAGGCTCTCGATTGGAGCACCCAGGCGCGCAATGTCGCGCGGGCGGCCGAGGCGATTGCCGCCATCGCACTCCGTCACGAAGTGATCGTCACGCACGGCAACGGCCCGCAGGTGGGTCTCCTCGCGCTGCGCAGCGCGACGTCCCCAAACGGCCCGGACCCACTCCATCTGCTGAGCGCCGAAATCGAGGGGATGATCGGCTATCTGATCGAGCAGGCGCTTCGGGCTGAGCTTCCCGATCACGAGCTTGCGACGCTCTTGACGCAGGTGGAGGTCGACGCCGACGACCCCGCCTTTGGCGCTCCGACGAAACCCATCGGCCCCGTATACGGCGAAGCCGAGGGCCGCGCCCGGGCCAGGGAGTCCGGGTGGCAGATGGCGCCCGAGCCTGGCGGGCTGCGGCGCGTCGTGCCGTCCCCGGCGCCGCGCCGCATCCTGGAGCTCGCGACCATCCGGCGGCTGGCGGACGCCGGCGTACTTCTGATCTGCGCGGGCGGCGGCGGGATTCCCGTCGCTCGAACGGGCGGGCGCTATCGCGGGGTCGAGGCCGTCGTCGACAAGGATCACACTGCGGCGCTCCTCGCGGGTGCACTCGACGCCGATTTTCTGCTGCTGCTGACCGACGTAGCGGGCGTCTATCGCGATTGGCCGAACATCGGGGAGCCGCTCGCGCAAGTGAGTGTCGACGAACTCCGCGCGCTCTCCCTCGATCCGGGATCGATGGGTCCGAAAGCCGCTGCGGCCTGTCGTTTCGTCGCCGCGGGGAGCGGTGTCGCGGCGATCGGAGCGCTCGAGGACGCGCCGCGAATCCTGGCCGGCGCGGCCGGCACGCGAGTGGTTCAGACTGCTCCGGACGCCTGAGCCAGTCGCACTGGGAGCCGTCGTGCTCCCCAGCTGCCATGCTTTGCTTCGAAGACGCCTGCGCAACGGGTCCCGCAGCGGAGGCAGTCGCCCCCGTCGACCAGATTCCATGCGGTGATTTCGTAGCCATCGCGGCCGATCAGGCATTCCCCACAGCTATGGCAGAAGGTGCTTTGGCCTTCGGGATCGCAAACGTTGCCCGTGTATACGTAGCGAAGCCCGGCCTCGAGCCCGGTCGCTCGCGCCCGCACCAGGGTGGCCCGCGGCGTGGCCGGAACCTTCGTCATCCGGTAGTCGGGGTGAAACGCCGTGAAGTGGATCGGAACGTCCGGGCCCAGGTTGTCGTGGACCCACCGACACAGTGCGCGCAATTCCTCGGGCGAATCGTTTTCGCCGGGGATCAGCAGGGTGGTGATCTCGAGCCATACGTCGGTTTCGTGCGCGAGATAGACCAGCGTATCGAGCACCGTCTGCAGGTGCCCGCTGCAGAGCTTGCGGTAGAAGGATTCTGTGAAGCCCTTCAGGTCGATATTGACCGCGTCGATGTGGCGATAGAACTCGCGGCGCGGCGCATCACAGATATAGCCCGCCGAGACCGCGACGCTTTTGACGCCACGCGCGCGACAGGCCTCCGCGGTGTCCGCCGCATACTCCAAGAAGATCACTGGGTCGTTGTAAGTAAAGGCGACGCTGCGACAACCGAGCTCTTGCGCGGCCTTCGCGATGCGCTCCGGCGGCGCCTCGTCCATCAGGGTGTCCATCTCGCGGGACTTACTGATATCCCAGTTCTGGCAGAACGAGCAGGTGAGATTGCAACCGGCAGTGCCAAACGAAAGGACCGGCGTGCCGGGGAGGAAATGACTGAGCGGTTTCTTCTCGATCGGATCTACGCAATAGCCGCTGGAGCGTCCGTAGGTCTTGAGGACGACCTCGCCGTTTTCGCACCCCCGAACGAAACAGAGCCCGCGCTGTCCTTCGCGCATCCGGCATGCGCGCGGGCAGACATCGCACTGCACGCGCCCGTCGTCGAGGCGATGCCAGAAACGCGTTGCAACGGTAGACCCCATTCACTTTGTATTAAGCACCCGCCATGCCGTTTCAAGGTAGAGGGGTTGACCGAGGCCTCCCCGTGCGCATATCCGACAAGATGGGGCGCATGAATCGAGTCAGAGAGCCCGCCGTTGCCGGCTCCTTCTACCCGGCGGACGCGCAGCGCGTACAGGCAATCGTGAGAGAGTATTTGGCCGAGGCGAATCCCGGCGACGCGGGCGAGGTACCTGCGGCGCTGATCGTGCCCCACGCCGGTTACGTCTATTCTGGGCCAGTCGCTGCTTCGGCGTACGCGCGGCTGCGCCCGAGCACTATGACCGCCAGGACGATCCGCCGGGTGGTGTTGGTGGGGCCGTCGCATCGGGTCGCGCTTCGCGGCCTGGCGACCCCGCGGGCTGATGCCTTTGCCACGCCGCTCGGCATGGTCCCCCTCGATCGACCCGGGCTGGAACGCGTCTCTCTCCTGCCCCAGGTTCGAGTCCTCGACGAAGCCCACGCTCAGGAGCACAGCCTGGAGGTGCAGCTCCCCTTCCTCCAGGAGGTGCTGGGCGCATTCACGCTCGTGCCCCTGGTGACCGGCGATGCGACAGCGCTGGAAGTGGCCGAGGTGCTGGACGTGCTGTGGGACGCACCCGACACGCTCGTCGTGGTCAGCAGTGACCTGAGCCACTATCACGATTACGCCGTCGCCAAGAGGCTCGACGCTGAAACCACCGCTGCGATCGAAGCGCTCCGGCCCGAAGGCCTCCACGCGGAGTCCGCCTGCGGTCGGGTGGGGATTCGCGGACTTTTGCTCCTCGCGCAGCGGCGCGGGCTGTGCGTCGAAACCCTCGACGTGCGCAACTCGGGAGACACCACGGGCCTCCGGGACGCAGTGGTGGGCTACGGTGCCTATGCATTCGCGTGATGCGGAGTGCCTATACGAGGTCGCCGAAGCCTCCATCGAGCATGGGCTCCAGCATGGGGTACCGCTCGAGCCTCGCTCCGATGAGGGGTCGGCCGCCTTGCGCACCCCGGGTGCGAGTTTCGTCACCCTCCGCTGCGCGGGCGAGCTACGTGGCTGCATTGGTACTCTGGAAGCCTCGCGGCCCCTGGTCGTAGACGTGGCGCACAACGCCTTCGCCGCAGCCTTCCTCGACCCGCGCTTTGCCCCTCTAGCGTCCGCTCAGTGGGCGGAGCTCGACCTTCAGATCTCGGTGCTAAGCCCCGCGGAGCCGATCCAGGCCCCGTCCGAAGCGCATTTGATCGCCTCGATCCGACCCGGACGCGACGGCCTGATCCTCGAATGGGCGCGGCGACGTGCCACGTTCCTGCCGGCTGTCTGGGAGCAGTTGCCCGAACCGGGAGACTTCCTACGCGCCCTCAAAGCCAAGGCGGGTCTGCCGGACGATTTCTGGTCTTCCGAGTTGCGGTTCCTTCGCTACCGGGCCGACTCGCTATCGCGTCCGCCGCGTGCTCTGGCGGAGTCGCTGCAGGTGCCAGAACGAACGGACGTCTGAGCGCGGGCGGTCGAGGGTCAACGTAATCGCGATCTCGTCGAGCGCGGCGATTACGCAGAGCGGTGTGGACCACCGAAACGGCCAGGCGGGCCCCCCGGCGAAGAGGGCGATCAAGCTCCCCCCCACGCACAGGGCGGCCGCTTTGACGGCAAACGTGTGGTAGCTCGTAGGGGAGCGAAACTTGAGCAGTGCCACCGCAGCGGGCGCAAGCAAACTGAGCACGACGGCCCCGAAAAAAGATGCCTCGCGCGCGACCAGGTCGGGCCAGAGGCGCAGGGCCGCCCCTCCGATCGCCAGGTACATCCCGAAATCCACGAGGGTGTCGAGCTTGGCGCCAAATGCCGAGACCGCGCCGAGCTTCCGCGCCAGATAGCCGTCCAACAGGTCCGACGCGAAGGAAACGGCGAGTAGCGCAATGACCATCCGGGGCAGGCCCTGCCAGGCTAGGATCAGCACCGCCGGGACCAGCATCAGGCGCGCCCACGTGATCGCGTTGGGGAGCGCTTGCAGGGTCAGCAGGGAACTCATGCGAGGCCTTGTGCAGCGGAGGATGGGGTGGCGGATGCGACGTCGACGGCCGAGCTGCTGGTTTTGCTGGCAGCGGCGAACGGTGCCCCGATCCTCGCCCGGAACGCGCTCGGCGCACGGCTAGCCTGGCCGCTCGATTGCGGGGTGCGGTTTCTCGATCGCCGCCCGCTGTTGGGGCCTTCCAAGACCTGGCGCGGCGTGGCAGCGGCCGGGCTCGGCACGGCCTCGATCGGAGCGCTCCTAGGGCTGCCGCCAGGGGTCGGTGTCGGCTTCGGCTTGTGCGCGATGGCCGGCGATGTGATCTCGAGTTTCATCAAGCGGCGCCTGGGCATCGCCAGCAGCGACAGCTTGCTCGTCCTCGACCAGATCCCGGAGGCCGCGCTTCCACTCCTCGCGTTTCGATCGCGGTGGTCACTGGGGGGGTGGGACATCCTCGCGATCTCCGTCCTCTTCTTCGTCATGGAGATCGTGGCGTCGGAGCTCTTGTTTCATTTGAAGATCCGCAAGCGCCGTCGCTAACCGGGCCTCACGCGGGAAGCAGCGAGTGGATCGTGACTTCCGGGGGGCAATTCAGCCGCACGTCGACGACCGCCGTGCCCGATCCCGCCGACGTATACCCGATGAGTTGGTGGTAGTTCCAGCCTCCGCGGACGAACGCGCGAGGACAGCGCGCATTGGTCAGCAGCGGGATGCCTCCCGGAAGACAGATCTGACCACCGTGGGTGTGACCGCACAACATCAGATCGAAGCCGAGATGGGCCGCTTGTCGATAGATCTCAGGCGAGTGCGACAGCAGGATCGAAGTCTCTGCGTCGGGCATCCCTTCACAGGACCGCTCCAGGTTGTCGGCGCGGTAGTAGTGGGGATCATCGACCCCTGCCAGGTAGAGACTGCTGCCGCCTCGTTCGATCGGGATCCATTCGTTCAAGAGCATCTGGATTCCCGCCGCCTCAAGGCGCGGCACCATCCGGATGCTGTCGTGATTTCCCAGCACCCCGTAGGTCGGAGCCCGCAGATGGGGTCGAAGCTGCTCCAGCGCATCAAGGGCCGGCTCGATCGGTCCATGGGTTTGTGCCCGGAAATCTCCAGTGAGCACGACGAGGTCGTAGTCGAGGTCGCGAAGCCGCTCGATGAGGGTTGGTGTCATGAGTGGGTTCATGTCGAGGTGGAGATCGCTCAAATGCAGGATCTTGAACCCGCGAAACGGCGCCGGGAGGCGAGCCAGTGCGACGTCGTGGGAGCGCGCCTGGATGGTGAGGGCATTGCGGCGCCCCCGCCCGTGCAGGCCGCACAGGCGCAGGGACGAGCGGATGAGAGGGCGCGCCCCATACCAGTTCTCGATGTGAAAGAAATTTCGGCCCTGGCCGAACACCAGCGCGTCGCGGTCGGCTTCGATCCCCAAACGCTGGCGAAGATGGAGGGGATGCACCCGACGGCTCAACACGTCGCAATCTGATGCCTGAAGCGCCGCTTCACCCATGGCTATTCGATCGGCCTTGGTTCTCGCTCGGTTGAGCGATGGTTCGATCGCGCGAGCCGCACCCCCTCCCGGATCCAAAACAAGCCCAAGGGTATCACCCCCGCTCCCCTCCTGGAACGTCGGATGCGAACGCGAACATTTCACGATTCGGACACCTTTGAGCCACAAACCGACCCGATGTTCCTCGACGGGTGAGAGGAGGACCCTAAATCTTGAGTTCCATCGTCTATTTCTTGGTCGCTGTGGCCGCGGCCGGCGGTGTAGGCACCCTACGCGGTGCGCTGCTGGCGAAACAGCCCCCGCTCTGCGCGGCGGGCCGCCAAGGCCCCGTACGCCATGAACCCACGCGGCGGGCCGGTTCGGGCCTGCCCAAAGCGGCATGAGCTGGCGCATGATCCGCCCTGTGGCCTGGCGTTTGGGCTGACCCGATTCGGCCCCGCGGTACCCCCGAGGTATCCTCCGGCCGTGCTTCCCGCCCTCTCGGAGATCGAGGCCGCGACCCGCATCGTCCACCAGACGGTGGGTCCGACGCCCCAGCTTGTGTGGCCGTTGCTCTCGTTCCGCTGTGGAACCGAGGTTTGGGTCAAGCACGAGAATCATCTGCCGACCGGGGCTTTCAAGGTGCGCGGGGGGCTCGTCTATCTCGACGATCTCGCCCGACGGGGTCCGCTGCCGGGTGTCATCGCGGCGACGCGCGGCAACCACGGGCAGAGCGTTGCCTTCGCCGCGCGGCGCCGCGACATCCAGGCCACGATCGTCGTCCCCAAGGGCAACAGCCGGACGAAGAACCTCGCCATGCGCGCGCTCGGCGCCTCACTGGTCGAGCACGGGGAAGATTTCCAGGACGCCCTGGAATACGCGCGCGAGCTCGCCAGCGAGCGGGGGCTCCATATGATCCCCTCGTTCGACTCGCTGCTCCTGCGCGGTGTGGCCTCCTACGCGCTCGAGCTCTTCCGGGAAGCGCCTCGACTGGGAGCCGTCTACGTCCCGATCGGCCTGGGTTCCGGTATCTGTGGGGTGATGGCGGCTCGGGAGGCCCTGGGACTCGATACCGCCGTGATCGGCGTAGTCGCGGAGAACGCGCCGACTTATCTGCGTTCCGTGGAGCGCGGCGAACCCGTTTCTTGTGGGCCGCCCGACACGGTTGCCGACGGCTTGGCGGTGCGCGTGCCCCATCCGGAGGCCCTCGCCATCATCCGGTCCCACGTCGACCACATCGTAGCGGTCTCGGAGGCGGAGATCCGCGAAGCAGTGCGAAACTACTTCGACGACACCCACAACGTTGCGGAAGGAGCCGGGGCGGCGCCCCTCGCGGCTCTGTTCAAGGAGCGCGGACATTGGTGGGGTCAGCGGGTGGGCGTCGTGCTGAGCGGTGGCAACATCGACCGAGCGACTTTTCGCGAGATTCTTTCCGAAGCGCCCGAAGGCCGCTGACCGCACTGGTTCACGCACTCGAACGCACTCGACGGGTACCGTCAGGGCGCGCAGTTGCGCAGCCTCGTCGATTGGTCGATTTTGGCGGCCATGACTCCGCTCCGATCTGCGCTTCCCGCCGAACCGATTGACCGATTGGTCCGGCCGCTCAGTCGCTTTCTCCATATCGAAGCCGCGAGCGGCGTGGTGCTGCTACTCGCCGCCGGAATGGCGTTCGCGGTCGCCAACTCGCCCTGGGCAGACGCGTACAAGGCGTTCTGGAAGACATCGTTCTCCGTGGGGGTTGGCAGCTTCGTTCTCGATCACTCGCTCAAGCATTGGGTGAGCGACGGGCTGATGGCGATTTTCTTCTTTGTCGTGGGTCTCGAGGTGAAGCGAGAGTTGGTGCTCGGCGAACTCCGCGATCTTCGCCGCGCACTACTTCCGCTCGCAGCCGCACTCGGCGGCATGGTGGTGCCCGCGGCCGTCTATTTCGCGCTGGTGGGTGAGGGCGAGGCGGCGCGCGGTTGGGGGATCCCGATGGCGACGGATATCGCGTTCGTCGTGGGTTGTCTGGCGCTCCTCGGTCCGCGCGCGCCGCTCGGGCTGCGCGTGCTCCTCCTGTCCCTCGCGATCGCCGACGACATCGGAGCTATCCTCGTCATCGCGATTGGCTACACCGAAGCGATCCACGGATGGGCGCTCGCGCTGGGGTGCCTCGGGATTGCAGTTGTGGTTCTCTTCGAGCGCTTGGGCGTCCGCTCCGTGCCGGTCTACGTCGTCCTCGGCCTGTTCATCTGGGAGGCGTTCCACGAGTCGGGCGTTCATGCCACGATCGCCGGGGTCCTCCTGGGACTCTTGACCCCTGTCCGACCGTGGGTCAGCGGCGAAGGGCTGCAGAGGGTCTTGGCGCGCGCGGCGAAGCTGTGGCATGGCGAGACGCCGAGCGGCAGCGCCCGCCGCGGACTGTTGAGCCAGGTGGAGCGGGCGGCACGGGAATCGATGTCTCCCCTCGAGCGCCTTGAGCACGCGATCCATCCGTGGACGGCGTTTGTGATCATGCCCATCTTCGCCCTCGCGAACGCCGGGGTCACCGTTCAGGGCGGCATGCTGAGCGAACCGGTCGCCCTCGCCGTGGGAGCGGGACTCGTAGTTGGAAAACCGGTGGGGATCCTGCTCTTCTGCTCCGCCGCGGTGGCGCTCGGTGTGGCGCGCTTGCCGGAGGGCGTCGGCTGGGCCCCGCTCGCGGGCGGTGCCTGTCTGGCCGGGATCGGATTTACGATGTCGCTCTTCATCGCCGGCCTGGCCCTCACCGGCACCATCCTCGAGGCCGCGAAGGTTGGCATTCTCCTCGCGTCCCTGGTAGCCGGTGGGGTCGGGATGCTGCTACTGGTGACCTCGCTGCCCAAATCGTTACCGTGACCGCGGCAGGTTCTTCGCGGCCCCGAAGGGAGTAGATGCGTTTCCAGCCCCCCGGCGTTGACCTCTGCCTAGCCGTCGCCCTCGTTTGCACGCTCGGCTGCGGCGGGGGCAACGAGTACGTCGAACCCCCTCCGCCCGAAGTCACGGTGGCGCAGCCTGAGCAGCGCAACGTGACGGAGTATTTCGAGCTCACCGGTCAAGCGGAGGCCGTGGCCACAATTCAGATTCAGGCGCGAATTGAGGGCTGGCTGCGCAAGCTCCATTTCCAGGAAGGCGACTACGTTGAGGCCGGCGAGCTGCTCTACACGATCGAGCCGGCCGAGTACCGCGCCGCCCTGGCGCGCGCGGACGCGGCCGTCGACCAGCAGAAAGCGTCGCTGGCGCTCGCCGAAGCCCGGCTGTCGAGACTCGAAGAGGCGCTCAAGACCCGGGCGGTGAGCGAAGTCGAAGTCCTCGAAGCGCGCGCCGACCGCGACGGTGCGGAGGCCCGCCTGGCGGGCGCCCGCGCGGATCGGGAGCGGGCCGCACTCGACCTTTCCTACACGCAGATTCGCTCGCCCAGCGCCGGGCAGGTGACCCGCACTCTGGTCGACGCGGGGAACCTCGTCGGCGCCGGGGAGCGCACGCACTTGACCAACGTCGTTCAGCTGGATCCGATCTACGCCACCTTCAGCATGAGCGAACGCGAGCTTTTGGAGATCGCGGAGGCGCGCAACCCCGATGAAGCGGCGGCCACGATCGACGGGATCCGCCAAATCCCGGTCGAGCTCGGGCGGGCCACCGACGAGGGCTACCCGATCGCGGGCAAGCTCGACTATCTCGCCGCGGAGATCGATCGCGATACCGGCACCTATCTGATGCGGGCGATCTTCGACAATCCCCAGCCCAGACGTCTCCTGCCCGGAATGTTTGCACGGCTGCGCATCGAGCGGCGCGTGCACGAAGGGGCCTTGTTGGTGAACGGACGCGCCTTCGGTCAAAACCAGGCCGGGACCTACCTCCTGGTCGTGGGTGACGAGGGCGTCGTGGAGCAACGCGGGGTCGAAACCGGCTCGACGGTGGAAGGAATGCGCGTGGTGGCGTCGGGCCTGAATCCCGACGACTGGGTGGTCGTCGACGGAATCCTGCGCGCTCGCCCCGGCGCTCGCGTGACGCCGCGACGGGCAGACGAGTCCGCGAGATCGGACGTCCCCAGCATGCCGGCGACGAACTGAGCTTCGACGCATGTCGCGCTTCTTCATCGAACGGCCGATCTTTGCCACAGTCCTCGCCCTCGCGATCGTGATCGCCGGCGGCGTGACCGTGTTTGTGCTGCCCGTGGCCCAGTATCCCGAGATTGTTCCCCCCACCGTAGAGGTGAAGGCGACCTATCCGGGCGCCAACGCAGAAGTGCTGGCGGAAACCGTCGCCGCACCGATCGAGCAAGAGGTGAACGGCGTCGAAGACATGATCTATATGTCGTCGACCTCGGGAAGTGACGGCGTCTACAAACTCACGGTGAGCTTCGCGGTGGGGACCAACCTCGATATGGCCCAGGTCCTGGTCCAGAACCGGGTGGCCATCGCGGAACCCAAGCTCCCGGAAGAAGTGAAACGACAGGGGGTCACCACCAAGAAGAAGTCGACCGCGATCGTTCAGCTGATCATGTTGACCTCACCCGACGGGCGCTACGACGACATCTTTCTCAACAACTACGCCTTGCTGCGCCTGCGCGATGAGCTCTCCCGGATCAACGGCGTGGGCGACGTCTTCCTGATGGGTGGAAGCGACTACAGCATGCGGATCTGGCTCGATCCGGAGAAGCTCGAGATCCGGCGCATCACCACGAACGAAGTCGTCGACGCGATCCGTGAGCAGAACGTCCAGGTTGCAGCGGGTCAGATCGGCCAGCCTCCCACACCGCCGGGCCAAAATTTCCAATACACGATTAGAACCCTCGGTCGTCTCGACGACGTTGAGGCGTTCGCGAACATCATCGTGCGGACCGGCGAGGAGGGCCGGGTGGTCCGGATCCGAGACGTGGCACGGGTCGAGCTCGGCGGTCAGAACTACGACATGTTCTCCGAGCTCTCGGGCAACGTCGCCTCGGCGATCGCGATCTATCAGCTGCCGGGTGCCAACGCCCTCCAGGTCGCCGAAAGCGTGCGCGCCACCATGGATCGGCTCTCGGGGGATTTTCCGGAAGGTCTCGAGTATTCGATTCCTTTCGACACGACGCTGTTCGTGCGCCAGTCG